>JANYLR010000018.1 GCA_025363715.1 Holophagaceae bacterium | reverse complement strand
ACATGTTGGTCATCGGGGACCGGGAAGCCGAAGCCGGGACAGTGTCCGTGCGCCACCGCCACCGGGGCGACCTGGGGGTCCAGAGTCTGGATGGATTCCTGACGATGCTGGCCGGCGAAGTTCGATTCAGGCAACGTTGATTTGGTTTTCCGTGCTTGGCGGAAGCCAAGTCAAGTGTTAGACTTTTTGTCCTTGTGCAACTAGGGGAGGAACCATTCGTCCAAACGAGACCCGCATCAACGACGGCATCCGGGCCCAAGAGGTCCGCGTCATCTCCGAAGATGGCGAACAGCTTGGCCTGATGCCTCCCCACCAGGCCATCCGGATCGCAGAAGAGCGCGGCCTCGACCTCGTGGAAGTGGCCGGAAACGCTCAGCCACCCGTATGTCGGATCATGGACTACGGCAAGTACAAGTTCATGGAAGCCAAGCGGGAACACGCGGCTCGCGCGAAACAAAAGAACATCGTGGTCAAAGAAGTGAAGTTCCGCCCCAAGACCGATGACCACGACTTCGACTTCAAGGTGAAACACATCCTGCGGTTCCTGGAGGAAGAAGACAAAGTCAAAGTGGTGGTCATGTTCCGCGGACGCGAGGTCGTCCATCGCGACATCGGCTACAGGATCATCGAGGAAGTCATTCAGCGGGTCGGCGACAAGGCCATCGTTGAAAAGGGCGCCGGCATTGATGGCCGCGATATGCACGCGATCCTCGCTCCCAAGATCATCGAAGTGCCCAAGGCCCCCAAGAAGCCCAAGGCCCCCAAGCCTGAAACACCAGCAACCGAAGCCCAGATCCAGTGAGGACCCCATGAGCGGTTACAAGATCAAGACCCACAAGGGCGCCCAGAAGCGCTTCAAGAAGACCGCCAGCGGCAAGTTCAAGCGCGGCTGCTCGCACCAGCGTCACATCCTGACCAAGAAAACCGCCAAGCGCAAGCGCCAGCTGGACATGGGCCGCATGGTCTCCAAGGCCGATCAGAAGGCCGTCATGGCAATGCTGCCGTATGCCTGAGTTCTTGCGGGATCCCCTGCGGGGATCCCGTTAACGCGCAGGCTACGCCTGCGCGCAGCTTGTTCTCTCAGACCTGAGATCCTACAATCGAAGGTTCAACCCGGTGGCTGAGGCCACCCCCGATGAGGCCCCTAAAGTTCGTTCAACTCTGAGCGCGCTGCCTCGAGGAAAGGAAGCAACATGACTCGCGTAAAACGTGGCTTTAAACGCGCCCAGCGCCGCAAGCGAATGATGAAGTTCGCGAAGGGCTTCTATGGCGCCAAGTCCCGCCTGTACCGCTCTGCCAAGGAAGCCGTCGAAAAGGCCCTTGGCTACGCCTACCGCGACCGCAAGGTCAAGAAGCGTGATTTCCGCCGTCTCTGGGTGGTGCGCATCAGCGCCGCCTGCGGACAGAACGGCACCAACTACTCGAAGTTCATGGGCGGCCTGAAGAAGGCTTCCGTGGACCTGGACCGCAAGATCCTCGCGGATCTCGCCGTGCGCAATCCCGAAGCATTTACCAAGCTCGTGGCCGTGGCCAAGGGCTGATCGCGACGCACCATCGCAGACACCCGAAAGGCCGCGCGAGCGGCCTTTCTTTGTGTTGAGGGTAACCATGGACCAGCTTCTTCCCGCGGAGATACTCGAGGCGGGCCAGGCCTTTCCCAGGGCGTTGGCCGCATGCGGAGACCTGGACTCGCTGCTCCGTCTGAAGGGCATCTACGTGGGCCGCGAGGCGAGCCATGCCGCCCGCCTGATGGAGCTGCTCAAGGTGGCTCCGAAGGAGCAGAAGCGCGATCTGGGTGCGGCCATCAATGCTCTCAAGCAGCAGTGGGAGGAGGGGCTGAAGCATCGTCAGGCTGAGTTGGAAACCGCCAAGAAGAGTCTGAATGCGCTGGCCTCAAGCTGGGATCCCGCCCTGCCGCCGCCCACGCCGGCCCAGGGTGCCTTGAACCCGTTGAACCGCCTCATGGACCGGCTGGTGGAGGTGTTTCGCCCCCTGGGCTTCCATGTGGAGGAAGGCCCCGAAGTCGAAACCGAGGCCCACAACTTCGACGGCCTGAACATCCCCGAGGATCATCCGGCCAAGGCCTCGTCCGACACCTTCTACCTCGCGGTGCACCCGGAGCTGCTGCTCCGGACGCACACCAGCCCTGTGCAGGTGCGCACCCTGCTACGGGTGGCGCCGGACCTCGCGGCGCGAGGCGGCGTCCGCTTCCTCGCCCCCGGGCGCGTCTACCGCAAGGACGAGATCGATCCTACCCACAGCCCCATGTTCCATCAGGTCGAGGGCATGCTCGTGGGCCACGGCATCGGCATGCAGCACCTGAAGGGCACGCTCGAATATGCCCTGCGCGCGCTCTTCGGCCCCCACACGGAGATCCGCCTCCGGCCCTCGTACTTCCCCTTCGTGGAACCCGGCTGCGAAGTGGATGTGAGCTGCCCGCTCTGCGGCGCCAAGGGCTGCCGCGTATGCAAGGGCTCAGGCTGGGTGGAGATCCTCGGCGCGGGGCTCATCCATCCCAACGTGCTGCGGTACGCTGGCATCGATCCCGACGAATGGTCCGGCTGGGCCTTCGGCATGGGGGTCGAGCGCATGGCCATGATGCTGAGCCAGACACCGGATTTGCGCCTGTTCTTCGAGAATGATCAGCGCTTCCTACAAGCCATGGGAGGGCTGGACTGATGTGGATCGAACGGAAGGCCCTCGCCCAGGAGATTCCCGCCAGCGCCGGCCTGGATGCCCGCCAGCTCTCCGAGCTGCTGGCTTCGCTGGGCTTTCCCGTGGATGGCGCGGCCACCCGAGAAGGGCTTGATACGCTGGATGTGGATATCACCGCCAACCGAGGGGACGCCATGTCCCATCGCGGCATGGCGCGGGAGATCGCCGCGAAACTGGAGAAACCGCTTGCGCCCCTCGGGACGCCGGCAGTCACCGAGCAATCGCCTGTGGTCGAGGTGCGCCTCGAAAGTGCCGCCTGCCCCATCTACAGCACGGCCGTGCTCGAGGTGGGCCAAGGTACTACGCCCCAGGACGTGCAGGCCTTCCTGCTGGCCCTGGAAGCCTCGCCCAAGAAACTGCCTGCGGTGGATGCCTCCAACGAGCTCCTGCACCGCTACGGCCATCCCACCCATGCCTTCGACGCGGACCGCATCCAGGGGGCCGTGTCCATCCGCTGGGCCAAGGCCGGCGAGACGCTGGTGACGCTCGACGGTATCACCCGAACGCTGACGACGCGGGACCTCGTCATCGCCGATGAGGCAGGCCCCATCGCCCTCGCCGGCGTCATGGGCGGAGAGGGCACCAAGGTGACCGAAGCCACCCGCCGCGTGCTGCTGGAAAGCGCCTGGTTCGATGCGAAGACCGTGCGGGCCACAGCCCGGCGCCACAGCCTGCACACGGATGCCTCGCATCGCTTCGGTCGGGGAGCCGACCCAGCCATGGCGACGGTGGCGCGGGACCTGCTGGTGGGGCGCCTCCAGGCTTGGTCCGGGGCGAAGCTGGTGGGGGCCTGGACTGTCGGGTCCGTGCCGGCTGCCAGCGATACGCTGGTGCTGTCAGCCTCACTGTTGGCCCGGGTAGCTGGTGAGCCCCTGTCTCTGGCCGAGGCGGCCGAGGTGCTCAGGCGATTGGGCTGTGTGGTGGACCTCCTGGGCGACCAGCTCAGCGTGGTCTCGCCCTCCTGGCGCCATGATCTCGCCATCGCCGAAGACCTCGCCGAGGAGGTGCTGCGACTGAGGGGCTACGAGCACATCCCCTCCGTGCTGCCGCCTCTGGAAGGCCCACCGGAACCCCTTTCCGCTCCCTACCTCCAGCGCCAGCGTCTCAGCCGCCGCTTGGCCCACCTGGGCTTCCACCAGACGGTGACCTACGGGTTCATTAGCCCCGAGGCGGACGCCGCCTTTGTGAGCCCCGAGAACCACGCCGAGGGCCGCATCCTCTCGAATCCGCTGGGCCAGGAGTTCTCGGTCATGCGGGGCTCCCTCCTGCCGAGCCTCCGCTCCTCTGCAGAGCACAATTTCCGTCAGGGAACCCGCGAGGTCCGGCTCTTCGAGTTGGGCCCGACCTATGCCAGCAGTGCCAAGGGTCCTTTGGAGCGCCACACCCTGGGGGTGGTCTGGGGCGGCGTCCTGGGTGGGGAGGATTTCCTGAGCCCGGCCAGACCCGTGCGTGAAGCCGATCTCTGCGGCATCGCCAAGGCCCTGGGTTGGGAGGGATTGCCGGAGGTGCGGGTCCTCGGGGAGGGCCTCTTCGGGTTCGAGGTCCCCGTTTCTGGGTTGCCCCAGGCCCCCGAGCGCATCATTCCAGCCTTCCGTCCCTTCAGCCGCTTTCCCTCGGTGGAAAGGGATCTCTCCCTGTTGGTGAACCTGGGGCAGTCCTACGAGATCCTGGCCATGGCCATGAAGTCGGCCCTGCCTTCGGAGTGCCTGCAAGACCTCCGTTGTGTGGATGTGTTCCGCCACAAGAGCCTGCCGGAAGGTCGCCAGGCTTGGCTGATGCGCCTGCGCTTCCAGGCAGATCGAAACCTGCTGGGGGAGGAAGTCGATGGCTGGGTTTCGGCGGCCCTGGCTGCGGCGGAGGTCCTCGGAGCGAAGCTCCGGGCGTAAGATGAGGGGCTAGAGGCACCCATGGACTTGTTGAAACAACTCGAAACCAAGATGCAGGCCCTGGTTCAGCAGAGGAACCAGCTCAAGGAAGAACTGGATGCCCTGAGGGGGGCCGGCGATCAGGAACTCCAGGCCCTTCGCGCCCGGCTGGAGGAGGTTGTGGCCTCGAACGCCGCTCTGGAGAAGGACCGCGAGGCGGTGAAGGACCAGGTGGCTTCCATCCTCCGGGCCCTGGAGTCTCTGGGATGAAGCCCGGGGAGCCGCTTCCGGGCACCCGGCCGGTCACGGTGACCGTCCAGGGACGGTCGCTGGAGGTGCAGACCGAGGAGCCTGAAGCCCTTTCGGCCGCCCTGCGGATCCTTGAGGCCACCTTTCAGGACATGGATTCCCAATGCCAGCTAAGATGGGGAAGCGTCCCGAAGGGCCTCGACACTCCGTCCTGGTACCTCCTGGGCGCCCTGAACCTGGCGCACCGTGTGGCGCGCCTGGAACAGGAAGCCAACCAGCACACCCACAACCTGGAACAGACCCTTTCCAAGCTCTTGAGCGATGTTCCGGACGAACCTTCCGCCCCCGTGCCACTCCTTGACGAGGACGGAGACTGATTTCCCTGCGAGGCCCGTGACTATGGCCAAGCTCTTGTTCCGTAAGTCGATTAGGGAAACCTTCCCCCTGTCCTGTGCGTTCCGCGCGACGGCGCGCCTTAGCCAGGGACTCTGGTTTCCCCCCTATACACTAGGGAACTCGGCACGCCTCCACGACTGAGCGGGGATTTTCAATTCAGGTGCTGGTGGCTCTTTGGATCCTCTTCCTTGGAGTCGCCCATGAATTTGATCAGCTGGATCTTCCTGGCACTGGCCCTGGCTGGTGGTGCAGTCGCCTTCCTGATGTCCATGCGGGCCCAGAAGGCCACCCTGGACAGCTCCCAGGCCCAGGCCAAGGCCGAGGCCGATACCAAGGTCCAGCGGGAGAAACTGCTGGAGGAGGCCAAGCATGAAGCGCAGCGCCTCCTGGAGCGTGGAACCAAGGATGCCGAGTCGGTCCGCAAGGAATCCGAACTCAAGGCCAAGGAACAGGCCCTCCAGGCCCGCCAGGAAGCCGAGAAGCTCCTGACCGAGCGCCAGAAGAACCTGGAGAAGCAGGAACAGCGTCTCCAGTCCAAGGAAGAAGGGCTCGACAAGAAGACCCAGGCAGTGGACCAGAAGACCAAGGATCTGGAAACCCTGTCGGAAAAGCGCAAGGCTGAGATCGAGAGGCTGGAAACCCAGCAAGCCGAAGCCAAACACCTGGTGGAAGCCCAGGCCAGGAAACTGGAAGAAGTGGCAGGGCTCACCCGCGAGGATGCCAAGAAGGAACTGATCTCGCAGCTGGAGTACTCCGCCCGAATGGATGCGGCCAAGCTGGTGCGTCGCATCGAGGAGGAATCCCAGGAGGAGGCCGCCAAGAAGGCCCGCTGGACCATCGGTGCCGCCATTCAGCGGGTGGCCTCCGACGTGGTCACCGAGCAGGCCGTGAGCTCTGTGCAGCTGCCCAGCGATGACCTCAAGGGACGCATCATCGGCCGGGAAGGTCGTAACATCCGGGCCCTGGAAAAAGCCACGGGCTGCGACCTCATCGTGGACGACACGCCGGAGAGCATCGTCGTTTCCAGCTTCGATCCCATCCGCCGCGAAGTGGCCCGGCAGGCCATCCTCAAGCTGCTGGCGGACGGTCGCATCCATCCCGCGCGCATCGAGGAAGTGGTCGAGAAGGTCAAGCTAGACATGGATCAGCACCTTAAGGAGATCGGGGAGGCGGCCTGCATCGAACTGGGCTTCCCGGATGTCCACCCAAAGCTGCACAAGCTCGTCGGCCGCCTGAACTACCGCACCTCGTACGGCCAGAACGTGCTGGAGCACACCAAGGAGGTGGCCCGCATCGCCGAGTACATGGCCGGGGAAATGGGCTCGGATGCTCGTCTGTGCAGGCGCGCCGGACTCTTCCATGACATCGGCAAGGCCATTGATCGCGAGGTGGAAGGCACCCACATCGAGATCGGCATGCAGCTCATGCAGCGCTACGGCGAGAAGGAAGACGTCATCCATGCCATGAGCTGCCACCACGGTGACTTCGAGCCCCGCACGGTGGAGGCCATGCTCATCACGGCGGCGGATGCCCTCAGCGCGGCCCGGCCCGGTGCCCGCCGCGAGATGCTGGAGACCTATGTCAAGCGCCTGGAGCAGCTCGAAGGCATCGCCAACAGCTACAAGGGCGTCCAGAAGAGCTTTGCCATGCAGGCCGGGCGGGAGATCCGGATCCTAGTCGACGCGGGCTCGGTCAACGACGATCAGGCCTACTGGATCGCCAAGGATGTTTCCCGTCGCATCGAATCCGAGATGCAGTACCCCGGACAGATCAAGGTCACGGTCATGCGGGAGCTGCGGGCGGTGGAAATCGCGCGGTAGAAACCGGCCTGGGCAACGCCAGAGGAGGTAGCCCCGATGCGGACCATTGTGCTATTGGTCTTGAGCAACTTCTTCATGACCTTTGCCTGGTACGGCCACCTGAAGTACCGCAGCAGCGCCCTGTGGCTGGCCATCCTGGCGAGCTGGGGGATCGCCTTCTTCGAATACTGCTTGATGGTGCCTGCGAACCGGATGGGTTATGGCCGCTTCAGCCTGCCACAGCTCAAGGTGATCCAGGAGGTGGTGACCCTCCTCGTCTTTGCGGTGTTCACCGTGACCTGGATGCGGGAGCGCCTTCACCTCAACCACCTGTGGGCAGGCCTCTGTCTGATTGGAGCGGTGTTCTTCACTTTTAAGAATTAGGTGATTGGACCGAGGTGGATCAGCCCCCGCTTCAGGGCGATGATGGCGGCCTCGGTGCGGTCCTTGGCCTGGAGTTTCCGCAGCAGGTTATTCACGTGGATCTTCACAGTGGGTTCCGCCAGGCCAAGGGCGTCGGCAATCTCTCGGTTGCGCTGGCCTTCGGCGAGTAGCTTCAGCACATCGACTTCCCGAGGGGTCAGGCGCTCCGACTCCATGGCCTCTACCAGTCGGGCCGCCGTGGCCGGGGGGAGGTAGCGTTTGCCGGCGGCGACGGCTCGCACGGCCTCGATGAGGGTGGCCCTGCGCACGCTCTTGAGCAGGTAGCCGCGGGCGCCCGCTTCCAGGGCCCGCTGGATGTCCGCATCCCCATCAAAGGTGGTGAGCACGAGGATCTTGGCATCGGGATCCTCCCGGCGGATGGCCAGGATGGCCTCCACCCCGGTCTGTCCGGGAATCTGCAGATCCATGATGGTTACCGTGGGCCGGAGGGTCCGCCAGCTGTTCACGGCCTCCTTCCCGTCACTCGCCTCCCCCACGACCTCCAGATCGGGTTCACCTTCGTGGAGGATGGAAACCAGGCCATCACGCACGACCGGGTGGTCATCCACGATGAGCAGGCGGATCCTATCTGTGGGGATCGTGGTCATGGACGCCACCTCCGGATGGGTAGAGTGATGGTAATGCGGGACCCGAGTCCCTGGCTGCTATCAATATCTAACTGGCCCCCGAGCTGCTTGAGACTTTCCCGGATGCTGCGCATGCCGTAACCGGCCACATCGGCCGAAGGATCGAAGCCCCGGCCGTCATCTTCGATGCAAAGGCGAACCAGCCTGCCTTCGAACTGGAGTACCACCCGCACCCACCGGGCCTTGCCATGCCGGAGGGCATTGGTGAGCATCTCCTGGGCCATGCGCAGGAGTTCATCCTCCAGGCGTCCCCGGAGGCGCCGGGGTTCGCCGACCATGGCCAGCTCAACCTGGATGTCCGTGCCCGCCAGCAACCGGTCCGCCAACAGACGGAGGGCGCCCAGGAGGTCGGTGCCCTCGGGCTTCCTGGATCGGAGGGTCATGACCGACCGCCGGGCCTCCTGGAGGCTGGCGACGGCCAGATTGCGGGCATGGTCGAGCCGGGTCAGGATCGGCGTCGGGTCCCCCTCCATACGGGATAGCTTGGCCTCCGCCGCCTCCAGCTGGATGATTACGCCCGTGAACCCCTGGGCCAGGTGGTCATGTATTTCCCTGGCCATGCGGTTCCGCTCGGCGAGCACGGCCGAGCGGGCCTCCACCTGCTGGACCCGCAAGCGGAAGATCCACCAGCCGAAGGCGGCGATGAGCAGGGCACCGAGCCCCTGGAAGATGGGGCGTTGATAGAAAAACGGCTGGATGTACACCTCGATGGAACGCTCCTGGGGCGGACCTTCCTCGTCGATGCGCCAGGCCTGCAGCACGAAGCGGTAGGCGCCGGGAGCCAGGTTCGAATAGCCACAGAAGCGGCGATCACCCACGTCATTCCAGGTGTGATCCCAGCCTTCCAGGCGGTAGCGGAAGCGGACCTTGTCGGCCCGGGTCAACGACGTGGCCGTGTAGTACACCTCGAACAGGTGCGTGCCCGCCGGGACCTGGATCGTTTGGATGGCCGGCAGGGTCGTTTCATCGCTTTCCGCCCGCAGGAGGTGGAGGCGTAGGGCGGGGCCCGGCCGCACCGAGGTGCGACTGTCGATTCGTGTCAGTCCCCGAGTGGTCGGGAAGTACAGGAGGCCTTCCCGGGTGAGCCAGACGGCGGGGTGGGCGCCCCCGCTGGTTTCCCGGGAGGGCATGCCATCGTGATGATCGAAGACCACGGCGGGAATGGGTCCAGCCTCATCCAAGCTCCGGATGAGCGCGGCCCTGGAGACGCGGAGGATGCCTTGGCCGGTGCTCATCCAAAGGCGGTGAGCCTGGTCCTCCACCATTCCGTGAATGTCCAACAGGAGCGGACTGGAGCGACGGTCGCCGAATTTCTGGAAGGTACCCTCCCGGTAACGCCGGAGTCCATCGATGGTTCCGAGCCAGAGGGAGTCGTCCTCATCCAGGTAGAGCGACTGGACGCCCGTCGAATCCAGGCCCTCAGCCTTGCCTAGCCAGCGGATCTGGCCCGATTCGAGAATTCCCAGTCCCTGGGTTCGGCTTGCTAGGTACAGGGGGCCCAAGCCGCCTCCGGCCATGGCCTGCACGCCATGGATCGTCGGGAAGAGCACCGAGGCCCCACTGGGGCCAAACCTGAGCAAGCCTTGGCGCGAGGTGGCGATCCAAAGCACCCCCAGGCCATCCTCGAAAAGTGAAAGGATCGGATCCGGTTGGGGTCCCCCGGACCAGCGGACCTGGCGGAACTGGCCCCGGTCTAGGACATGCAGCTCCCCGCCTCGGGTGCCGACCCACAGGCCGCCGGCCCGTCGAGGCCAGAGCGACGTGATGGGGTTGTTTGTCGGGAAGGCCGGGTGGATCCGTTCGATCACCCCTTCTCGGACTCGGCCCAGGAGCTGGTCCCCGGTGAGGCACCAGACCGTGCCCTGGGAATCCTGGCAGACCATCCAGGCGGGTTCTTCCGCGTCCGCGTTCTTCATGGACACTTGCTGGAAGGGCACGGGGTAGAGCAGCTGAAGTCCTCGTTCTCTGCTGCCGGCCCAAAGGGCGCCCGAGCTGTCTTCCAACAGGGCGATGGGGGTCCAGCGCTGGCCCAGGGTGGAGGGCGAAGGTTCCAGCCGGCCCACCTGGGTGCGCCGGTAGAGTCCGCCCAGTTCGAGGCCGATCCACAGACTGCCCTGGCGATCCAGCAGCAGGGAGCTGATGGGCTTGGAGGGCAGTCCGCGCATCCAGGTTGGCGTCTCCAGCCGGCCCTCGGTCAGGACGAGAAGGCCCTGAGAGCGGGTGCCAACCAGGACCTCGCCATCCACGCCCACCTCGATGGCTGTGATATCCGCGGCTGTCAGGGCCGCCAGGGACAGGCGCCCCTCCCGGAGACGCCACAGGCCTGATCCTGCGGTGCCCACCCAGATGGTTCCCCTGGGATCATCGGCCAGGGCCCGGATGCGCAGGTGGCCCGCATCGGTCGCCACGGTTTGAAAGCGCGTCCCGTCGAAGCGGAGCAGCGGACCCTCCACCGGGGCCACCCAGAGGGTGCCATTGCGATCCCGGAGCAGGCGGTGGATCGGGTGGTTCGGCAGTCCTTCCGCAGCGCCAAAGGGCTGGATGGCGCCCCGCTGAAGGCGGTAGAGGCCAGGTTCTGAAGTTCCTATCCAGAGGGCACCGCCCCTGGTTTCGGACAGACACTGGATATCATTGCGATCGAATCCCGGCAGATTGAGTCGTGAATAGTGCTCGAAGGATGCGCCATCGAAGCGGACCAGTCCCGCCTCCGTGCCGATCCACAGGAAGCCCTCCCTGGATTCCAGTAGGGCTGAGGCCGTGTCCTGGAGCAGGCCGTCCTCGCTGCGCCAGAGCCGGTGCGCATGGGTATTGAGGGGCCGCGCAGGATCCAGCGCGAAAGCCGTGGCCGTGATCCAAAGGCAGGCCAGGACGATGGCAAGGCATCGCATGGCTCCCCGGAGAGAGGATTGGTTTCCTGCAAAGAGTGGCCGCATGGAAGCTGAAGGGTAGGCCATCCCCCGGGTGGGATCAACGAAGAAGCTCTAGATCGAAGGTTCTAAGAATAAGGTTCCGTTCGGGATATGGGCTCAGTGGACTCCTTGGGCGATAAATAATGATCCAGCCCGCTTTGCCTTTGATCACTCGGGGGCTCGGCTGTACTGAGAATCAAAAACACGTCGAGGAAATATTTCGAAGCATCCCTGGATTCGTTCCTTCCCGTTGCAAACGGATGGCATATATTAAACATCCACTTCTTCCCTCGTCTTTCCAAAATAAGCGCTTTCAACTACCTACGGGTCGTTTGCATCACGAGGATGTCGTCATGAACAGGACTTGGCGTTTGAACAGGTCAACAGGGTTTCTGGGGGCCTTGGCCTGTTTCCTGTTGTCAGCCTTTTCGATCCTTGGATGCGGCGGCGGCGGGACTTCCACGGCCGCCCAGTACTACGGGAACTATCACCCGGCCACATGGATCAATACTCACGGCGGGTCGGCGGTGGTGGGGACAAGTGATTGCACCAGGTGCCATGAAATCTCCGTCATCAAGGTGGGCAGCGGCGTGCCCACCTGCATGACGACCGGCTGTCATCACCAGTCCACCCCCGGGTTCGCGGGTCCAGCCATCCACGGCGTGCGGGCCAAGCTGGCCGTCAATGACGCCTCCGGTGGCAGCCTGGTGTCCTGTCAGATCTGTCATGCCAATGATTTCTCCGGCGGGGCTTCGGTTAACGCCTGTGCCACCTGTCATGGCGTGAAGGCCCCGCATCCGGCGGCACCCTGGCGAACCTCCGGTGGGACGGCCCTGAGTCATACCTCCACCGATACGTCCAATGCCGCGGTTTGCGCCCAGTGTCACTACCTCGGATCCCCAAATAATCCGGCCGGGCATCCAGCGGCTCCGGCTCCGGCCGGCACCCAGCCCGGCTGCTACAACGCCACCCTGTGCCATGGCGCCGCCGGTTCAGCCCCCCACGCCCTGGGCGCGATCTGGAAAGATCCTACGAGCGCAGCCTTCCACGGCATCGAGGCCAAGAAGGATTTGAAGTACTGCCAGAGCTGCCACGGCACGCCGGGCACCACCAAGTTCGACGGCGGCTCGGCCTCCACGGCCTGTTCCTCCTGCCACTCGAAGACCACCGGGGCCGGGGCCCATTCCACCACCTGGTACCTGGCGGGCTCCGGTACGTTCCCAGGCTACGTTCCCTCCCATCGCAACGCCACGGACCCCTTGAATGCAACAGGGTCCTGCGTCATCTGCCATGCCGTGACCAAGACCAGCACCTCAGCCCTGACGGCCGCTCCAAGCTGTTACAGCACAAGCTTCGGCAATTCTGAGCATGCGGCTGTCAGCTGCCATGCCAATGGGCCGGGCGTGGCCCCGCACCTCGTGGGCGCCACTTGGACGGACCCCACGAACGCTGGGACCACCGATGCCACCTTCCACGGCCTTGAGGCCAAGAAGGATCTGCTTTATTGCCAGACCTGCCACGGCGTACCCGGGACCAACAAGTTTGATGGTGGAACCACCACGACCACCTGCTCCAGCTGCCATACGCAGGCAAAGGCCCATGCGGATACCTGGAGCCGATCCGGGAGCAGCTTCTCCAGCGGTTCCTATGTCGCCTCCCACCGGAATGCAGCAGATGCGGTCAACCTGACCAAGCGGGCGGCGGTCTGTGGCCTTTGCCACACGGTGACCGCCGCTGGAGGAACACCCCCGATGGTGGGTGCTCCCGGATGCTTCACGGGCTCCTTCAATGCCGTCAGCTGCCATGCGAATGGTCCCGGCGCGGCGGCTCACCCCGCGCCGTTCCTCATCGGATTGACCACCACCTCGGGGACAGGCAACACCCACCAGAGCGTGACTCCCGCCCAGTTCGCCGGGGAATGCATCACCTGCCACGATGAAACCGGAGCGGGGGCCAGCAAGGTGGGGCCCAGCTGCACCAAGTGCCATGTCAGCGACTCCCCCTTGGTCGCTGGCAAGGGCCCTGGCACGTGCCTTTCCTGCCATCCCGATCCCAATTTCAAGACCAAGGGGCCCGCGGGTAGTACCTTCCCCAACATCGCCGGCGCCCACGCCAAGCACCTGAACCTGCTGACCGCCCTGGATTGCGCCACATGCCATGCCGGTTCGCAGCCCGGCGAAGGCAGCGCCAACCAGCCGCACTACACCGGCGCGAACCGTGGCCCCAATGGCACGCCCACGGGGACCGGGCCCGCTCCGGTAACGATGAATGCTCTCTTCAAGGCCCAGACGGGGACCCTTGGCACCACCGCCAGCCTCACGGCCTTCACCTGCAATGCGGTCAGCTGCCATGGCGGCCAGACCACGCCGGGCTGGCAGAGCGGGACGCTCGCCTTCAACGCCACTACCTACTGCCTCTCGTGTCACAAGATCGCGTCGACGGCCACCCAGTACAACGACGCCACGGGTCGTCACAACAATCCGAATGACCACAACCAGACCTGCAACTACTGCCACGACATGTCCACGGCCAACACCAAGGGTGGCGCCGTGAACCATTTCAAGTACTTGAATACCACGGCGGTTCGGATCTCACCGGACCAGCTCTCCAGCGACACCATCAAGTTCGGGGGCGGCTCCCAGCCCGCCACCGGAGCCCTCACCTACACCGTGAACGCCACCATCGGGAGTGGTGGCTGCGCCCTCTCTTGTCACGGGACGACCCATACGGCTAACAACAACACCTGGAACTGAGTGCCAACCTGCCTTTTACACCACCCTATAGGAGGATCCATGAATCGCTTGACCCTGCCCGCCCTGCTTCTTGCCGGTGCGTCTCTTATCGCCGGCGACCCGGCCAAGGACTTGCCCAAGTTCTCGGGCGGCGACCTCCAGAAATACTGGACAGATGCATGCGCCCGCTGCCACGGTGCCAATGGCAGCGGCCGCGACAACAGCGGCAAGCCGCTTCCGGACAACGGGTTCGACTTCACCGATAGCCGCAAGGCCAACAAGAAGAAGGACAGCGACTGGATCAAGGTCACCATGGAAGGCAAGGACAAGATGCCGGCCTTCAAGGACAAGATGACTCAGGCGGATGTCGAGAAGATGATCCCCATCATGCGCAAGTTCGCCGCCAAGTAAGCTCTCTGGAGATCCGATGACACGGAAGAACGCCCCCCTGCTCGCTTGCGCCCTCCTGGCCGGGGGGGCGCTCCATGCCGAATCGTCAGAATATCCCCTGGCGATCAATCTGCCTACCGCCGAGCGGATGCAGTATTGGGATATCGGAGCAGTGTTCACCCACCGGTTTGAACAGGCCGTCAAGGACCATGGCAAGGATGTCTACGGACTGGATGGATTCACCTGGGCCGGGGTTGGCTTGACCTTCGGCATCAAGTCCGTGCCTGGTTTGAACGCCTTCATCTACCGCACAACGGATAACAAGACCTTTACTTTCGGGCTCCAGGAACAGGTCTTGAATGGCGAACGGGTCCGCATGGCCGTTCGGGCCGAACGCTTCGACGAGGTGGTGAAGCAGACCGTCACGGCCGCCGGTACGGTGGGCATCTCCGGCCTGGCTCTCCAGGTCCCCACCGAGATCTTCATCACCGACGACATCATCTTCTCCCTGGTGCCCTCGTACATCACGAAGACCACCACCTCCGACACGATCCTGGCGGTTCCGCCCGGGGCCACCCCGAATACGAAGGCCAACAAGGGCGGCGTCTTCAACGTGGGATTGGGCTTCCGCATCGGCTTCACGGAAAAATTCTCCTTCATGGGCGAGTACTACCCCCGACCCTCCAAGTTCTCCAAGGCCATGCCCATCGGCACCACCGATGGCCGCACCTCCTACCAGAATGGATTCGGCGCCGGGATTTCGTACAAGACCTTCAAGCACCGGTTCTCCCTATTCGGCACCAACGCCAGCGGCACCACCGCCAACCAGGTGATGAGTGGCGACTTCGGCGGGGGCCCGCACCGGTCGGCGAATTGGGCCATCGGGTTCAACGTGGCCCGCGTTTTCTGATCCAGGAGTCTCATGTCGGCATCCCCCCTGATTGAGTTCATCGCCCGGGAACACCCTGCCTTCGTCCACATTCCCCTGGGCCTGGTGGCCGTACTGCCCCTGGCCATGCTGGTTTCCTTTCTCCCCCGCCAGGGGCGGCTTCTGGTGGCCACCTCTTTCTTCGTTGCGGTGATCGGGTGGCTCGCCAGCACCGTGGCCCTCTTCAGCGGGCTGGTCTGGGGGCGCCAGATCAACCTCATCACCCCCTCCGGGTTCCTTCCGGTGATCGCCAATGAGAAGCAGGTGCTCCAGCGGATGCTGGAATTCCACATCCTGGCTGCCCTGGCGGGCTTCCTGGTCGGCGGGGTCTGCGTCTTCATCCTCTGGCGGATCTGGCGTCGGGACTACAGCACTGCCGAGGGCGGTAGCGAGCACCGCCATCATGCTGGCCGCCGATTCTGGGAACGGGGTGTGGGTGCGCCAGCCCTGCTCCTGGGGCTGATCTGGCTCGGCTGCTGGGGTTTCAGCGGCAAGCTGGGCGGCATCATGGTCTTTGGCAATGAGGAGACCAACAAGGCCGCAGCCGAAGCCGACAAGGCCAAGCGTAATGATGTCGAAGCCGAACTGCCCATCCGGGCCCTGGATTACGCCAGCCTTGAACCGGCTGAGTCAGCGCCGGAACGCAGCAAGGCCCATGGTGATCGCTGGCGCCGGGTCTGGGTCTCGGCCTCGGGTATCGACGCCTACAAGGCGGGCAAGCCGCTCCCTCCGGGGGCCTACGCCGTGATGTCCACCTTCACCGATGCCAAGGGCAAGCCCAGTACCGAGCCTGGACCCCTCTATATGAAGGAAACCAAGGCCGATGGCACCACGGCCTTCGCCTTCTACTGGGGCCGGGTGCCTGCGGAGTTGCAGAAGGAATTCGGCAATCAAGACAGCGTCTATTGGCGCAGTCCCGATACCAAGCTGGCCACCTGCCTCGGCTGCCACGAGAAGGGCGGAGCCGTGGCGGCGAAGCAGTAGACGGGCCCACCGTAGCCAAGGATCTGCTGGTCGCGGAAGACTCGGGAATTCACAGAAGGCGCAGAAGGTTCTCGGCAGGCTGCCAGGGAAAAGCTTCCCGGCCACGCGCGAGGCACTTTTTCTGTGCTTTCCGGGTAGGTACCGTGCCTTCCGCGACCAGCTTCTTTTGATTCCCGGACCCTAGAGCGCAGCCCTCAGGGCCGCCAGGGCTTCGGGCAGGCCCGCGGGGTTGGTTCCGCCGCCTTGGGCCAGGTCCTTCTTACCGCCCCCTCGCCCACTCAGGGCCGGAAGCATGGTCTTGAACAAGGCTCCGGCATCGTAGGGCAGCTCCGGGGAAACAGCCACCAGGGCGGCCACCTTGTCCTCGGCGGTCTTGGAAGCCAGCACGATGACGGCGCTGGAATGCCGAGTTCGCACCTGGTCCATAAACTCACGCAAGGCGTTGCCCTCGAGGCCTTCAACCAGGGCCGTGACCAGGGTGATGCCCTTCACCTGTTCGACCTGTTCGGCGCTGCCACCGCCGCCCGCGGCCTTCAGCTTGGCTTCCTTCAGATCCCGCTCTAGCTGAGTGATGCGCTGGTCCTTGGCCGCCAGCCATTCGGGCAGGACCTCCCGGCTGGCATTGGCCTGCCGGGCCAGCCCGTGGATGAGATTCTCGTCAGCCTGCAGCAGTTCCAGGGCCATCTCGCCGGCCACGGCCTCGATGCGCCGGACACCTGCGGCGACTGCACCTTCGGAGATGATTTTCACCACGCCGATCTCGCCGGTGTTCGGGACATGGGTGCCGCCGCAGAGCTCGGTGGAGAAGCCCGGGACCTGCACCACCCGAACCACATCCCCGTACTTCTCGCCGAAGAGGGCCATGGCGCCGGAGGCGAGCGCCTCCTCAATATCCATTTCCTTGACTTCCGTATCCGTCGATTTTAGAGCCTGGCGGGAGGCCAGTCGCTCGATCTCGGCGATCTGGGCCGGCTCGAGGGGTGCGAAGTGGGTGAAGTCGAAGCGGAGCCGGGCGGCATCCACCACACTGCCCGCCTGCTTGACATGGGAGCCTAGCACCTCCCGCAGGGCCGCGTGCAGCAGGTGGGTGGCCGTGTGGTGGGCACGGATCCGGCGCCGACGGATGGGGTGCACCAGGGCGTTGACGGCCATGTTTTCCACCAGGATGCCGGTCACCAGGACTTTGTGCAGATGGCGCTTCGGCGCGGGGGCCATGCAGTCCAGCACTTCGGCGTGGCCGCTCTCGAAGCGCAGCTGACCCGTATCACCCACCTGGCCGCCGGACAGGGCATAAAAGGGCGTGCGATCCAGAAGGGCATACCCCTCGCCCGTCAACTGCTTCACCCGGCGATGGCCCCCATCGAAGAGCGCCACCACGTGGGCCTGGGCTTCCAGGTTGTCGTAGCCCATGAAGCGGGTGGGCGGCAGGTCCGCGAGGATGGCCAGGTCCCCTGCCAGGCGGAGGTCGTGGGTCTTCATGGCGGCCCGGGCGCGGGTGCGCTGGGCGCCCAGCTCCAGTTCGAAGCCTGCCAGATCCGGGGCGATGCCCCGCTCCCGGCACCAGTCCTCCACCAGATCCACGGGAAAGCCATAGGTATCGTAGAGGCGGAAGATATCCGAGCCTGCCAGGGCGCCCTTGGCTACGTCGCTGGCTTCAAGGATCTTCAGCCCCGCCGATAGGGTCTGGCTGAACTGCTGCTCCTCCCGGTGCAGGGATTTCTGGATGCGGCCCAGCTCAGCCAGCAGCTCAGGGTACTGATCGCCCATGGCCTGGAAGACAGCCGGGGCCAGCTCCGCGAAGAAGAGGCCCTCGATGCCGAGCTTGCGGCCGAAGCGAAGGGCCCGCCGCACGATCTTGCGCAGCACGTAGCCCCGGCCCTCGTTGCTGGGCACCACGCCGTCGAAGCACATGAAGGTGGCGGCGCGGATGTGGTCGGCCACCACCTGGGAAGCGGTGCGGTTCGCGTGCTCCCGGCGATCCTCGGGATTGACCTTGGCGGCCTTCCAGATGGCCTCGAAGATGGGGGCAAACAGATCGATCTCGTAGTTGGTGTCCACGCCCTGAATGATGCTGGCCGTGCGTTCCAGGCCCATGCCCGTATCGATGCTGGGTTTGGGCAGCGGGGTGAGCACACCCTTCGAATCCCGCTCGTACTGCATGAAGACCAGGTTCCAGATCTCCATGACCCGGTCGCCATCGCCATTGGGCGTGGCGTCGCCGGGGATGTGGGCACCCCGATCGTAGTGCATCTCCGAGCATGGGCCGCAGGGGCCCGTGTCGCCCATCTGCCAGAAGTTGTCCTTCTTGCCGAAGCGCATGATGCGTTCCGGGGGCACGCCCGCCGCCTTCCACAGCTCCTCGGCCTCGGTGTCCGCGGGCACGCCGTCGGCGCCCTCGAAGACGGTGATCCACATCTTCGTGGGGTCCAAAGCCAGGCAGCCCTGATCCACGGGCCCGGTGATGAACTCCCAGGCGAAACGGATGGCATCGGCCTTGAAGTAGTCGCCGAAGCTGAAATTGCCGAGCATTTCAAAGAAGGTGTGGTGGCGAGCGGTGAAGCCAACCATGTCCAGATCGTTGTGCTTGCCCCCGGCCCGCAAGCACTTCTGGCTGCTGGTGGCGCGGCTGTAGTCGCGGTTCTCCTTGCCCAGGAACACATCCTTGAACTGGATCATGCCCGAATTCGTCCACATCACCGTGGGGTCGTCCGCCGGCCCGATCACCGCGCTGGAAGCCACCCGGCGGTGCCCCTGGCGCTCGAAGTACTGCAGGAATCGCTGGCGGAGTTCAGAAGTTTTCATTTTTTAACCGCGAATGGCGCGAATGGGCGCGAATGAAAGAGGCGAAATCAGGTGAGGACCAAGCGCATCCAATCTAGCTTGGAAGCTCCAAAATTAATCAGCAGGGCAAGAGGTTGGGTTGTCGCCTTCAGGTAGTTGATTGCCTGGGCCTTTTCAAGGTCACTCAAAGATTTGATGGCCTTCAACTCGAGGATGATTTGCCGGAAGGCAACAAAATCGGCCCGATAGCCGTGATCTAGCAGCCGGCCTTTGTAGGTGACGTCAATGCGGACTTCACGTTCAAAAGGAATGCCGCGGGACTCTAATTCCACAGCTAGAGCATCAGCATAGACTGCTTCCAGAAATCCAGGCCCCAGGGCGGAATGAACCTCCATGGCAGCCCCGACGATGGCATAAGTCTCGTCTTTGAAAATCAGGTCTTCATTCGCGACCATTCGCGTCATTCGCGGTTTCCAATCAGTGCCTGAAATGTCTCATGCCTGTGAAGAAGAGCCACACGCCGAGTTTCTGAGCGGCGGCGACGACTTCGTTGTCCCGGAGGCTGCCCCCTGGCTCGACGAAGGCGGAGACCCCGTGGCTGGCGGCCACTTCGAGCCCATCCGCGAAGGGGAAGAAGGCGTCGCTGCCCAGCACGGCGCCCCGGGCTCGGGCACCGGCCTTGCGGCAGGCGATCTCCACGGAATCCACCCGGCTCATCTGGCCCGCTCCGATACCCACGGTGGCACCGTCCTTCACCAGCACGATGGCGTTGGACTTCACGGCCTTGGCCACCCGCTGGGCCAGCTGCAGGTCCTCGGCGCTGGGCTTGGCGCCGGCGCCCGTGGCCTTCACCTCCCAGGATTCGAAGGGCGCGAAGGCGTCATCGGCCTTCTGCACGAGGTAGCCCCCGCCGATGGAGCGGCTGTCCAGGCCTTCGGCGCTTTGGGGCCAGCTGTCCGGGGTCTGGAGGATGCGCAGCTGCTTCTTGGCCGCGAAGACTTCCAGGGCCTCGCCCGTGAAGGCCGGCGCCAGGATCACTTCCCAGAAGTTCTGGGCCATGAGCTGGGCCACCTCCACGCCCACGGGCCGGTTGAAGGCCACGATGCCGCCGAAGGCGCTGACGGGATCGCCGGCCTGGGCGCGCACGAAGGCCTCCAGGGCATGGGGCCCCTGGCCCACGCCGCAGGGGTTGTTGTGCTTGACGATGACGCAGGCCGGGGCCGCGAACTGCCAGACCAGCCGGGCGCAGGCGTCGGCGTCCAGCAGGTTGTTGAAGCTCAGCTCCTTGCCCTGGTGCTGGTGGCAGGCCGCGATGCCCACGACCGGGCGGCCGGGCTCCACGAAGAAGGCCGCGGCCTGGTGGGGGTTCTCGCCATAGCGGAGGCCCTGCTTCTGGACCAGGTTCAGGCCCAGGTGGTGGGGCAGCTCCGTGGCCTTCTTGGAGACCAGCTCCCGTTCCATCCAGCCCGAGATGGCGGCGTCGTAGGCGGCGGTGCGGCGGAAGGCCTCCAGGGCGCAGCGCCGCCGGTCCTCCAGGCTCCAGGTGCCCGCCTGGAGCTTTTCCAGGTAGGGGCCGTACTGGGCGGGGTCCGTGAGCACCGTCACCGAGGTGTGGTTCTTGGAGGCGCTGCGGATCATGCTGGGGCCGCCGATGTCGATCTGCTCGATGGCTTCCGCGGCGGTGACGCCCTCCCGGGCGATGGTGGCTTCGAAGGGGTAGAGGTTGATCACCACCAGATCGATGGGCTCGATGCCCTGGGCCTTGGCGTCGGCCACGTGGTCGGCCAGGTCGCGCCTGAAGAGCAGGCCGCCATGGATGCGGGGGTGCAGGGTCTTCACCCGCCCGTCGAAGCATTCGGGGGCGCCGGTGTAGGCGGCCACCTCCAGGGCCTCCAGCTTGGCTTCCTGGAGGGTGCGGAGGGTGCCCCCCGTGGCCAGGATCCGCCAGCCCTGGGCCAACAGCCCTTCCGCCAGTGGGAGCAGTCCCACCTTGTCAAACACTGAGATCAATGCCGTCGGCATGTCTGCCCCCTGAACCCTCGATTTTTCCATGCTCTACGCGCTTTCGGAAGGGCCGGATGCCTAAGCCGATGCCCAAGCTTGGGTATTGGGTGAACCGGCCGAAAAGGAAGGGGGAGGGGGACGCGATGGATGTCCAGGTCGAGGTTCAGTTCACGGCCCAGCACACGCTGGAGCAGCTGAAGGCCGAATTCGTCAAGCGGGGCCACATTCCGGAGTGGAAGACCCCCGAGGATGGCGGCGCCCCCGACCTCTTCTTCGAGACCAAGCTGGTGAGCCTCACCCTGTCCTCCGAAAAGGACCGGCTGGCCTGGTTCATTTTCTCCCTGGAGGCCACGGGCGAGCTGCGCCGGCGGGTGGTCATTCCGAATGTGATTCCCGCCACAGTGAATGTGGACATCCCGGATCTGGAGGACTTCCTGGACTTCTGCCGGCGCTGCATGGTGGGCGCGGTTGGCAGGGGCTGATCGGCTCGCAAGGGGCCATCTTTACCTTCCCGGGCCCAAGCCCCATCCTGGTAGGCCTGGAGCGGGCCCATGCCGACGATCAAGATCAACGACGTTGAACTGAGCGTGACCCCCGGCACCTTGGTGCTGGATGCCTGCCGCACCGTGGGCATCGATATCCCCCACTACTGCTATCACCCGGCGCTCAGCCCAGTGGCTACTTGCCGCATGTGCCTGGTGGAGATCAAGGGCCAGCCCAAGCTGGCCACCAGCTGCACCACCACGGTGCCCCCGGCGCCCAAGGACAATCCCGATGCCGTGGTGATGGAAGTCTTCACCAACACCCCCGCCGTGGCCGACGCCCGGGCCGGCGTGATGGAGTTCCTGCTCATCAACCACCCGCTGGACTGCCCCATCTGCGACCAGGCTGGCGAATGCAAGCTGCAGGACTACTCGTACCACTACGGCAGCGGCGATTCCCGCATGGCCGAAGTGAAGCGGCGCTACCGCTACGAGGATCTGGGCGCGAAGATCGTCATCGACAAGAACCGCTGCATCCACTGCACCCGCTGCGTGCGCTTCACCCGAGAGATCAGCGGGGGGGGCGAGCTGACCGTAGCCTCCCGGGGCTCCCACCTGGAAGTCACGACCTTCACCGGCAAGAGCATGGACCAGAACCCCTTTGCCGGAAATGTGGTGGACCTCTGCCCTGTGGGCGCCCTCACGAGCCGGGATTTCCGGTTCCGCAAGCGGGTCTGGTACCTCAAGAGCGTACCCTCCATCAGTCGCCACTCGGCCCTGGGCAACCCCATTTGGATCGACCACGAAGGCAACCAGATCCATCGCCTCCGGCCCCGGCCCCTGGCAGGGAAAGAGACCACCCACTTCATCAGCGATGCGGAGCGCCAGGCCTACCCGCGCTACAACCGCACGGGGAAGGCCCCGCTACCCACCCTGAAGGGTACGCCCGCCCCCCTGGAGGCCATCCGCGAAGCCCTGCAGGCCGCGGGTCCCGTGGCCGTGATCGGCCAGGGCACCTTCGGCTGCGATGCCGCCCAGCGCCTGGGCGAGTTGGCCTCCACAGCGGACCTGCGCTTTGGTAGCGGGGACAAGACCATCCCCGTGGTGCTGCCCAAGTACCAGACCAGTGACGACGGCATTCTGAACCGGAGGGGGTTCACCGAGCGGGGCTTCCGGTTTGGGGTTCTGGAAGAGCTCCTGGGCAAGGTCCAACAGGGCGAAGTCAGGGCTGTGGTACTGCTGCACGACGAGGCCTTCACGAGCCCCAAGGAGAGCGCGCTGCTGACGCAGATCATCCAGGCAGCCTCCTTCAGCCTGGCCTTGGAGGCGCAGTCTTCGGACCTGGGCCGGAGCGCGACCGCCTGGCTGCCCACCACCAGCTACGCGGAAGAGAGCGATTTCATCGTCAATCATGATGGCGAGCTCCGGCGCTACCAGAAGGCCCTGCAGCCGCCCAAGGGCGTCCGCCCGGTGACCGCCTGGGCGAAGGATCTGGCCGCCGTCCCAGCCGCGGTCTAGGCCAGGGGAGGAGGGGCCATGTTCCTCCACGATGCGCTGACCCGCGGGCTGGTGAACTACCTCACGGCCGAACTGCCCACCTACCAGCGGCGGGTGCCCAACGATCTGGACCGCATGCGGGAGGAACTGCGCCCGGGCGACGTGGTGCTGGTGGAAGGCAAGTCTCGGATCAGCCGCATGATCATGACCCTCACCCAGAGCTCCTGGAGCCACGCAGGCATGTACATTGGCGATGCGCTGCTGCGCTGGGGCGGGCCCCATGCGGAAGCCGCCCTCCTGGAATTCGGTGCCGAGGCGGCCCACCTGATCCTGGAAAGCGACATGGCCGATGGGGTGCGGGTCAAGCCGGTGGCCTGGTACACCGACTACAACCTGCGGATCTGCCGTCCCTTGGGCCTGGCTTCGGAGGACCTGGAGCGGGTGGTGGCCGAGATGGTCCGCCACCTGGGACTGCGCTATGACCAGCGCAACATCTTCGATCTGGGTCGCTATCTCACGCCCTTCCATCTGCTCCCAGCCCGGTGGCGACGTCGCCCCCTGTACCTGGGGAGTTCCAGCAGCCGGGAGGTCATCTGCTCGGCCCTCATCGCCAAGGCTTTCTACCAGGTGGGCTTCCCCGTTCAGCCCCTCCTGGGGGCCGCCCGGGGGATCCTCCGGCGCGGCGTGATCGCCCGGCACCCCAGCTACATCATGCCGCGGGACTTCGACCTGAGCCCCAACTTTGAGGTGCTGAAGCTCCACCTGGGGTCCGGAACCATGCGGGCGTCCGAAGACGCCCGCATGCCGAGAGCCTCAGTCTGAGGCCTACTTCTTGACCACCTTCGCATCTTCCACGAGGACGGCGTAGATGTAGCCGGCCCCAAAATCCTTGTCGAGCCTGACCACGCCCTTGATGGTCACCACGTCGCCCTTGGCGACAGGGTCCTGGCTGGTGACGGTGATGTCATGGTTGCCCTTGCCGGCCTCGCCACTGCCGTCCTGCAGGTGCATCCAGTTCTTGCCCATGACCCCGGGGTTGTACTTCACTACCTTGCCCCGGATGCTGACGGTCTTCTCCTTCAGGCTGGCCTTCTTGGCCCAGACATCGGCTACGGTCTGGGCGTCAGAGCCGGCAGCCTTGTCGACCTTGCTGACCACTTCCTTGGCCACCACCGGCGCACCCATCGCCTGGGGAGCGGCGGGCGCCCCTGGCATGACCCCGGGCATGGTCGTGGGGGCGGCGGCTGTGGGAGCCCCGCCTGCGGGGGCGATGGTGCCGAAATAGACCGCAGCGAAGGTCTTGTTCAGAGTCTTGGATTCAAAGTTGTTCATGAGCATGGGATTGGCGATGGTGACCTCCGTGCCCTTCTCGATCTTGGCTTCCGGCACCGCGGCCCAGACTTCGCCCTGGGCGGTCTGGAGGCGCAGGTAGCAGTAGGGGGCAGCTTCAATGCGTTCCAGCACCTTGCCGGTAAGGCCCTGGCCCGGAGCTGGGGCCCCAGCTGCGGGCATTACCCCGGAGATCGGGGCGGCCACGACGGCATCCGACTTCTTGGACTGGCAGCCGACGGCGACCGTGAGGACGAGAATCAATGGGAGGGCGCCGCGCATGGGTGGAACTCCTTGATGGAACCGGGATCAGTCCGGGAAGCCTAGGCCTGGGATCATCATCCTATGACTGGGCGAAAGGTGCGACCTGGGGCCGCAAGACTTTGATGCGCCTCACTCAGGAGGTGTTCCGGGCCGGGTCGTCCCAGAAGGGGTAGAAGCAGTACCACTGGCTGGGATGGCGTCGGATTAGGGCCTCCAGGTCGGCCACGTAGGCCTTGAGGCCCGCCTCGATGGCCGCCCCACGCTCCCCCCGGCCCCCCAGGATCCGGATGGGCTCACCGAAGTGGGCATGGAATCGCCGCGCTTCGTCGGTGTAGAAGAAGCTCGTGATGATGGGCGCGCCGGTCATGGCGGCCAGCTCCCAGGGCCCGCGCGGGAAGGGCACTTCCCGGCCGAAGAAGGACACGGACACGCCATTGAGGCTGAAGTCCCGGTCACCCTGCATGCCGACCAAAGCCCCTTCACGCAGCAGCTTGACCAGGGGCAGGGTCGAAAAGCCCAGGCCGTCCACGGGGATGCCTACCACGCCACCCTGAGCGCGCATGCCCTCCCGGAGCCGCTCCACGGCCGCAAAGTGATCGGGCTTGTAGACAGCATGGACCTTGAGATTGCGGGATCGCAGCAGGATGCCGCCCAGCTCGAAGTTCCCCGCGTGGGCGGTGAGCAGGATCGCGCCCTTGCCTTCGGCGAGGATGGTGTCGAGGTGCTCCATGCCTTCCAGGGTGCCGAACTGGGCCAGGGCCTCCGCCACGGGCCGCTGCCCGAAGTAGAAGAAGTCCACCCAGGCCCGGGCATGCTGGCGCACCATCTCGCGAGCCGTGCGATCGACCAGGGGGTGGGTTGGCTTCAATCCCATGACCTGGGCGGTGTTGTCCAGGATGGCTTCCAGGTACCTGGGCTGGACATCCATGAAGGCGTTGGCGATCTGGTCCGCGATGTCATGACCGCGCTCTCGCCGGGCGAAGGAGCGGGCCGCGAAATGGAAGAGCGGGAAAAGGGTGCCGAACACTGCGCCGTAGAAGAGGTCGAGGAACCTGGAGGGGGTCTGCATGCGGTCTTGCATCGGTTCAGGCTAGCAGGGCCTATGGTTGGAGCCGTTCGGGGGCTGGCAGTTCGAGGTGGAATGCCGTGCCCCTGCCAACTTCGCTTTCCACTCGGATGCAGCCCCGGTTCTGGACGACCAGGGTGCGGACGGTGGCGAGGCCCAGGCCCGTGCCGCTCAGCTTGGTGGTGAAAAAGGGCTCGAACAAGCGGAGCAGATGCTCGGGCGCGATACCGGAGCCGTCGTCCCGTACCACCACTTGGACGGATTCCGGCCCTGCGGTGGCGCGGATGGAGAGTCTGCCGGTCGGCCCCATGGCATCCCGGGCGTTGGTCACGAGGTTCTGGAAGACCTGGTCCAGGGACTGGATATCCGCAAACACCAGCAGATCCGGAGCCACCTCGCAGGCCAGTCGCTGGTCGGGGTGCAGGAGGGCACGGAACAGGATTTCCTGGCCCCTCATCCAATCCGCGAAACGAAATGCCGTGGGCGTGAGCTCAGGGGTTCGGCTGGAGTCGATGATGCGGCGCGTCAGGGCACAGGCCCGTTCGGAGGCATCGCCCAGCGCCTTCAGGTCCTCCTCGTGCCGAGACGTGCAGGTTTCTTCTAGGCGTCCCACCTTCAGGCGGATGATCCCCAGGATGTTGTTGAGGTCATGGGCAAGCCCCGCCGCCAAGCCCGCCACCATGCGCACACGCAAGCCGCTGAGGGCCTCCTGGTGTTGGATCTCGAGCTGTTGGGTACGCGCCTGGACCCGGGCCTCCAGATCTCGGGATAGTTGCTCGAGATCGAGGATGAGGAGGCCATGCCGAAGCCCCAGGACCCCCAGCAGGCCCAGCACTAGGCCCATCAGGGTATGCGGGGGTTCGGTCTGGGGCTGAACCAGCTGGAAGGCTGCTAGCAGAAGCACCACCAGGGAGAGGGCCGAAGGCACCAGGGCCGGCACCGGGGAGACGTCCTGTTGGGCTGGTTCGGAGCTGGAATCGGAGGAGGTGTCCAGGGCCGCCAGGGCCAGCAGCACATTGGCCAGCTGGTGCAGCACCTCGATGCCGTTGCCCAGGTAGCTTGAGAAGTAGAGGCCAGTGACCCTCAGCATGGCCCCCACGGCACCGTGGCAGAGCAGGGCCAGGAGAGCCCACCGCACATAGCGCTTGGCCGGGGCCTGCTCCGGCAGCCGCAGGCGGGTCTCCTGGAGCAGCCAGAGGGCCAGCAGGCCCAAAATGACGCTGATCTGCAGCATGTAGATCAGCATCATTCCGCGAGAGAGGCGACCCACCCAGTCGGTGGAATCTAGGACCACCCAGGCGATCGTGAACATGGATAGCGCGATGGCGATGCCGTCGAGAATGGTGCGCATGCGGTCCCGGGGCATTCGCACCCGCTGGGGCCAGCGAAGGAATCCGGTGCCGAGGGCCAGGAGGCCCAGGACCGCGAAGGCGGGACCGATGAGCGAGGCCAGGGGAAGGGAAAACATGGTCGGCACATAGCGGAGACCCCCCAGCGCCGCCCCCAGCCCCAGGAGCCCGAAGGCGGAAGGGCCATCGCGCCGGGCCCTTTGCCAGCAGAGACCCGCCGCCCAGAAGGCCAGGATCAGGACATTGACGTAGTCGAGGAACCACACCCCCCGGTGGAGGTGGATGAAGAGCGGAAGGACCGCGTTTCCCGATAGGAGTAGAGCGAGCCCTCCAACCACGAAGGGATGGGACTTCCAGATGCTGGAGAAAGAGGCCCTCAAGCCTACGGAGCTGGTCATGGATCGAGTGTCCCCGGGCCCCTCAAGGTCTGGCAATGCGTGACCTTCTGGACCCCTGCAGATGTATCAATAATCACACCCGTGGCGGCGGGCTGACCCTGGGGAAATGGTCCAGTTTCTACCGCCACACGTTCTGATTGGGATTCCGGTCATCCATCTCCTGCCAGAGCCGCTGGAGGCTCTGCAGGCGTTCCGGGTACTCGAGGTCGAGCTGGTCCAGGGTCGCTTCGTCTTCAGCGTCGAAGGCCAGGGGATCCTCCAGGACTTCGGCAGGGAACTCCAGGAATACCTGGCCTAGCAGGGTTCGGTCAAAGCCTCGCACGCTGAGGGTGCGGACGCCTGGGGTATCCACCAGGGTGCCCCCGGAGGCAAGGGCCAGCCAGCGGGCCGCGGTGGTGGTCTGCTTGCCGGTGCCGAAGCGGGTGAGGCCGCCGGTCTTCAGGGCCAGTTCGGGGTGGAGGGCATTCACCAGGGTGCTCTTCCCCACGCCGCTGTGGCCCAGCAGCACCACGACCCGACCTTCGATCAGCCCCCGCAAGGGTTCGACGCCCTCCTCTTTCAGGGCCGAGGTCTCATGGATGGCCACCCCTTGCTCGCGGAGGGGATCCAGTTCGGGCAGGGTGTCCTTCTTCGAGGCCCGGTCCCGCTTGGTGACGATGACGCGGAAGGCCAGCCCGGCATCCAGGGCCAGCACCTGGGCTCGCTCCAGCAGGCCGGGCCGCAGGGGGGGATCCACCACTGCCGCGCAGATCCAGAGCTCGTCCGCATTGGCGCAGATGAGCTGCCACGGCTCCCGGTCATCGCTGCCGCCTCGCTTGAGCAGGGATTTCCGGGGCATGACGGCTACCACTTGTGCCTCGGGGGAGCCGCCTTCACCACGCAGGTTCACGGGAGCCGGGAACCTGGGGTCATCCGGTTCGACCGGCACGGCTGAATAGCGAACCCGGTCCCCGCAGACGAGGCGCACGCCCTTGAGCTTGCCCCCCAGGGTGGCCCGTATGACGGTTCGATCCGCCAGCTCAAGGTCCACCCACTGGCTGTGCCGCTGGATGAGGGTGGCTTCGGGCAGGTGCAGCCAGGGGCCGACATCGGGCAACTGCAGGAGGCTTTCGGCATCATGGGCTTCGATGCCGGTCTCCAGCCGTTCCGCATGGCGCTGCTTGCGCTTGCTCTCTCCGCCCCGCTCCCGGGAGTAGGCTTCCCGGTGGTCCAGATCCTGGGCCTCCCGGCTCTGGCCCAGGCGGAACTTGCGCGTCATGCCTGATCCGACAGAAAAAGCTGGAACACAGAGGACGCAGAGAGCCGCAGAAGACACAGAGAAAAGCTAAAAGCTGTGCGGCGGTTTCGAGCGGACTCCATCGATCGCCTCCTGCTTCTCTCTGTGTCCTCTGTGTTCCAAAATCTTTTAGGCCCGGCCGCCGAACTCGCCTGTTTCGGTGCTGACCTTCACCTTTTCGCCCTCCTTGATGAAGAGGGGCACCTTGATCTCGATGCCGGTCTCCAATTTGGCGGGCTTGGTGACATTGCCGCTAGCCGTGTCGCCCCGGGCGCCGGGCTCCGTGTAGGTGACGGCCAGTTCCACCGTGGTGGGCATCTGCAGGCCGATGGGGTTGCCGTTGAACTTCTGGATCGTGACGATGAGGCCTTCGGTGAGGTAATTCAGGGCATCTCCCATGAGGAAGGTGCCTAGGGTGTGGGTCTCGTAGGTCTCCTGGTCCATGAAGTGGGAGCCATCGCCATCGCTGTAGAGGTAGCTGGCGGGAGCGAGAACCAGGTCAGGCTCCTTGAACTTGTCGCCGGCCTTGAAGGTCTTGTCGAAGACCGCCCGGGTGAGCAGGTTGCGCATCTTGATGCGGACCAGGGTCTGCCCGCCCCGGGCCGTGGGGGTGGAGATTTCCACGTCCAGGCAGTGGAAGGGCGTGTCCTCGAGTTCGAAGAACATCTTGCGCTTGATCTCAATGGCTTCGAGCAGGGCGGCCATGCGGTCTCCAGAATATCGAATCCTCCATTCTATCCCGGCTGCGGAAGGCGGTCTCCTGGTTAGAATTTCAATTCCATGGCGGATCCCAAGACCATCGGCAGGTATCAGATCATCCGACCTATCGGACAGGGCGGCATGGGGACCGTCTACCTGGCCGAAGACCCCCTGCTCAAGCGCCGGGTGGCTATCAAGGTGGTGCGGGTCGCGGGCAACGCCCGGCAGCAGGCCATGCTGCGCTTCCGGCGCGAGGCGGAGATCAGTGCCCAGCTGAACCACCCGAACCTGGTGACCATCTACGACGTGGGCGTCGAGGAGGACCTCGGTCCCTTCCTGGCCATGGAGTACGTGGAAGGCAAGAGCCTCGGCAAGCACATCAAGGAGAAGGACCTCGATCCAGAGAACGCGGTGCGCGTCCTGATCCAGGCCATGCGGGCCCTGCGGGCCGCCCACCGGCGGGCCATCGTCCACCGCGACGTGAAGCCCGAGAACATCCTACTGAGCGAAGAAGGCCGGGCCAAGCTCATGGACTTCGGCATCGCCCGCAGCATGGGCCACATGAGCCTGACCCCCGAGCATCCCCTGGAGTCGCCCCCGCTGGACGAAGGGGGACAGGATGGTTATGCCCAGACCTTGGCCCTGCGCCTGACGGTGACCGGCGACTTCCTGGGCTCCCCGGCCTATGCGCCGCCGGAAGTGCTGCGGGGCAACGAGGGCACGCCGGCTTCGGACCGCTACAGCTTCGCCGCCACGGCCTTCGAGCTGCTCACGGGGCAGCTGCCCCACCCGGGCAGCGGGCTCACGGCCATCATCATCCACATCCTGCAGGAACCCGTCGCCATTCCCGCCGAGCTCCCCCCCCGCCTGGGCGCCGTGTTCCAGCGGGCCCTGGCGGTCGATCCCGACGAGCGCTACACCACCCTCCCGGAGTTCATGGAGGAGCTCATCGACGCCCTGCCCGGCCCCGCCAGCATGAGGGCCCGGCTCTTCGCGGCCCTGGGGCAGGATGACGATGGCAGCAGCGTGTCCACCGCCCGGTTCCGCATCCCGGACAACCTCAGCCCGGCGGACGGGGAGGACAGCGGTCCGCATCCGGCAGAGTCCAGGTCCCGCCAAAGCCAGCAGGTGAAGATCACGCTGGCGGAAGATCCCGTCGAATCCTACCTGGCCTCCCGGAAGGCTTCGGGCGAGTACCAGCCCGAGGGCACCAGCTGGGTTTCGATCCTGAAGTGGGTGGGCCTGCTCTTCCTGCTGCTCCAGCTGTTCTGGTGGCTGGCGCCCACCCTCTCCCGCGTGCAGCTCAAGCCCTAAGCGAAGGCCCGCATCAGCAGGAAGAGGCCCCCATTCCAGGCCCCGTGGACGACGATGGGCGTCCGCAGGCTGCCGGTGTGGCGCATGGCCAGGCCCATGACCAGGCCCAGGGTGCTGAGGATGGGAAGGCCCGAGGGCTGCAAGTGGATGGCTCCGAACAGCAGGGCCGAACCAGCCAGGGCCAGAGCCATCGGCTGGCTCCGGGCCAGGACTGGTAACAGGAACCCCCGGAACAGCAGCTCCTCGAAGCAGGGGGCCACCAGGGCTACGGTCAGAAACAGGATCAGATTGGGGCCCCAGCCGGACAGGCCCCGCATCAGCTCCTGCAGATCGCGCTGGGGGCTCTGCTCGGGTCGCAGGAGAAGACTCGAAAGGAGGGCCGCGACGATGACCAGCAGGACAGCCAGGGCGAGAAAGGCCGCACCCCAGGCCAGGTCCCGGCCCGGGCGGCCCGGCGCCACTCGCTGCCAAAGGCTGGCAAGTCCGACTCCTTCTGCCCGGCAGAGGAGCAGCAGGCCGAAGCCCGCGTGAAGCAGATAGGTCAGGGGAGGGGCCAGCCAGCGCAGCCCGGGCCAGGGATGCAGAAGCAGACCTACGACATTCCCCGAGACGAAGTAGGCCAGGAACCAGGCGAGCAGCACCACGGCGGCGGCCCGGCTGGAGAGGGTCCATGCTGGCAGGGGTTGGGCCGGGTTTCGATCGCTGGTGGCCAGCAGGTAGAGGCCCAGGACCAGGCCCCCGGTGGCCAGGGACATCGTCAGGAAGCCCAGGATCCCCAGCCCGGCGAACCGGGTGCCCAGGGCGGCCCGGGCCTGGGTGCGCAGGGCCTCACCCCCGCCTTCCCGATCCTGCAGACGGGCCTCGAGCAGATCCGCCGCGTACCCATGGCCCAGCCGCTGGTGGACTTCCTCCCGCCCGGCGCGATCCGGCATGGGCTCTCCCGCATAGGCGGCCAGGTAGGCTCGCCGGAAGCGCTCCCCCCCGGGACCCACAGGAGCGGACATCAGCTCAGGGCTTCGCCTCTCCGAAGGCGCTTGGCCGTTCTGCTCCGCTTTGAGCACAGCCAGCAGGGCCTGGTCCCAGGGTTCCTTCAGCTGGGATTCGGCCTTGGCCCATTCCCGCGCGCCCACCTTCCGGCCGAGTAGCGATGGCCCGGCCAGGACCACTTCCAGGATCCGGCCCTGGAGCCCCACCTGGTCCGCCGGTCGCCGGGAATTCTGGCCCCGGACCCGAAGGGCTAGGCCAGCCGCCAGCAGAGACAGCAGGGTCAGCAGGATGATCAGGGGGTCGGCCCAGCTGCGGTCGGGCTGCCAGGCTCGGGGTTCGGGAAGCATCGCTATGAGTGCCTAACCAAACCCCCACGGGGCCGCGCGAGGGCCGCCGTGCGAGCGAGGCGAGGAACGCGAGTCGAAGCGTAGCGGGTACTACGTGCGACGAGCGTGACGCTGGATCGCGACGCTCGCCGGCCCTCGCCCGAAGGGATGAAATCAGGCAGGCGCCCCGCGGCGTCAGGTCCCTTGAACAACGAACCACGTTGCCCGGCGGGCCCTTCCCTCTCGGTATCGCCTGCGGCGATACGCGAGACAAACTGACATCTGCGGTGCATCCTGCCTGGCTTCATCGCGGCCTCGTCGGGGTCTGGTTAGGCACTCTATAGGCTACGCGAAGGGCTGGCGGCCCGTGCGGCGGAAGCGCCAGGCCGCCCAGCGGAGGTAGACCCGGTTCAGCAGGCCCGGCAGACCGGGTACGGCCAACACCGGGGCGAGCCAGCGCCAGCCCGGCAGGCGCCGGGCGATGGGGCCCAGCAGGTCGGCCCCGGCCCACACCTCCCGGGTGCCCAGGTCCAGGCCGTGGATCTCCTTTTCCACGGGCCGACCCCCCAGCTCCGGCGCCAGGGCCAGGAGGTTGGGATCCCGCAGGGAGAGGATGGTCAGCAGGCCCCGGCGGTCCCGGCGAGCCAGCCAGAGGGCCATGCGGCAGCAGAGGGTGCAGGCGGGATCGTAGGCGAGCAGCAGCGGCGCGGGCATCGGCGCATCATGCCATGGCCCCACTGAAAAAGCATGGAACCGCGAATGAACGCGAATCGCCCTTCGGGCGCGCGAAAGGCGTACAGATAAGCCTCTGCTTCCGTTCCGAAAGCTCGGGCTGCCTCCCGGGGCCGCTTGAGCCGCACGTGTTGGGCCGACACTTCTTCGTGTCGCTCTTGAAAAATCTCTGCCGGTGATTCCAGTGATTACGGAGATTGGGCTGCGCAAGACCCCGCATGGGCCCGCCTTCGGCGGCTTCCGGCTGGGCCGGAAGTCACCCCAGGGCGCCGCCTCCGAGCACTCAAAAAGCTCGGCGGCAGCGCCCCGGGGTGGAGCCCATGCTGCGCATCAAACGCCCCATCACTGTTAATCACCGTGGATCACCGGCCAAATGCAGTGCCGCTTTTCACTTTAATCCCAGGCGGCCCATCTCCGCCTTTTTCGTGCCCTTTCGTGTCTTTCGCGGTTTCCGCTTTATGCTCTTGGAAAACACCACGACCAGTCGCGCCGATTACCAGGATCGGGTAGGTTGGAACGTCCGGAGGCCCCATGCCCTTTTCTCATCCCATCGAGGTGCGATTCAGCGATCTGGACGCCATGGGCCACGTGAACAATGCGGTGGTGGTGAGCTACATGGAGCAGGCGCGCTTCCAGTGGTGGCGCAGCTTCCTGGGGGGACGGAAATTCCAGGAGGAGGGCTTCCTCATCGCTCGGGCCGAGGTGGACTATCGGGTGCCGATCCTCCTGGGCGACGATGTGCGGGTGGAGCTGCACTGCACCAAGGTGGGCAACAGCTCCTTCGAGCTGACCTACCGGCTCACCCGGGGGCTTGGCGGCGATCTCATGGCCGAGGGGAAGACCGTGCAGGTGATGCTCGACTTCATTACCAACCGGCCCAAGCCCCTGCTGCCCGCCACCCGGGAATGGCTGGAGGCCCAGGCCTGATGTTTTTAGGCACCGCGGTCTGGGCGGAAGGGCCGGTCGAGCGCCGGGCCCTGGTGGCCCGCCTGGCCTCGGGCCGGGTGGCGGATTTGAATCGCATCGAGGCCGTGCGCCTGCGCAAGCTGGGCGAGGGCGAGCCTGAGCGCCTGGCCGAGGCCCTGGTGCCCGCCAGCCTGCGCCGCGTGCTGGAGGGCGGGCCCCGGGCCCTGGCGCGGGTGCGGCAAACCGTGGCCTACGCGGAGAAGTGGGACCGGCGGGGCACCCTCCCTGAGGCCTTGGCCCCGGCGGCTTCTTCGGCGGATCTGCTGCCCTGCCTGCCCCGGCCCGCCTCCCTGCGCCGCCTGGACGGGCTGAGCCTGGATCGCCTCGGCGTGGGCGGGCAGGGGGCGGAGCTGTCCGGGCCGCCCCAGCCCTGTCTGGCGGCGGTGGGCCTGGCCGGGGGTGCCATCGCGGGGTTCTGCCTGGCCCTAGAGGCGGGCGGTAGCGCCGTCCTGGGGGCCTGGATGACCGACGAGTGGCCCACGGGCAGCCTGGAGCTGCGGGCCGGCGCCACCCGCCGCACCGCCCCCCTCAAGGCCTGGGAGGGCCTGGAACTGCCCGCCCTCCGCGCCGGCGAAGTGATGCTGCTGCCCCCGCCGCGGCTGAAGCCCCTGCCGAACCTGGTGGCCGGTGCCGAAGTGCGCCTCAGCGCCGGCTTCGACACCCTGGTGCTGCGGCTAGGAGCCGAGGGGATTCATCCGACGGTGCAGTAGGTGAAACGCTCTTCGGGCGCCGGGAGTTTCCAGACAACAAATCGGTCGTGAATGGTAGTCGGGTCTGAAGTAGACTCGCGAGAAAGATTTCAACCTTCCTAGCTTTTCCCTTCACGCCCAGGCGACTAATCCAGTTCGTCTAATTCAAAGTTAGGGCTTTCTCATCGTGACAACTGGAGTCGTCATGATTACAAGAAATACAAAATATTTGCTTCTGATCTCTAGCTCAATCGCAATTTCCATGCTCGGTTGCACGAGGATGAACATTTATCCAACAACCTCACTCAGCGGCATCCATGGATCTCGTACAATATATGTCGACCCTGAAACAAAGGAATACTTGTTTACCATCGAGGTACCAAATAAAGATGGCACGTTACTTTGGAGCGCCATATCCACAGAACCGATAACCTTTTTGATCGTACCAGGAAAGCCTGGTACCACCATTTCTTGGCGTTCTTCAGAAGCTCGCGTACATTCGCATAAGCCCTTCGAACTCTCTCTGTTCCTGGCTTCTGCCGGCCCAGAGCCAATCTTGGTAAAGGTGCCTACCTACCGTGAACCCTTCTTGTTCGGGTTGGGCCCCCTCATTCACTTCTGACCAAATGGTCTGAGAGGCGTCCAATTTCTGCGCCCTAACCCTTAGCTCAACTCGGACCCCGCCTGCATTGCCTTCCGCTCTCTCTCAACATTTCGCTACCTCGTCTCCGCTTAGCGTCTCGGTGCAGGCGTGGCCGGTTAGCTTCATTCGTTAGGCAACTCCCATGCTATTCAATGACCCCGACAGCATAGACAAAGGGAAGAAGATTCATGAGAGAGCCCGGATTCTCCGTGGTCGCTTTCTGAATTCTGTCGCTTCAATCGAACACGATCTGGCTGAGATCATCACAGGTCATTTTTGTGCTGACGACGAAGCGAAGCGGGAATTGTTCTTCGAAAAAATAGCTTGCAGCTTTTCCCTTGAGAAAAAGAAACGGATTGTTTCTGATATCACAAAATCAACAAGCCCATCCTTCTTTGATGAGCACAGAGAGATATTTAATTCCATCCAAGTAATTCAAGAATTTCGCAACAAGCTTGCGCACTCCATTGTTGATGTGAATAGAAATTCGATTCATAGACCCATAGAGGAAGGAATTGGATTCGTTCAATGGAAAAAAGGTGAACCCATTACCGAAGAGGCTTTCGAAGATTGGGAAGCCAAAGTTGGCAAGGTCAGCTCTATGCTTGGACAAATCAAGAACCTTCTCAATCTACCTGGCGATGAGATTGCCTAACCCTCCGCTCAACTCGGACCCCGCCTGCATTGTCTTCCGCTCTCTCTCATCTTCCCGCTTCCCCGGCTTCGCTCAGCCTCTCGGTGCAGGCGGGGCCCGGTTAGCTTCATACGTTCAGGCGGATTGGTTCAAGCATCTGGGAAGGGCAAAAGGAACTGACCGCTGAAACCTAAATCGAAATGTGGCTGGGCCTTTCTGGGGCCAGGGAACTCTGAGCCGTTCTGTTTGACTGGTGGGAGAGGGCATTCCCATGTTGCTTTGCCAAGCCGAAGAACTCCGCCGCTTCGCCAGCGCCATCCTGGAAGCCATCGGCATGAACCCCGAGGACGCGGCCTTCACGGCGGGGGTCATCGTCGCATCGGATCTGGCGGGGCATGAGTCCCATGGCCTGCGCCGCCTGCCGGAGTATGTGGAGCGGGCCGGGTCAGGCCTACTGGCGCCCGGGGAGCGGCCCGGGGTGGAGCTGGACCTGGGCGCCCTCCTGCGCCTGGACGGGCGCTGTTGCATGGGCCACATCGCCCTGCGGGACCTGACGGACCTGGCGGTGGAACGGGCCCAGGCCCACGGTATCGCGGGCCTAGCCCTGCGGCGGGCCTCGTACGCCGGGCGCATCGCGGACTACTGCGCCCGGGGCGCCCGGGCCGGGGTGGCCATCCTGTTCTGGTTCAACGACGCGGGGGGCGGGCAGGCGGTGGCCCCCCAGGGCGGGGACGCGCCCCGGCTGTCCACCAACCCCATCGGGGTGGGCCTGCCCCGGGCCTGCGAGCCCTTCGTGCTGGACATGTCCACCAGCGTGGTGGCCATGGGCAAGGTGTCGGAATGGCGGGACCGGGGGCTGGCGCTCCCGGCGGACTGGCTCACCCCGGGGGGCGCCCTCCGGCCCTCCGGCGGCCACAAGGGCACGGGGCTGGCGCTGGTGGCCGAGGCCCTGGCGGGCATCCTCAGCGGCGCGGGCTTCGTGGGGCCCGACCCCGCCGACGACGGCCAGGGCGTGTTCTGCGTGGCCATCGACATCGCCCGCCTGAAGCCCCTGGACGCCTTCACGGAGGAGCTGGAGCGGATGCTGGCCTATGTGCGGGAGGTGCCCCTGGAGCCCGGGGCCGAGCCCATCCGCTTCCCCGGCGAATCCGGCGAGGCCGCGCGGCGGGAGCGATTGGAGCATGGCGTGCCCATCCAGCCCTTCCTCTGGGAGCGGCTGGAGGCCCTGTCCCGCACCTTCGGCGTGGCCCTGCCTGCGCCCATCCGCCCGGCCTGAGCGGCCCCAGGGCGCCGTCCGGGCCACGCGCCGGATTAGCCCGGATCCGGTGCCGCTGCCTCGCCGCCGCGACCCCGGCGCCCCCGATGGAACCCTGGCTTACGAAGCGATACCCCCCGAATCAGCCACGCCCCCGTTTTCAATCTGTGTGAACCTGTGCAATCTGTGGATCAGGGGCCTAGCCCCGCATCATCTCCGCGATGAGGAAGGCCATCTCCAGGCTCTGGGTGCCATTCAGCCGGGGATCGCAGCCGGTCTCGTAGGCCCTGAGGAGGTCGGCCTCGGACAGGGCCTCGGTGCCGCCGGTGCACTCGGTGACCGCCTCCCCCGTGAGCTCGATGTGGACACCGCCCAGGTGGGAGCCGTGGGCCCGGTGAATCTGGAAGGCCTGTTTCAATTCAGAGAGGATGGAGGCGAAGTCGCGGGTCTTCAGTCCGGTCGAGCTTTCCGTGCCGTTGCCATGCATGGGATCGCAGCTCCAGAGCACGGGATGGCCGGTGGCCTGGACGGCCTTCAGCAGAGGCGGCAGGGCTGCCTGGATCTTCCCGGCGCCGAAGCGGGAGATCAGCGTGATGCGGCCGGATTCGCGTTCGGGGTCGAGCTGGGCCAGCAGCTGAACCAAGTGCTCTGGCGTGGCCGAGGGGCCCACTTTCACGCCGAGGGGATTCCGGAGGCCACGCAGGTACTCGATGTGCGCCCCGTCCAGCTGGCGGGTGCGCTCGCCCACCCAGAGCGTGTGGGCCCCCAGGTTGTAGTAGCCGCCATCTTCGTGGACCCAACGGGTAAGGGCCTCCTCGTAGGGCAGCAGCAGGGCCTCGTGGCTGGTGAAGAAGTCGATGCGCTCCAGCACATCGCGCTGGACGCCGCCCAGGGCCTCGAGGAAATCCAGGGACTCCCGCACCTGATCCAGGGTGCGCCGGTAGGCCGGCACTTCGCCGCTCCCTCCCGGCAGTTCCCAGCGCTCCGGATGGTGCAGGTCCGCAAAGCCTCCTGCGGTGAGGGCCCGCAAGTGGTTCAGGGTGGCGGAGGCGTGGAAATAGGCTTCCAGCAGGCGGGCAGGATCCGTACGGCGGCTGGCTGCGTCGGCTTCCAGGCCGTTGATGAGGTCGCCGCGGTAGCTGGGGAACTCCCGGCCACCAATGGTCTCCGTGGGTTTGCTGCGGGGCTTGGCGAACTGACCGGCGATGCGGCCCACCCGCACCACGGGCTTGCGGCCCCCATGGGTGAGAGCCACGGACATCTGGAGCAGCACCCGAAGCTTGCCTTCGATGGCCTCCGGCGTGCAGTCCTTGAACTGTTCGGCGCAGTCCCCGCCCTGAAGCAGGAAGCGCTTGCCCGAGGCCGCTTCCGCTAAGAGGGTGCGGAGGCGGGTGACTTCTTCCGGCACCACCAGGGGGGGCAGGCGGCGCAGCCGCGCGAGCGCGCCCTCAAGCTCGGAGGGGCTGTCATAGACCGGCTGCTGTTGGGCCGGGAAGCGCTGCCAGCTGTGGGGATTCCAGGAGCTCATGCCCCATTCTCACCTGAATTCGTCGCCGATGCCGGTCTTCAGCTCAGGGCGAGCATGCGTTCGAGGGGCTTGAGGGCCTTCAGACGAATGCCTTCGTCCAACAGGATCTCAGGCTTCAGATCCCGCAGGCAGAGGTAGAGCTTCTCCAGGCTGTTCAGCTTCATGTAGGGACAGAGGCTGCAGTTGCAGCCACTGTCCGCGGGAGCGGGGATCAGCTCGGCCCCGGGGCGCCGCTGGCGCATCTGGTGGAGGATGCCCGCCTCGGTGGCCACGATGAAGGCCTTGGCACTATCCGTGGCGACGAAATTGAGGAGGGCCGCGGTGGAGCCCACAAAGTCCGCCAGCTGGAGCACGGTGGCATCGCACTCGGGATGGGCAATGAGCTTGGCCTCGGGATGCTGGGCCTTGAGGGCCGCCAGCCGCTTGGCGGTGAATTGCTCGTGCACGATGCAGAAGCCCGGGAACAACACCATGTTCCGGCCGGTCTGTTTCATGACCCACTTGCCCAGGTGGCGATCCGGCGCGAAGACGATCTTCCGATCCTTCGGCAGGCTCTCCACCACCTTCACCGCGTTGCTGCTGGTGCAGATGACGGTGCTGAGAGCCTTCACGCCCGCAGAACAGTTGATGTAGCTCACCACGTCGTGCTCCGGGTATTGCTTCAGCCATTCGGCGAAGTACTCGGCCGGACAGCGGTCCGCCAGGCTGCAGCCGGCGTCCATGTCGGGGATGACAACTGTCTTCGTCGCATTCAGGATCTTGGCGGTCTCGGCCATGAAGTGGACGCCGCAGAAGGCGATGACATCCGCGTTGGACTTGGCGGCCTGCTGACTCAGTTGGAGGCTGTCTCCCACGAAATCAGCCAGGTCCTGGATCTCGGGCTCCTGGTAGTAGTGGGCCAAGAGGACGGCTTTGCGCTCCACCTTCAGCCGCCGGATTTCCTCCGGCAGGTCGAGTCCCTGGGGGATGCTCTCGAGATCGGGGACGTAGGGGGCGGTCAGATCCATGGTTCTATTCTAGGCCCTTGTCCAGAAATCGACGGATTCGGAGTTGGGGATCCGGATGGTCGAAAACTTCGGCAAAGGCGGCCCGCTCCCAGGCCAGCGCCGGTCCCCGCGGCATGACACTTTGTCGGACCTGGAGTTCGCGAAGGGCGTTAAGAGCGCGTAAAGATGCATGAACCCCTGTTGCCACAGCCGCCATTCTGGTATGCTGAGGTCGGATCACAGGATCCGAGTGGATGCGGGAATCCGATGGCTGCCCCCCAGGGGCGGACATCGGTCCAGGCTTACTTGTTTTCATTGTTTTTCGTCCAATAAGGGAGGACACATGGCCAAGGCAGCGCAGGCGCCAGACGCATCCAGCATCTCACGGCTGGACCAGGTGAAAATCAGCCAGTACTTCGGCTGCAATACGTTCAGTGAACGCACCATGCACGAGCGGCTGCAGCGGGACGTCTACAAGGCCTACCGCCAGGCGCTCAAGCGTGCCGAGCCCCTCTCGCCCGAGGTGGCGAAGAGCGTGGCCATCGCCATGAAGGAGTGGGCCCTGGAGCAGGGCTGCACCCACTTCACCCACTGGTTCCTGCCCATGACCGGGGCCACCGCCGAGAAGCATGACGCCTTCATCGCCTGGGACGAGCCCGGCACGGTGATCGAGCGCTTCAGCGGCAGCCAGCTCATCCAGGGCGAGCCCGACGCCAGCTCCTTCCCCAGCGGTGGCCTGCGCGCCACCTTCGAGGCTCGGGGCTACACCGCCTGGGATCCCGCCAGCCCGGCCTTCATCATGGAAGGTCCCCTGGGCAAGACCCTCTGCATCCCCACCGCCTTCATCGGGTACCACGGCGAGGCCCTGGACCACAAGGTGCCCCTCCTCCGCTCCATGGGCGTGGTGAACAAGAGCGCCAAGGCCGCCCTCAAGTTCTTCGGCGTGAACGCCGAGGCCGTGATCGCCCAGTGCGGCCCGGAGCAGGAGTACTTCGCGGTGGACCTGGAGCTGGCCCAGCAGCGGCCCGACCTCATGTTCGCCAACCGCACCCTCCAGGGCGCCAAGCCCCCCAAGGGCCAGGAGCTGGAAGACCACTACTTCGGCAGCATCAAGGAGCGCGTCCTGGGCTTCATGCAGGAGGTGGAGCTGGAATGCTTCAAGCTGGGCATTCCCGCCAAGACCCGCCACAACGAGGTGGCGCCCAACCAGTTCGAGATCGCGCCCATCTACGAGGCCGCGAACCTAGCCAGCGACCACAACCAGCTGCTCATGGAGATCCTCAAGTCCGTGGGCGAGCGCCACAGCCTGGCCGTGCTGCTGCACGAGAAGCCCTTCGCCGGCGTCAACGGCAGCGGCAAGCACGTGAACTGGAGCCTGGCCACCGACGAAGGCCAGAACCTGCTGGAGCCTGGCACCACGCCCGAGGAAAACCTGCAGTTCCTCTACTTCCTCAGTGCCACCCTGAAGGCCATCCACACCCACGGCGGCCTGTTCCGCGCCTCCATCGCCTTCGCCGGCAATGACCACCGCCTGGGCGCCAACGAAGCGCCCCCGGCCATCATGTCCGCCTTCCTGGGCGCCCAGCTGAACCATGTTCTGGACGCCATCGAGAAGGGCGCCGCCGCTGACGCCTCCAGCCAGAAGATCATCGACCTGGGCATCGGCAACCTGCCCCGCATCGAGAAGGACGCCACGGACCGCAACCGCACCAGCCCCTTCGCCTTCACCGGCAACAAGTTCGAGTTCCGCGCCGTGGGCTCCAGCCAGCCCATTGCCCTGCCCCTGACGGTGATCAACGCCGCCGTGGCCGAGGCCCTGGATGGCCTGAACGCCAAGCTGGAAGCCGAGATCAAGGCCGGCAAGGAGCACAAGGCCGCCGTTCTGGCCGTGGTGCGCCAGGCCATCATCGAGACCAAGGCCATCCGCTTCGAGGGGAACAACTACTCCGACGAGTGGAAGGCCGAGGCCGAGCGCCGGGGTCTGCCCCACGCCAAGGATACCGTGGCCGCCCTCCACATCTGGGAGCAGGCTGCCTCCAAGGCCGTGTTCGCCAAGCCTGGCATCCTGTCCGAGGGCGAGCTGGAGTCCCGGCTCCACATCCGCCACGAGGAGTACCAGAAGGTCATCGCCATCGAGACCCAGGTCCTGCGCCAGATGGCCGAAACCCAGATCCTGCCCTCCGTCACCGCCGACCTCGGCTCCCGCGCCGAAAGCCTTGGCAAGCTGGCCGTGGCCGGCATCAATGTGCCCGAGACGCTGAAAGTGGCTCTGCAGACCCAGACCACTCTGGCAGGCGAGGCCCAAGCCCGCCTGACGGCCATGAAGGCCGCGCTGGCCGAGGCCGAGGGCATCGAGGATCTCCACGCCCGCACCGAAGCCTTCGGCAACAGGGTGAACCAGGCCAAGCACGCCCTGCGCGAAACCCTCGACGCCCTTGAGGATGCCTGTGACGCCGATCTCTGGCCCCTGCCGAAGTACTGGCAGCTGCTCTCCCCATTGGTCTAATCCGTCTTCACCCGAGAGAAAAGGGGCCGCGGATGCGGCCCCTTTTCTCGTCTGCCAGGAACTAGCCTCGGGCTGGCTTTGCCAGACCAAGGCGCGGGGGGCCGGGGTATGCGCGCGGCGTGCCCTTAGATCCTTGCAGCGCATGCGCTGCAAGGAGAACCCCCGGAATTGCGTTAACGTCCAAACCGGAACACAGCACTGACCTGGGCCCAGGTGGCGGTGTCGAAGCCGAAGCCGTCGCGGCCGCCCTTGTCCACGAAGATCTGGTTGAGGGTCCCCTCCAGGGAGAAGGTCGGGGTGAAGGCGAAGCCGCCGCCCCCACGCACACCGAACTTCCCGCTCTGGGAGCTGCTGAGCGAGCCACCGTTGAAATCGGCATCGGCCTTGACACTGTTCAACGACGCACCGGCCACGGTGTACCACCCGGTGCGCGGGCCCTGGAAGTGGTAGACCCAGTCGGCGCCGATCTGGAGGGCGGTGTAGTCGTTTTTGTAATCGAAGGGGCCGCCCCAGCCAGAGCCGGGAAACTTCTGCAGGGTCACATGGCCACGGACCTCGTGGCGGGGTGTGAGGGTGAAGTCGAGGTGACCGCCCACATGGGCACCGAAGAACTGGTTGGTGCCGAAGTCCGACTTGTCCTTGAGATCGCCCACGGGGAGCGAAAGGCCGGTGTAGACGCCCCCGTTGATGTCCTGGGCGGCAAGGGACATGCCCGCGAGGGCAAGGGTGGCTGCGAGGATGCGACGCATGGGAGCTCCTGTGAGGACGAGCCCTGGAGGGCCCTCCTGCCCAGACTAGCCAGGCGTCGCCAGGGTCGCGTCATCCGATGGATCTACCCGTCTGCGTTATTCCAGCGTGACGCCGCGCCCGCTGCGGATCCGCTGCTCGATGCGGGAGGTGCTGTGGCCAGGCAGGAATGGAATGAGGACCAGTCGGCCGCCCCGGCCTTCCACGAGGTCTCGCCCCACCACCGTTTCGGGCGTGTAGTCGCCGCCCTTGACCAGCACGTCCGGCTGCAGGCCCTGGATCAGTTCCTGGGGCGTGTCCTCGTCGAACCGGATGACGGCATCGACGCTGCGCAGACCCAGCAGGATGGCGGCTCGGGCGGCCTCGTCCTGCAAGGGGCGCCCGGGGCCCTTGAGCCGGGCCACGGAGGCGTCGCTGTTGAGGCCCACCACCAGGAAGTCCCCCAGAGCCCGGGCATCAGCCAGGTACTGCACGTGTCCGGGGTGGATCAGGTCGAAACAGCCGTTGGTGAAGCAAAGTACTTTCGGCCGCGGCATGGCCGCGAAAAAGGCTTCAGGGCTCTGGAAGAATCGGATCAGTGACGGCATCAAAGTACCTGGATAAACTAGATGGTTCGGGGACGATCCCCTGGAGAAGTCTGCCATGCCCCTCTACGAGTACCGTTGCGAAGCTTGCGGCCAGCCCGAAGAAAAACTGGAAAGCCTGTCTGCGCCAGTGATCCACGCCTGCCTGGCCTGCGGGGCGGCTGAAGGCATGAAACGGCAGCTTTCCGTGGCGGCCTTCGCGCTGGCTGGTGGAGGCTGGTACAAGGGTGCCGCATCTGAACCCACGGCCAAGACCGAAACCCCCAAGACTGAGCCTCCCAAGAGCGGCCACGGCTGCGCGGCTGGAGGCTGCGGCTGCCCCCTCGCCGGCTGAGGGGTCGGGGATGTCTGCTTCAGGTCCCACTTGATGCGTTGACTTTCAGGGACATTCCGATAGCCTAGATGGTTCCGGCCCTGTGGGTCGGCGCAGGATTTCATCCGTCCGACGTTCCCTGATGCCTCTGGTTTTGGCGGAACCTCTCGGGCCCAGGCCCGGAAAACCCGGTGCCTTCCTAGGAGGATGGTGTGCCTACCATCAATCAGTTGATCCGCCACGGGCGGAAGACCTTCCAGAACAAGACCAAGAGCCCCGCGCTCGACGCCTGCCCGCAGAAGCGCGGCGTCTGCACCCGCGTGTTCACCACCACGCCGAAGAAGCCGAACTCGGCGCTTCGCAAGGTGGCGCGTGTGCGTCTCACCAACGGTATCGAGTGCACGACCTACATCCCGGGCGTGGGCCACAACCTGCAGGAGCACAGCATCGTGCTCATCCGCGGCGGCCGCGTGAAGGATCTGCCCGGCGTGCGCTACCACGTGGTGCGCGGCACCCTGGACGCCACCGGCGTCGCGGGCCGCAACCAGTCCCGTTCCAAGTACGGCGCCAAGCGCCCCAAGGCCGGCGCCGCGCCGGCCAAGAAGAAGTAGGGGAGGTGAACCATGGCCCGTCGCAACGCACCCGCCAAGCGTGAGATCCTCCCGGATCCCGTCTACAACAGCCTTACCGTCTCCAAGTTCGTGAACATCCTGATGGAGCGCGGCAAGAAAGCCACCGCCGAGCGCATCCTCTACGGAGCACTGGAAATCGTCGCCAAGAAGTCCGGCGAAGAAGCCCTCGAGGTTTTCCAGAAGGCCCTGAATAACATCAAGCCCTCGGTGGAAGTCAAGTCCCGCCGCGTGGGCGGCGCCACTTACCAGGTGCCCGTCGAGGTTGCCCAGAATCGCCGTCAGTCCCTGGCCATGCGCTGGCTGAAGACCTATTCCGCCTCCCGCGGCGAGCGCACCATGCGCGACAAGCTGGCTGGCGAGATCCTGGACGCCATGAATTTCCGTGGCGCCGCGATCAAGAAGAAGGACGACGTCCACAAGATGGCCAAGGCCAACAAGGCGTTCGCTCATTTCCGTTGGTAGTAACTTGCTCTGAAAATGGGGCGCCAAAGGCGCCCCATTTTCAGAGCTGTTGAGCTGCTTCTTTGAATTCTCAATGCCCCTAGGAGGCCGCTGTGGCCCGTCAAACCCCCCTCGAGCGCTACCGGAACATCGGCATCATGGCGCACATCGATGCCGGCAAGACCACCACGACGGAGCGCATCCTCTTCTACACCGGCAAGATCCACAAGATCGGCGAGGTGCATGAGGGTGCCGCGACCACCGACTGGATGGTCCAGGAACAGGAGCGGGGCATCACCATCACTTCCGCTGCCATCACGGCCGCCTGGATCCCCCAGACCGGCCAACTGAAGGGTATCGAGCACCGCATCAACATCATCGACACCCCCGGCCACGTGGACTTCACGGCCGAGGTGGAGCGCTCCCTGCGCGTGCTGGACGGCGCCTGCGCCGTGTTCTGCGCGGTGGGCGGCGTCGAGCCCCAGTCTGAAACCGTGTGGCGCCAGGCCGACAAGTACGGCGTGCCCCGCATGGCCTTCGTAAACAAGATGGACCGTCCCGGCGCCGACTTCTTCCGCGTGGTCGAGATGATGAAGACGCGCCTGAAGGCGCGGCCCATGCCCATCCAGATCCCCATCGGGGCCGAGGAGTTCTTCAAGGGCGTGGTGGATCTCGTGATCATGAAGGCCCTCACCTTCGACGAAGGCGAGAAGGGCTTCAAGGTCCTCTACAGCGAGATTCCCGCCGAGCTCATGGACACCGCCAAGGAATGGCGCGACAAGATGATCGAGATGGTCGCCGAGACCGACGACCACCTCATGGAAAAGTACCTGGGCGGCGAGGAACTCACCGAGGACGAACTGCGCAGCGGCATCCGCAAGGGCTGCATCGCCCTGACTTTCACCCCGATGCTGTGCGGCTCCGCCTTCAAGAACAAGGGCGTCCAGCCCATGCTCGACGCGGTGGTGAGCTACATGCCCTCCCCGCTGGACATCGCCGCCATCAAGGGCGTGGACACCGACGGCAACGAGGTGATCCGCCGGGCCGACGACAAGGAGCCCTTCGCGGCGCTCATCTTCAAGATCATGGCCGATCCCTTCGTGGGTTCGCTGGCCTTCATCCGGGTGTATTCCGGCGTGCTGGCCGCGGGTTCCGGCGTGCTGAACGCGGCCAAAGGCCGGCGTGAGCGCATCGGCCGCCTGCTCCAGATGCACGCCAACAAGCGTGAGGACATCGACGAGGTCCGCACCGGCGACATCGGCGCGGCCGTGGGCCTGAAGGACGTGCTCACCGGCCAGACCATCTGCGACGAGAACCACCCCGTGATCCTCGAGAGCATGGACTTCCCGGATCCCGTCATCCAGGTGGCCATCGAGCCCAAGACCAAGGCCGACCAGGAGAAGATGGGCGTCGCCCTGAGCCGCCTGGCCCAGGAGGATCCCACCTTCAAGGTGCGCTCCGACCCCGAAACCAACCAGACCATCATCGCCGGCATGGGCGAGCTGCATCTCGAGATCATCGTCGACCGCATGATGCGCGAGTTCAAGGTGGAAGCCAACGTGGGCAAGCCCATGGTGGCCTACCGCGAAACCATCCGGAAGCGGGTGGACTCCGAGGGCAAGTTCGTGCGCCAGTCCGGTGGCCGCGGCCAGTACGGCCACGTCCGCATGTATGTGGAACCCAACGAAGCCGGCAAGGGCTACGAGTTCGTCAACGACATCAAGGGCGGCGTGATCCCCAAGGAATACATCAAGCCCATCGACCAGGGCATCCAGGAGGCCATGCAGTCCGGCGTCCTGGCGGGCTACCCCTGCGTCGACATCAAGGTCACCATCTACGACGGCAGCTACCACGATGTGGACTCCAAACGAAATGGCGTTCAAGATCGCCGGTTCCATGGGCTTCAAGGCCGGCTGCGAGAAGGCCAATCCCGTCATCCTCGAACCGATCATGGCCGTCGAGGTCGTGATGCCCGAGGACTACATGGGTGACGTCATCGGCAACCTGAACAGCCGCCGGGGCCGCATCGAGAACATGGAAGACCGGGCCGGCGTCAAGGTGGTCACCGCCAAGGTGCCCCTGGCCGAGATGTTCGCCTACTCCACCACGCTGCGCGGCATGACCCAGGGCCGCGGCAACTACACCATGCAGTTCTCGCACTACGAGGAAGCGCCCCGGAACGTGGCCGAAGAGATTGTGGCCAAGATCAAGGGTGCCAAATAGCGTAGCCGGGGGACCGCCCGCCGCTTCGCGGCTCTGCGTCCCCCGGACCCCGCAACTCGGCCCGGCGAAGCCGGTCCTCATTGCCAGACCGTTCCAGCATTACCAGTAGTTACTTGCTTTACCTGCTGTTCGAGCCCCTTTCGGGGTGAGGCCATCACGCGAACCGAAAGGTTGCCGGGCTTCTTGATCCACCGCTTCTCCCCTTGGGGGGTCGTGCGTTCTCGCAAATAGCCGTTGTATTTCCAGCGGCTTTTGTTATGCTGATCAGCCTTGTCCCCGTCTGCGGGACAGATCCACACGGGCGGTCAGCGCCCCACGTCTATGGACGGTTTGCCGTCCCAATGGAGTGAACATGAAAGACAACATCCGCATCCGTTTGCGTGCCTTCGACCACCGTCTGCTCGACCAGAGCACCCGCGAGATCGTGGACACAGCCAAGCGCACGGGCGCCTCGGTGGCGGGGCCCATTCCCCTCCCCACCCGGACGAACAAGTACACCGTGAACCGTTCCCCCCACGTGGACAAGAAGAGCCGGGACCAGTTCGAGATCCGCACGCACAAGCGGCTGCTCGACATCCTGAACCCCACTCAGAACACCGTGGACACCCTCATGCGCCTAGACCTGCCCGCTGGCGTCGACGTGGAGATCAAGGTCTTCAGTCGCCAGGGCAACCGGTAGAGGGGGGAGAGACATGTCCAAAGGAATCATCGGCAAGAAGCTGGGGATGACCCAGATCTTCAATGAACAGGGACAGGTAGTCCCCGTGACCGTCATCCAGGCAGGACCCTGCGTGGTCGTGTTGCGCAGGACCGTCGCCAAGGACGGCTACGAGGCCATCCAGATCGGCTTCGTGGATCCGAGCGGCGGCAAGCGCGCCTCCAAGGCCGAGAAGGGCCACTGCGAGAAGCAGGGCGTCGCTCCGGTCCGCGTGCTGCGCGAGATCAAGGTGGATGCCAGCGACGTTTCCAAGGCGGGCGACAGCGTCCTGGCCAGCGCCTTCGAGGCGAAGACCAAGGTCAACGTCACCGGCGTGAGCAAGGGCAAGGGGTTCGCCGGCGTCATCAAGCGGCACCACTTCTCCGGCGGCCGTGCGACCCACGGCTCCATGTTCCACCGCGCGCCCGGCTCCATCGGCCAGTCCAGCTACCCCAGCCGCGTGTTCCCCGGCGTGCGGATGCCCGGTCACATGGGCGATGCCCAGGTGACGGTCCGCAACCTGGAGATCGCCAAGGTGGACGTCGAGAACAACCTGCTGCTCATCAAGGGCGCCGTCCCGGGCCCCAAGGGTGGGTACATCGTCATCAAGCAGGAGGCCTAAGATGGCAGCGTTCCAGCACCCCGTCGTCAACCTCGAGAACAAGCCCGCCGGCACCGTCGACCTGCTCGCCGAAGTCTTCAAGCTCGAAGACCTCAATGAGCACCTGATCTGGGAAGCGGTCCGCCACTTCCTGGCCAAGCGCCGCGCCGGCACGGCCAAGACGAAGGACAAGTGGGAAGTCAGCGGCTCCGGCCGCAAGCTCTGGAAGCAGAAGGGCACCGGCCGCGCCCGCGTGGGCTCCATCCGCAGCCCGCTGTGGAAGGGCGGCGGCACCACCCACGGTCCGCACCCCCGTTCCTATGACTACGCCTTCCCCAAGAAGGCCCGGCGCGCCGCCCTGCGCAACGCGCTGTCGGCCAAGCTCGCCAGCGGCCAGATCGTGGTCGTCGAGAACTGGGACGTGGCCTCCCACAAGACCAAGTCCCTCATCCAGACCCTCGGCCTGCTCGGCGTCACCGGTTCTGCCCTGCTGGTGGGCACCGAGGCCAGCGAGAAGTTGACCCTGGCCGCCGGCAACAACCCGAAGCTGCAGACCGTCGAGAGCCTGGGCGTGAACGTCTATGAGCTCCTCAAGTACGACCAGGTGATCTTCTCCAAGGAAGCCGTCCTGGCCCTCCAGGAGGTGGTGAAGCCATGACCAAGATCTTCGACGTGATCCGCAAGCCCCTCCTCACGGAGAAGGGCCAGCTCCTGCGGGAAAAGAACATCCAGGTCTTCGAGGTCGCCACTTGGGCCTCCAAGCACCAGATCCGCGAGGCGGTGGAGCTCCTGCTCCAGTCCAAGGTGAAGAGCGTCCGCACCGTGCGGATTCCCAGCCGGACCAAGCGCCTGGGCCGTTTCGTGGGCACTTCCAGCCCCCGCAAGAAGGCCTATGTCGAACTCGCCGAGGCCATTCCCACCGGCGAATAGCGACCACGCACCCTTCATGGCGGACGGAAAAGCTTTGCCCACTATCGCCCGCTCCTTTCAACCCTGAGGCAAGAGGACAACCATGAGCATCAAGCAGCTCAAGCCAACGACCCCCGGTCAGCGCGGCATGTCCAAGTCCGGCTT
>JANYLR010000063.1 GCA_025363715.1 Holophagaceae bacterium | reverse complement strand
GGGCGGCCCAGGCTGCGGGCCTCCTCGGGAGTCTTGACGCCATGGGCCGATAGCACCAGCAGGGGCAGCTCCCGGCCCTCCGGGCTCATGCCGAAGCTGGTGACGTGCAGCCGCTTGTCGCCCTTGGCCTGGAGCCCCGCGACGAAGGCCATCACATCCGCGTGGCGGCTGGTCTCCTCGTAGCGGGTGGCTTCGGCGCGGGTGAGCAGGGACATAGGGGCTCCTTGATCAGGATCGGGCGGTCAGTTCCTGGAAATCCTCGGTGCGGGGCAGTGAGCGCAGGGCGGCCAGCAGGTCCGGAGGAGGCGCGCTCAGCTTCCGCGCGGCCTGATCCAGCCAGCCACCCAGGCTGGTGACGCGAGCAGCGGGGCGGCCGTCCTCCTTGATGAACTCGTTCCGCAGCAGGAAACGGCTGCCGTCCTCCGACTGGCCCGCCAGGGACAGGGTGACACGGAAGGATTCCAGAAGGCCAATCTCCCGGAGATACTCGACCTCGTCCCTGCGCACCACAGGACCGATGCGCAGCCGCACGAACTCCGACACGGGGAAGCCGTGTTCCGCGAAGAAGAGCATGCGGACATCGCCGGCTTTGTCGAGGTAGGCGGTGTTCCGCATATGAGCGTTGAAATCCATGTCGCCCCAGCCTGCGAACAGGACTTTCTCGAACATGGACGGCTCCTTCCCAAGGGGTTCAGAATCACCGCATCGCAGCCTTCGTTTCAACCTTTCCTGGTCCAGTCAACTGCCCGCCCGCCTCATCGGGCCAGCCTGTGTCGGTTGGAGGAGTCAGGAGAACCAGGGTACATGGCTAACACAAGCCCCGCACCGATCTGGCTGATCAGTGCGGGGCCGTGATGCGGGTTCCCGCCGAACGGGGGTGGTAGGTGTTTCGCCTGGTCAGTGTGAGGCACTGAGCAGGGTGGCCTGGGCGGCGCCCGAGCGGTTCTCCTTGTCCACCACCATGACGCCCAGTGCTGGGGTTTTCACCCACTCGGCCGGGTTGATCGTCACGGGAACAGAGGCTTTGGCGCCCGCGGCCACTTCGACAAAGTCGCCGTTGGAGATCGCGGGGGTGAAGGCGTTGAACGAGGCCGTTCCGGGGACCAGGCCTGAGGCGCCCGTCATCAGGTTGAAATAGCTGACCTGGTAGGTGAGCCGCGGATTCGCGGGCGACAGGCCAAGGTCCGAGTTGAAGACCGGCAGCAGCATCGTCGAACCATCGGTCGGCGCGTCGGTGAAGAAACGCAGCCGGATGGCGCCGGTCTGCAGGTTGAGGACACCCACCACGGCCTCGCCATTGAAGGAGCCTGTGGTCAATAAGCCGAAGTCGAGGCTGAACAACAGGTAGTCGGCGATGCCGTCGCCAGTGGTGTCGATGGCGATGTCCACTTCGCCGGAGGCTGCGGTGCTGAAGCGATCGAAGGTGTTGACGGCGAAGACCGTCAATCCAGCGCTGGGGAAAGCCTGTACGCCGACCGCCCGGATGTCGAATGGCGCGACGCCCTGGCGGGTGCCGGACAGGCCCCAGGCGTAGAAATCGGCAAAGGCTGGCTTGCCGGCCGAATCCGCGTTGCTCAGCTTGACCGTCGAGGCCGGACGGCGCGGACTCAGGTTGCTGGCGAGATTGGCGCTCATCAGAGACCGGGCGCGATCCACCAGGTAATAGGGCAGGCTGAGCGTCACACCGTTGTTGTCGCTGGTGCTCGCAGGCGTCAGCGTGACCAGGCCGGCGACCTCCCGGAAGTTCGAAGAATCCCCAGCCGTGGCCACTGGGACCGACAGCGCGACTTTCACCGATCCCGTTTCCCCCGCCCCGATCGTGACCGATGAGCGGCTGAGCGCCACTGAGTGTGGATCGCCACCTGTGGCCGTGGCATCGAGGTGGAAGCTGGCGCGCTGATCCCCCTTGTTGGTGATGCGCAGCTGGCGCGTGGCCTTGTAGTTGGAGCTGAATTCGGCAAATCCGAATGAAATCGCAGTGGCGGTCGGGTCATCATCGATCGCAACGACAGTCTGGGTCTCCGTGGCGCCAACCGGCTGCACCAATCCGCCCCCCTCGATGCGGGTCGCGTAGCCAGGCAGCTTGGACGGGGCCGCGGTTTGGGTGATGGCGGCGGCGAGGGCGCGTTCGCTCCAGAGCGGATGCGCCTGGCGCGTCAGGGCGGCGACGCCGGTGACGTGCGGGGCCGCCATCGAGGTGCCGCTGAACGCGATCGTTTCGGTGCCCGTTCCCGCAAAGGTCGAGAAGACGGAGACACCGGGTGCCGCCACGGAGGGCTTCAACGCACTGTCGCCATTGCGCGGGCCGCCCGAGCTGAAGTTGGCCGCCGTGCCAACAAACGCGTTACTGAGCGTCGTCGCCGCCAGGGTGGCGTTGGCCGTGCCCGTGAGCGCCGCCGCATCCGAAGGCTGAATGCCCAGGAAGGGAATGGTGACCCCCGGGATGGGTCCTTCGAAGATCCCATAACCGGCGCCGTTGTTGATCATCGCCACGGCGGCCGCGCCCGCTGCCTGACCGTTCACCGCGCGATCGATGCGCGCACAGGTGCCACGCATCACCACCACCAGCTTGCCGGCCGTGCCGATGTATTCGACCGGATTGCAGCCGAGCGACACGCTGCCGTCCGGATTGCGCAGCACGACGGTTTCCAGAGCTGTGGTCGGCAAGGATGCGCCGTTGGAATCCTGAGCATTGATGGTCGTTCCACCAGCCAGCGTGAGGACCGCTCCCGGGAACGAGGGCCTGCCATCCACCGCGGCGACGCTGATCACGCCATCGCCGCTGGCCGGAGAGCCAGTGATGTAGGGCGCCGGGCCCGAGTTGCCCGCTGACGCCACCACGACGATGCCAGCCTTGGCCGCGTTCGCCGCCGCCAGCGCATCGGCCGTGTCGCGGGTGCCGAAGGGCGAGCCGAGAGACATGTTGATCACATCCATATGATTGTTGACCGCCCAGTCGATCGCCTCCACCACCACGTCGGTCGAGCCTTGGCAGCCGAACACGCGAACGGCATAGAGATCGGCCTTGGGGGCAACGCCTGGGCCGATCTTGAACGCGCCGGGCGTGTAGGCCGCGGCTTCATAGGGCCCGGTGTAGGTGGTCCCGGCAGCACTGACGCCGAACCCTGCGACCGTTCCGGCCACATGGCTGCCGTGTCCGGCCAGTGCGCAATCGAGCGGGTTGGGATCGGGTACGGGCACTGAACCTGCGACATTGGCATTATAGGCATCTCCGACCAGGTCGATGCCCCCTTTGACCTTGGGCGCAAGGGGACCGAACAGGGCCGGATCGGCGGCTGCCGTGCCGTTGGCGGCCGCAGCGGCATAGGCCTCAGGCGTGCCGGGGCCGCCGAAATTGGCATGAGTGTAGTCGATGCCGGTATCGATGATGGCGACCTTGACGCCTTCTCCGCGCAGCCCGGGCGTCGCCTGCCACGCCGCCGGGGTGCCAAGGTAGGGCACCGAGGAAGCATTGTTGCGTTCGTGGCGCATGACGGGCAGAACGCTGACCACACCGGGCAGGGCTGCGATGGCGGCTATTTTCCAGGGATGGACTTCGATCTTCATGCCATTGAGCGCCCCGTGGAATTGCTCCAACACCTTCGCGCCGTGCCGCTCCACCATGGGACGCAGGGCCTCGTGCTGGTTGCGCACGCGCCCGACCACGCGGTTGTGCTCGTCGTCCCCGAGGGTGTGGGTGGGCGACAAGGCCCGCGCCTCTGCGACGGACGGCTCGGACATCACGACCACCACCTTGACAGGTTGAATGGCGCGAGAAACGGCTAGGCGTTGAGCGGTGGCCGACTGGGCGCCATCATATTCGCGAAACCGGCTTGCCGCGGTCTGGGCCGTGGCGGGACCTACGCCGACCCAGGCCACGATGGCGAGGGTGCCCCACTGCGCCATTCGTCGCGAGATCGAGGCCCGGTGGCTAGAAGGAACGTGTGCCGCTCCCTGAGAGGGCCGAGTGTCACCAGCCGGGCCTTCGTGGATCTGAATCGGTCGTTGGAATCTGGTTTCCATTGCAAAACCTCCATGCCACTTTCCGTGACTTGATCGGTGGGAGATCCAATGCGTTGGGCTTCCATTCCGGCCGATGCATTGGGATGGGAGGGAACGGAGACCTGGGCGAGGGCAAGGACTGTCCGCCAACCCAGGCTGCTCCCGGCTAAGCAACATGTGCGCCAAAATGGCATCAAATAGTCAATTCAGCATTAGCTTGAAAATAGAAAAATAAGACAAAAACAACTGAAATAAGATTTAATCCATTCGGATCCTGGCCACAGTGTCTAGGTCTTGAAACGAGGCACACTTCCTTAAACGCACCCACCTTGGGTCAAAAGACACCCAGATTCGGCAAGGGTCAGGCTCGCCGGCGGATTTCAGCGCGTAAGCTCACAGCCCGGGGTTCGACACCCGCGGGCCGTGAGGGAAACGCGCCATGGGTTCTGCATTCGGCGGGTCGGCAAGAGGGCCTTGGTGCGGCCGATCAGCCTTCCGGCAACGACAGCAGGTTGTCCATCTTCGAGCGGTCGGCCACGGTGGCGATGTACCTGGTGCCCTGCAGGTTCCAGGGTGGGAAGTGGATGAAGACCTTGACCTCGGCCCGGCTGCCATCGGAGCCGACCACGAAGAACTTGTTGCCACGGTCGATGGATGCGATGCATTCCTTCTGGGTGATGTGGAAGGGGATGTTCTGGGTGAGGTTCATGCCGCTGACGCTCCGGATCGGATGGCCGGGGTCGAACCTTGGGGTCTTGTGGATGTGGGTGATCTGCATGTCCAGGGCGAGATTCACGGGGATGACACAGGCCCGGTCGCTCTGGGACCAGTAGGACTGGACCGTGACACCATTGACGAGGCCCGTGGACTGGCAGACATCCCCGATTTCGTTCCAGCTGTTCGGGTTCGTCGGGTTCACCTGGATGCCATTGCCTTCCGGATCGCTCAGGGCCTCGACCACTTCGTGGGAAAACACCGAAGAAATGAAGGCCCTATTGCCGAAGGCCACCCAGGCCATGTGCGAGCGATCATTGATATCGATGTCGAAGGGGATGAGGCTGAACTCCGACCAGTTCGCGTAGGTGTGCAGCCCCCCGATATTCGGTGGGGCGTTGGTGCCAGGCGGCATGAAGACGCAGTGGATGACGTCGTTGGTCTCCTCGTCGGGTTCCGGCAGGGCACCCCCGCCAATGGCATTGGTGATGAGGTTCTGTACATCCGAGGTCTGGTAGTTCGTGGGCGGGTTGTTGCCGGGCACCGACACGAAGATCCCCCCCAGCCGCGCCGGTGTAGAGCCGTACTGGGAAACCCGGAGCTGGTACGGGCCCGACAGGATGCTCGCGGCGTCGTTCACGACCTGGGCCAGGGACGGGGAGGGTGGGGGATTCGCCGTCCACGCATCGCCCCAGAAGATCAGGTTGATCGTGGCGTTGCGAAGCTTCTTGCCACCAAGATCGGACACGGTGGTGGTCGAAGGCGCGTCGCCGGCGTTCTTGAAGGTCTCGATGACGAGATCCTTGCCGCCGGGGAAGGCCTTGGCCGTCGGGGCCTTGGCATCCAGATGCTTCGCCTTCCCGAAGTGGGTGGGCACGACACCATGGCCTTTGGCGGCCTCCCACTTCAGCTTCCGGCGGCTTTTGGTCGGGACGGGTTCTTCAAGGGTGGTTTTCATGAGCTGGTTTCTCCATGCAGAGGCGCCAATGCGTTGGCCTTCCATCCCGACTCAGGCATTGGGCTGATGGGAATGGGTGCGGACGGAGCAACGGCAATCCTGCCCGTCGGAGCGACCCATCCTTAGGCAATCATCAGGCCAACCAGATCTCGAATAGGTAATGTGGCCATAGTGAATGACATGGAAAAAATAGGCACAAATAACTATTGCTGATATTTTGACCCGCTTTGGGGCTGACCCTGGGCCCAAGGCCCTGGATCCAGACGCACTTCCCCGGATTCACCCACCTTGGGTCAAATAGGACCCGCTACAGGCTCCGCTTCAACACTTCCTGGCCCATGTGCGACACGCGGTACCGGCCGATGGCCCGTTCCCGGATGAGGTCATGGCGCTCCAGGTAGGCCAGATCCGCATCCGTGGCCCCAGCCTTCACCAGATGGTCCCGGGCCACATCCGGGTGCTTGGCCACCACCTGGAGCAGGGTGAGCTGGCGGGCGGTGATGGGTTCAGCCACGGGGGCTCCTGGAATACCTGTTCCGGGGCCGGAAAGGACGCTACCGGATGCTACCGCCGATGGTCCGGCTTGCGCTGGATCCCTTTTTTCGGACCCTTGTCCCAGTAGCTGGTCTCTTCAGCGAAGCAGATGTTCTCCAGATCGCTGACCCGCTCCTGCAGACAGGCCTGGGCGTCGCTGATGGCCTGGTTGTAGATCGCGGGCCCCAGCTCCTTGAGGCAGAAGGCCAGGAAGGTGCCGGCCCCCAGCTCGCCCACGCTTTCGCCGTACTCTTCGGCCACGAAGCGCTGGATCGGCCCGTGCAGGCGCTTTTCGGTGCCAGGGGAGAGCTTGATTTCCATATGATCACCAGATCCTATTCGCGTTCATCCGTGTTCATCCGTGGCGGATCTTCTTTCTTCTCGGGTTCAGGCTTGGCGAAGCGCTGGGCCCGCAGGTGGAAATCATCGGTGAAGGTCCGACGGATGGGCGGGAGCGGGGCGGCCTCGGCGCGCTGCCGGGCCTTCCGCAGGCGCCAGAGGGCCCAGGCCGCGGGCAGCAGCAGCAGGGCCGGGTACTCCAGCAGCACCCGCAGGGGAGTGAGGCGGTAATGGGTGGGGCGCAATCCGTCCGCGTACCAGGCATCGAGGATCCACACTTCGTCGTTCTCGTGCAGCTCGGAGGCTTCAGCCTTGCTCAGGGTGAGCACCCGCGTGTCCTCGCCCTGCTTCGCCGTGACGAAGTCCGTGATTTGGCTGTCCGCATTGCGGTCCACGCTCACCACCTCCAGCCGGGAGACCCCGGGCCGCTGCAGGTGGCAGAAAGGATTCAGGGCCAGCAGGAACACCTGCACCAAGGTGATCCAGAGCACGGCACCCACCAGGACCCAGACGCCGACGAGGGCGGTCCAGCGGAGGGCGGGACGGGAAAGCGCAGACATGGTTGGAGTATCGCCGATTTGGGATCCCCTGGTCCGCCTGGAGAATTCCCAAGCCCGGTGTGCGGGCCACCCTTTCTCCAGCTCAGGGCCCAAATGGCCGAAAAGGCTCGAGGCTTGCCCTATTGATTCCCCCATGACCCCACCTGAAGCGCAGCAGTCCCGACCCGGTCCCCTCGCTCCGTCGGCGAGAGGGGGTCTGAGTCTGGACCTGATTCCCATCGGCGCGGCCCTGAGCCAGGGAGGGGCCTACCTCCAGGCCAATGGCGCCTTCCTGAAGCTGTTTGGCTATGAACAGGAAGCGGAGCTTCTGGGCCGGCCCCTGCTGGAAGACATCGTCCCCGGGCAGCGGGACCGTATCCGGGGCATCAACCAGGCACGGGAACGGACCGGCTCTGGCCCCCTGGAATACGAAACCCTGGGCCTGCGCCGGGACGGTTCCTCCTTCCCCATGCTGGTGCTGGTCACCCGAATTCCCCTGGCGGAGGGGACCGGGACCCTGGCCTGCATCACGGACATTTCCACACGGAAGGAGGCCGAGGCCCGGCTGAGGAAGAGCGAGGAGCGATTCCGGGCCTACGTGGAGCAGTCCATCGATGTCCTCTTCACCCTCGACGCCCAGGGCACCTTCACCTTCGTGTCCCCGGCCTGGGAGTGGCACTTCGGCATTCCCACCAGCGAGGTCCTGGGGAAGCCCCTCGCGCCGTACGTGCATCCCGAGGACGTCGAGCGCTGCCTGGGGTACCTCCGCCGGATCCTGACCAGCGGACAGCCCGAGACGAGTCCCATGTACCGGATCCAGCATGCGGATGGGTCCTGGCGCCGCTTCGTGACCAACGGGTCCGTCATGGCCGTGCCCGGCGGTGGGTCGCAGTTCCTGGGCGTGGCCCGCGAGGTCACCCAGGAACATGAGGCCCAGGAGGCACTGCGGGAGGCCCATCGATTCAACGAGCAGATCATCCAGGGCGCCATGGAAGGGATCATCGTCTATGGTCCCGACCTGCGTTACCGGGTCTGGAATCCCTTCATGGAAAACCTGTCCGGCCTGCCGGCCAACCTGGTCCTTGGCCGGCACCCGCTGGAGCTGTTTCCCTTCCTGCAGGGCTCTGGGGTCCTGGACCGGCTGCACCGGGTCCTGGCGGGAGAGGCGGTGGAGCCCGTGGATTTCCCCTTCCTGGTTCCAGCCACCGGACGATCCGGCTGGACGACGGACAACAGCGCTCCCATCGTCAACGCCGCGGGGGAGATCATCGGAGTCATCGGCACCGTTTCAGACATCACCGACCGCAAGAAGGCCGAGCAGGCCCTGCTCCGGGAGCGGCAGAACGCGGAACGCTACCTCTCGGTGGCCCAGGTCATCCTGGTGGCCTTCGATACCAAGGCCCGGATCACCCTGCTCAATCCCAAAGGCTATGAGGTGCTGGGCTACGAGGAAGGGGAGCTGGTGGGAAAGGACTGGTTCCAAGTCTGCCTGCCCCCGGAGGAGTACGCGCCGGTGCGGGGCGTGTTCCAACGTGTCATGGCTGGCGACCTTGCGTCGGTGGATTACTTCGAGAACCACATCCTCCGGAAGGACGGCGAGCGGCGCCTCATCGCCTGGAACAACGCGATCATCAAGGACGAAGAAGGCCAGATCATCGGCACCCTGAGTTCCGGAGAGGACGTCACCGAGCGCCGGCGGGCCGTGGACCGCCTGGCCGAGGCCAACGTGCTCCTGGAGCAGTCCCAGATCCTCACCAAGATGGGGGCCTGGGCCTTGGACGTCACGAACGATCGGCTCACCTGGACCCCTGAAACCTACCGCCTCCATGAGCTGGCTCCAAAGGATTACACCCCCACGATCGGGAGCGCCCTGGCCTTCTATGAGCCCGAGAGCCGCCTCTTGATCACCCAGGCGGTGGGAAGGGCCCTGGAGACCGGGGAGCGCTACAACCTCGAACTGAAGCTGCGGACGGCCAAGGGCAACGTCCTTTGGATCCGCACCATCGGCACGGCCGTGTTCGAGGAGGGCCACTGCGTTCGCCTGCTGGGCACGATCCAGAACATCACCGAGCGCAAGGAAGCCGAGGCCGCCCTCCGGGAGCGTGAGGAACAGATCCGGGTCATCTTCGAGGCCTCGGACGCCGGCATCATCCTGGTGTCGCCCCGGGGTGAGATCACGTTCGCCAATCAGCGCATGGCCGAGATGTTCGGGATACCCCTGGTGAAGTTGATCGGGACCACCTATCCCGACCACCTACACGAATCGGAGAAGGTCACGGGTGACCAGCGGATGCGGATGATCATCACGGGCGAGATCGATTCGGTATCCGTGGAGCGAAAGTTCATCCGTGCGGACGGGGCGACCTTCTGGGGCAACTTGTCGGGACGGCGCCTGGAGAACCCCGATGGAAGCCTCCGCGCCCTGGTCGGCATGATCACCGATGTCACCAAGCGCCGGGAGGCGGAGGAGCAGCAGCGGTTCCTCCAGTCCCAGCTCCACCAGGCCCAGAAGATGGAAAGCCTGGGCGCCTTGGCGGGGGGAGTGGCCCACGATATGAACAACGTGCTGGGGGCGATCCTCGGCTTGGCCTCCGCCCACATCGAGAACCAGCCGCCCGGCAGTCCGGCTCAAAAGGCCTTCGGCACCATCATGAAGGCGGCCGAACGAGGCGGGAACATGCTCAAGAGTCTGCTCAGCTTCGCTCGCCAGAACTCGGCCGAGGACCAGGACCTGGATCTGAACACGATCCTGCGGGAGGAAGTCCGCCTGCTGGAGCGCACCACCCTGTCCAAAGTCCGCCTCGTCATGGATCTGGACCCTGGGCTGCGGCTCATCAGGGCGGATCCCGGCGCCCTGACCCACGCCTTCATGAACCTCTGCGTCAACGCCGTGGATGCCATGGGCGACAACGGCATGCTCACCCTGAGAACCCGCAACCTGGGCCCGGAAAGGGTGGAAGTGCAGGTGCTGGACACCGGTACCGGCATGGCCCCGGAGGTACTGGCCAAGGCCATGGATCCCTTCTTCACCACCAAGGAAGTGGGCAAGGGGACGGGCCTGGGTCTGTCCATCGTCTACAGCACGGTGAAGGCCTACCAGGGGGAGATGGAGCTGCGCAGCGAACCCGGCCAGGGCACCTGCGTGGTCCTGCGCTTCCCTGCCATCCAGGGCGCCGCCCAGCCCGCCGAGCCTTCGGGCGCCTACCAGACCATGCCTCGCCTGGGCGGGCTGAATGTGCTCCTGGTGGATGACGATGATTTGATCCGGGGCTCCATCCAGGGCATGCTCGAGCACCTGGGGCATCGAACCACCACCGCCGGGAGCGGGGAGGACGCCCTGGCCCTGCTGGAATCCGGGCTCGAACCCCAGGTGATCATCCTCGATATGAATATGCCGGGGCTGGGGGGTGCGGGAACTCTCCCCCGCTTGCGTGCCCTGCGTCCCCAAATACCCGTCTTGTTGGCCACGGGCCGCGCCGACCAGGCCGCCCAGAATCTGGTCCAGGCCCATCCCTTCGTGACCCTGCTGTCCAAGCCCTTCGGCATGAAGGAACTCCAGGCGAACTTGGCCCCGTACGCCCATGGGTGATCATCAGCCCCCGCCTTTTCCGTGTCTTCCTGCTTTTTCTGTGTCTTCCGCGACCAGCGCTTTTCTCCCTGCCGTCACGGCTACCATGGGAACCCATGAACCCGACAGGCACCGCTCCCGCACCCCTTGGCCACGACGGTCAGCTGCTCTTCGTGACCCGGGCGGCGCGGATGTTCTCGTACGGCTTTTTGTCCGTGGTGCTGGTGCTTTACCTGGCGGGACTGGGCTTCAGCGAGGGGCGCATCGGCCTGCTGCTGACCCTCACGCTGGTGGGCGATACGCTCATCTCACTGTGGATCACCCTCCGGGCGGATCGCGTGGGCCGCAAGCTCATGCTGGTGCTGGGCTCGGCGCTCATGGTGCTGGCGGGAGTGCCCTTCGCCCTCAGCGGGGACTTCACCGTGCTGGTGCTGGCGGCCACCTTCGGCGTCATCAGCCCCTCCGGCCACGAGGTGGGCCCCTTCCTCGCCATCGAGCAGGCGGCCCTGTCCCAGGTGCTGCCCGATGACCGCCGCACCGGCGTCTTCGCCTGGTATAACCTGACCGGCTCCTTCGCTACGGCCCTGGGCGCCCTGGCTGGGGGTTGGAGCGCCCAGGCCCTGCAGGCTTCGGGCCGTACCCCGGTGGCCAGCTACCGGATCCTGGTGTTCGCCTACGCGGCCATGGGGCTGGTGCTCGCGCTGCTCTTTTCGAAGCTGTCCCGGTTGGTGGAGGCGCCGCCCGCCACCATGCCGACGGGCCGCCTGGGCCTGCATGCCTCAAAGGGCGTGGTGCTGCGGCTGTCGGCCCTGTTCTCCCTGGACGCCTTCGCCGGTGGCTTCGTCATCCAGAGCATCGTGGCGTACTGGTTCCATGTGAAATTCGGCGTGGCCCCTGGAGCCCTGGGCTCGATCTTCTTCGTGGCCAACGTGCTGGCGGGCCTCTCCGCTCTGTACGCCGTGCGACTGGCCCGGCGCATCGGCCTCATCCGCACCATGGTCTACACCCATATCCCCTCGAACCTGCTGCTGATCCTGGTGCCCCTCATGCCGAACCTGCCCCTGGCCATCGGTGTGCTGCTGCTCCGCTTCAGCATCTCGCAAATGGACGTGCCCACGCGCCAGGCCTACACCATGCAGGTGGTGGCGCCGGATGAGCGTTCCGCCGCCGCCGGCGTCACCGGGATCGCCCGCACCACCGGCGCGGCCCTTTCGCCGGTGCTGGCGGGGCCCCTGCTTGCCATCCCCGCCCTGGCTGGCCTTCCCTTCTTCATCGCCGGGGGCCTCAAGATCCTCTACGACCTGCTGCTGTACCGGAGCTTCAAGTCCTCGGAGACCAGTACTGCGGCGAAACAGGACTGAGCCGGAGTGCGCTCCATTTGGAGAGGCACTTGGGCATCCAAGAGGGGCTGGTCACGGAAGACACGGAACTCCACAGAGGACACGGAAGGGGCCGTGGCCCTCGCCGCGCGGGCCCGCCGGAGGCGGCTTCCGGCAGGGCCGGAAGTGATCCCGGGGGCGCCTGGATCGCGTCCCAAGAAGCGCGCCCAGGCGCCCCCGGGGTCCAGCCCGTGCTTTTGAAGCGGACCCCCATTCCCTTTTCCGTGTCTTCCAGCTTTCTTCCGTGTCTTCCGCGACCGGCGCTTTTCTCTGTGTCCTCTGCGGTGCTCTGTGTCCTCTGTGTTCCGCCTTTCCGATCTCGAAAATATCAGATCAACTTTTTTAAAGCGCCCTGAAAGCCTCACCAGCGTTACTTGTCAGAAGATCGCCTACATCAACGATTGCGAATCGCGGCGGTCTCACGCGAGCGACGACCATCGGTCACTGGGCCGTTACACGAATCGTACAACCGCACCAGCACTGAATCTGGAGGCATGAACCGTAGTCCCTAGGGCCTAGCCAGAACCGCCATTCGGTAGATGAAATTGAAATAAAAATTTTTTTGAACATTTGTAAACACGCACCAATGCTCATTCTACAGGCATGACTAGAAATTGGTACCTTGACGGAAAAGGTGCCACGGAGCATGTTTGCGACTCACCTCCGGATATGGATGCCCGGGGTTTCAACATCCGATCGGTACCGGAATTCCCAGTACGTTCGCCTGGTCTTCATGGGTGGTCGTCGCCAGTCCTGGGATGCGCGGGGTGCACCCTTCCGATCGTCACGAACCACCACCGTTCTGCGGGCGCCCCAGGCCCGCACGACCTCCCTTTTCCTCGCATGGCCACTCGTGCTGCCACGAGTCGCACCCGGGGTGGCCAGTCCTTGAAAGGAACCTCCACATGAAATCCCGAACCATCCAGCTCGCGTCGTTGCTGGGGGTCGCGCTGGTCGCGCTGCCCCTCTTCAACTGCGGTAAGAGCCAGTCCCAGGGGGCTCAGACGGCCACCCCGGGCCAACCGGGAGCCACGGCTCCCTTCACCTTCAACGAGGTCGCCTCGGGGCTTTCCGGTCCTTCGGGCATCGCCCTGGGTGGGGCGAATTCGCTGGTGGTCTCCCAGTCCCCCGCGGCCCCCCAGGATGCCGCCATCGCCAGGGTGAATCTCCGCACCGGGGAAATCGCCCTGCAGGGTGCCGGTCCCGCCGTTCATTCCGGATTCGCGGCCAACCATGCGGGCCGGCTGTACTGGGTGGACTCCAGTGGCGCCCTCATGACCCAGGGCAGCACGGACCATTCGCCCGCCGTCCTCCATGCGGGTGGCATGCTCCCGGCCACGACCCTGGCCGTGGATGCGGCCGACAAGGTCTACATCGCCGGTTCGGCGCCCTCGTCTTCGGGCGTGGCGGCGGTCCTCGTCCTAGGAGGCGCCATGACGTCGATTCCGGACTCGGGGGGGCCTGAGAAGACGACCCTCGCAGCGGGAGTCTCCGGGGATCTCTACTGGACCAGCAGCAGGAACGGACTCATCTACCACCGCGCCCCCAATGGGCAGGGCAATGTGGTCCTTTCGGGCCTGAGCGCCCCCCAGGGTCTTTCCCTCGACGCGGCCGAGAATATCCTGTACTTCACCGAGGTGCCGACTCCCGGCATCGCCGGTGGCCAGAACACCGTCAACGCCCTGGACCTAGCCACCGGCACCCGGACGGTGATCCACCGGGGTGATCCCCAGCCCACTGCCGTGGTCGTGGCCCCCAATGGGAACGTGTACTGGACCAGCACCAGCCGCGGCGTGGTCATGGTGGCCGTGCCGGCTTCAGCCCCTGTGGTGGCAGCCCAGTTCACGGCCACGCTCAGCGGCGCCGAGGAAGTGCCGCCGGTGACCACCCAGGCCACGGGGCAGGCGACCTTCAGCCTGGCCAGCGGAACCACTCGCTCCGATGACTCCGACGATCACGTGTCCACGGGCCCGGCCCTCCGGTACCGAATCTCGATCAGCGGCGTCAGCAACGTCCGTCGCATCGAGATCCATCAGGGCGCCAAGGGCGCGACCGGCCCCCTGGTGGCGACCCTTTCGCGCGGCGAAGACTTTGGCGAGGACGACGATCACCCCGGTTTCGCGGTTTCAGGGCGAATCCGGGCCACGAACCTCAGGGGCCCCTTTGTCAACGACTGGGCGGGCTTCAACGCGGCCCTCTCGGCTGGCAGCCTCTACCTGAACGTCCTGACCCAGGCCAATCCCACTGGCGAGCTCCGGGGCCAGATTCTCTCCGCCTCGGGCACGCCCACCAACCGCCCGCCCACGGCCAGCATCACGGCGCCCTCCGGCAATGTCACGATCCAGGTCGGCCAGTCCGTCTCCTTCGCCGGCACCGCGAGTGATCCTGACAGCGATCCCGTGACGGTCCTCTGGTCCTTCGGCGATGGCACCACGTCCTCCGCCCTGGCGCCAGGCAGCCACACCTATCCGACTGCCGGCACCTTCACCGTCCGTCTCACCGCCACGGACTCCAAGGGGCTGGTGGATCCAAATCCGCCCACCCGGACCATCACGGTGCAGGGTGCCACCACCAACCTGCCCCCCACGGGCACCATCACCGGGCCGACCGGCAATGTCACCATCACCGCGGGCCAGCCGGTTTCCTTCAGTGGGACCGCGTCTGATCCCAACGGCGATCCGGTCACCGTGCTCTGGGCCTTCGGCGATGGTGGCACCTCCACCCTGCTGGCCCCCGGCAACCACATCTACACCACGGCTGGCACCTACACCGCCCGCCTAACGGCCACGGATTCCAAGGGGCTGGCCGATCCGAACCCGCCCACGCGAACGATCACGGTCTCTCCCGCCGCGACCAACCTGCCGCCCGTGGCGACCATCACCCTGCCCGCGGCTAACGTCACCATCGCCGCCGGCCAGGCCGTCAACTTCGCGGGCACCGCCACCGACCCCAACGGGGATCCGGTAACCGTGGCGTGGACCTTCGGGGATGGGGGCACCTCCACCCTGCTGGCGCCGGGCAACCACACCTTCACCACGGCGGGCACCTACACCGTCACCCTGAACGCCACCGATTCGAAGGGCCTGAGCGATCCCACCCCGGCCACTCGGGTGATCACCGTGACCGCCGTCAGCACCGCGCCCACCTTCACCCAGCTGCAGACGACGATCTTCACGCCGCTCTGCACCAGCTGCCACTCGGCCGGTGGCGATGCTGGGTTGAACCTGTCTGCAGGCAGCGCCTTTGCCAACCTGGTGAATGTGCCCGCGACCACCCGGACCGGGATGCGGGTGGTGCCCGGCAGTCCAGGCACCAGCGCCCTGGTAGCCCAGCTGGCCGGTGGCCACCGCAGCGTTTCGGCGGCGAACCAGTCCCTCATTTCCGCCTGGATCTCCGCAGGCGCGCTCAACAACTGATGGTTCAGCAGCACCCGGGCCCACGGTGTGGCGAACAGCCCCCGTGGGCCCGACCTTGTACCGGCCCATGAGACGGCCTGCCGGGTGGTCCCTGGGATCGAGGTACCACCGGGCCGGAAGGGAGAAACGCCGAACTCCCTGCCCAGATATGGCACAATCGGGTCGTCAATCCTGCCCCAGCCCGCTTGGACGCAAGGTCCTGTTCGTCCATCCACTCTTTTCCTGAGGAGAATCCGCATGAGCATCCGTGTCCTCGTTCGCAGCTTCGGGGCCCTGGCCCTGCTGGCGGCCACCGGCCTGTCCGCCGCACCGCCCCCGGAGCCGGTCAAGGTCGGCTTCGTCTATGTGGGACCCGTGGGTGATTCGGGCTGGACCTTCCAGCACGACCTGGGCCGCAAGCAGATGGAAGCCGCCCTCAAGGGCAAGGTGGTCACTCGCTTCGTGGAGAACGTGCCCGAGGGCGCCGATTCGGAACGGGTCATCCGCGAGATGGCCCAGAGCGGCACCAAGGTCATCTTCGCCACCTCTTTCGGCTACATGAACCCAGCCCTCAACGTGGCCAAGAACTTCCCCAACACCGTCTTCATGCACGCCACCGGCTACAAGACCGCCCCCAACCTGGGCCAGTACAACGGCCGCTTCTACGAGGGCCGCTACCTGAACGGCGTCGTGGCCGGCAAGCTCACCAAGTCGAACGTCGTGGGCTACGTGGGTTCCTACCCCATCCCCGAAGTGGTCATGGCCATCAACGCCTTCACGCAGGGCATGCGCAGCGTCAACCCCAAGGCCGAGATGCGCGTGGTCTGGGTGAATTCCTGGTTCGATCCCGGCAAGGAGCGCGAAGCGGCCCTCACCCTCATCGCGCAGGGCGCCGACGTGCTGAGCCATGAGACCGATTCCGCCGCCGCCAACCAGGCCGCAGAGGAGAAGGGCGTGAAGGTGTTCTGCTACAACACCGACGAGCT
>JANYLR010000062.1 GCA_025363715.1 Holophagaceae bacterium | reverse complement strand
CTCTGCTGGAAGAGCGGCCCGCCTGGGCCTGGATCGGCGCAGGGGCTTCCCTGGCCAATACGATCTACTTCGCCTCCAGCTTCGGACTCATCTTCCGGGCCTTCTCCAAGGCCTTCCACGCGCTGGTGCATTGATGCGCATTGATGCCCTCACCCTCTTTCCCGAGTTCTTCGAGGCCGCGCGTCTCGGCATCACAGGCCGTGCCTTCCGGGACTTGGGGCACAGCCTCCACACCCACAGCTACCGCCCCTTTTCGGGCAATGCCTTCGGCCATGTGAATGACGCGCCCTTCGGCGGCGGGCCGGGCATGGTGCTCCGTCCCGATGTGCTGCGCGACACCCTGGCTTCCATACCGCGGGAAGGCGGCCATCGCGTCATCCACTTCAGCCCGGCGGCTCCCCCACTCACCCACGCGAAGGTGCTGGAACTGACCCGCATCGAGCAACTGATCCTCGTCTGCACGCGCTATGAGGGCCTGGACCAGCGGGCCGTCGAACAGTGCATCGATGAGGAGTTCAGCATCGGCGAAGCCGTGCTCAGTGGCGGTGAGCTGCCCGCCCTCTTCCTCATCGACGCCGTCTGCCGCTGGCTGCCGGGCGTGCTCGGCAACGAGGCCTCCGCCGAACAGGACAGCTTCGCCACCGGTCTGCTGGACCACCCCCACTTCACGCGGCCCGCCACCTTCGAAGACCAGGAGGTTCCAGCTGTCCTCCAGAGCGGCGACCATGGGGCCATCCGCCTCTGGCGCCTGCGCGAAGCCATGGCCCGCACCAAGCGGCTGCGACCCGAGCTTTGGGCAGCCTACCTGAGTGATCGGACGGCAGATTTGGACCGCCCGGCCCAGTGGTGCGCCTGGCAGGTGGAGCATCCCCAGGACTGGGATCGCCCAAAACCCAAGGGCTGGAAGGGCTATCGTCCTCAATGACCCCTTTCCTTTTCCGTCCGTTCCGATAGACTGGTGGACTCCCCGTCTGGGGACTTTCGTGCCATGTCCACCTGTGTTCAGGTTTGGGACCGCTGGCCCAGGAGCCCACATGAGCCACATCATCGACCAACTCGAAGCCGGCCTGCTTCGCCACGACCTGCCCCGCATCCAGCCCGGCGACACCGTTAAGGTGCACGTCAAGGTGAAGGAAGGCGAGAAGGAGCGCATCCAGCTCTTCCAGGGCATCATCATCGGCATCAAGGGCGGCGGCATGCGCACTTCCTTCACCGTTCGCAAGGTCGCGAGCGGCGTGGGTGTGGAGCGCATCTTCCCCCTCAACAGCCCCACCATCGACAAGCTGGAAGTGCTGCGCCACGGCAAGGTCCGCCGCGCCAAGCTCTACTTCCTGCGTGAAAAGCTCGGCAAGGCCGGTCGCCTCAAGGAGCGCCGTGTCGAGAGCGGCGGACCTTGCCGTGACGGATGACTTCCAGCTTGTCGATGGTGGGGCTGTTCAGGGGGAAGATGCGCTCCACGCCCACGCCGCTCGCGACCTTGCGGACGGTGAAGGAGGTGCGCATGCCGCCGCCCTTGATGCCGATGACGATGCCCTGGAAGAGCTGGATGCGCTCCTTCTCGCCTTCCTTCACCTTCACGTGCACCTTGACGGTGTCGCCAGGCTGGAGGCGGGGCAGGTCGTGGCGAAGCAGGCTGGCTTCGAGCTGGTCGATGATGTGGCTCATGTGGGCTCCTGGGCCAGCGGTCCCGTACCGAGTTCGGCGGACATGGCTCGAAAGTCCCCAGACGGGGAGTCAGTCAGTGTATCCGATAGGCAGGAAAAGGGAAGGGCCGGTTTCAGGCCCGCCACCCCTTCCACCCCTTCGGCTTGGGCCGCTCCCAATCCCCGGGGTGCTCCACCTGCCAGGCGCACCACTGGGCGGGGCGGTCCAGGTCGGCGAGTTGCATCTTCAGGAAGGCCGCCCACAGGTCGGGCCGGAGGCGCTTGGTGCGGGCCATGGCCTCCCGTAGGCGCCAGAGGTGGATGGCGCCGTGGTCGCCGCCCTGGAGGACGCCGGGCACCTCCAGGCCTTCGAAGCTGGCTGGCCGCGTATAGTGCGGGTGGTCCAGCAGGCCCGTGGCGAAGCTGTCCTGTTCGGCGGAGGCTTCATTGCCCAGCACGCCGGGCAGCCAGCGGCAGACGGCGTCGATGAGGAAGAGGGCCGGCAGCTCCCCGCCGCTGAGGACCGCCTCACCGATGCTCAGCTCTTCGTCGACGCAGCGGTCCACGGCCCGCTGGTCCAGGCCCTCATAGCGGGTGCAGACCAGGACCAGCTGATCGAGCCGGGCCAGCTCCAGCACCTTGGCGTGGGTCAGGGGCGGGGCGGCGGGGTTGAAGTGGATGACGCGCCTCTGGCCGGCCCGGGGCACCGAGGCCAGGGTGTCCCGCAGGACCTCGGGCCGCAGGACCATGCCTGGCCCTCCGCCGAAGGGGCTGTCGTCCACATGGCCGAAGGCATTGCCCGAGAAGGGGCGGAAGCTGTGGGTGTGGAGGCTGTGCCCCAGCTCCCGGAAGGCCCGGCCCGTGATGCCCAGGCGGGCGGCCTCGAAGAATTCGGGGAAGAGGGTCAGGGCATCGAAGCGCATCAATGCACCAGGGCGTGGAAGGCCTTCGTGAAGGCCCGGAAGATGAGATCGAAGCTGAAGCCGAAGTAGAGGGTGTTGCCCAGGGAAGCCACCGCTCCGATCCAGGCCCAGGCGGGGCGCTCCTCGAGGAGGGCGGCGCCCAGGAGGCAGAGGATGGCCGCGGGTAGCTGGTTGCCGAAGGGGAGGGGCACCGGGATGGCCAGGAGGAAGCCCGTCCAGCCGACCACGGCTCCCATCCAGCGGTGGTTGAGCGGGCGCTGCAGGGCCCCTCGCCAGCGGAACCGGTTGAGCTGGGACTCAAACTTGGCGAGGGCCTCCTTGATCCGCCCCTTGTGGATGGGCTGGGCCTGGATCCGCTTGGGAACCCAGGCGTGAGGCTTGCCCCACGCGAGCTGGGCGCCCAGGGCCATGAGGCCGATACCGCCCACGGGCGCCAGTCCCAGGTTCAGCCCGGGGATGAGGTTGGGCAGCGAAAGCAGCAGCACCAGCAGGCCATAGGTCTGCTCCCCGGCTGCGTCCAGCAGCTCGCCGAGGGTGATCTCCCCCTCCGCATCGAGCAGGGTGTGAAGGGTGGCGAAGAAGGGCTTGGGGAGGGGGTGCACCCGTCCAGCATGACGGAAAAAAGGCTTCAGGCTTCAGGCTTCTGGGGCTTGAGGAAACGCCCTTCGCGTACGAGCTGGCCGCAGGCACCCGCCACATCCTGGCCCCGGCTGCGCCGGACGCTGACCGGAATTCCGGCTTCCACGAGCAGGCGGCAGAGGGCGCTGATACGGGCTTCCTCGGGGGGCTCGAAACCGGAACCTTCGTGCGGATTGAAGGGGATCAGGTTGACCTTGGAGGGGAACCGCCGAGCGTAGGCCGCCAGCCGGCGGCCATCTTCGAGGGAATCGGTGACGCCCTTCAACAGCACGTACTCGAGGGTGATGCGCTCGCCGGACTGCAGGGGGAAGCGACCCAGAGAATCGGCCAATGCCTCCAGGTTCCAGACCCGGTTCACGGGCATGATGCGTGACCGGTGCTCGTCCGTGGTGCCATTCAGGCTCAGGGCCAGCCGGGGCCGGCGAGGGTAGATTCCCAGGCGATCGATGCCGTTCACTAGGCCCGCGGTGGACACCGTGATGCGCCGCGGTGGAATGGCGAGCCCTTCGGCGTCGGTCAAGATCTCGAAGGCCGCCATGAGGTGATCGAGGTTGTGCAGGGGCTCACCCATGCCCATGAACACCAGATTTACCGGCCGGTCGAAGGAATGAGCGTGGTGGTTCAGCATGGTCACCACCTGGCCCACGATTTCTGCGGCGCTGAGGTTGCGGATGATGCCCATCTGGCCCGTGGCGCAGAAGGTGCATCCCATGGCACAGCCCACCTGGCTCGACAGGCAGAGGGTGACGCGGTCCTCGTAGGGCATGAACACGCCTTCGATCTGGCGCTCGTCGGACAGCCGGAAGACATGCTTGGTGGAGCCGTCGGCGGAGGTCTCGCTTAGCACGATGGCGGGCCAGGCCAGGTCCACCTGCGCTTCCAGCCGCGCGCGGAGGGCCTTGGAAAGGGTGGTGAACTGCTCCCACCGGGTCCACCGCTGGCGCAGAAGACCGGAGAAAAGCTGCTTTCCCCGCCAGGCGGGCTCGCCCAAGTTGACCAGGAGGGAGCCGAGTTCGCCCGGGCTCAGGCCGGCCGCATTGGGACGCAGGATCGGACCGGCTTCGGGGGCCGGAAGGTCCCAGGTGTGGGCCACCTTCAATCCATCCGGATTTTGAAGGAGTGCATCAGCCGGAGGTCGTCTTCGGAGAAGGGCAGGGAGGGATCGGCGTCGTCGGGGTCCGACTGGTTCCGTTGGTCCGCGCCAATGGGGGAGGCTTCGAGGATCAGCATCAGGCCGTAGCCCTTGGCCTGGATCTGGTAGGCCAGGTCCCGGCAGTGGTCGTCCTCGGACAGGGCCTTCACGAGGGAATCACCCAGTTCGCTCACCAGCTGGTGCAGTTGCTCTGGCAAGTCCATGGTGCCTCCTCCCCCAGAATACCCTGGGCTCCTAGCCCAAGGATCGGCCCCGGCGGACTCCACTTCAATTCAGGCCGAACCAAGCTCGGACCTGCCTGGCCCACTGGGTCCTCAGGCCCTCCCTGGGCACGGTGGCTTCGGGTGCTTCCTGATCCCGCCGTTCCATCAGATCCACCAGCCGATCCAGCAGTTCCGGCTCCCGCTTCAGGGAGGCTTCAAAGGCCTCCTTGGGCAGTTCGAGGATCTCGGCCTCGGTGAGCGCCACCACCGTGGCATTGCGGGGGGCCCCGGTCAGCAGGCTAGCCTCGCCGAACCACTGGCCCGGCCCCAGGTCCGCGAGGGGTCGCCAGAACAGGCCCGTGTAGGGCTCCAGCCGCTCCTCGGCCCGTACCACCTGCAGCGTGCCCCGGTGGACGGCAAATAGGGAATTCCCAGGATCGGCCTCCCTGATGACCCCTTCCCCGGGCGCCAGCAGCCGGCGTCGGAGGTGGGGGCGGAGATCCTCGGCCCAGTGCGCGGGCAGTCCCAGCTCGCGAACCACCTCTCCCATGAGGGTGGCTCCGGGCATTGGTTCGGGGAAGGCCACCAGGGGGGTGGGGCCGTGGGGTCCCATGAGCCGAAAGCCCTCCCGGGGCAGCACCGTGGCCGCCAGCCGGGTGGCCTGGAAGGCGGACTGGCGGCCATGGCGGAACCCCAGGGCCCAGAAGCGCAGCTCCAGCACGGCCCCACCCAGATCGGTGCTGTGGACCACCACCTCGGGGCGGTGCTGGGGGTGGTGGGGCAATCCCGCCAGGGCGAGGGTGAGCTTTTCGAGCCCCACATGGAGATCGGGCCGGGGTTCGACGGTGACCCTGGCCGTGCGGCGGTGCAGTCCGGAGGGCACATAGAGGTTGGTCACCACGGCCTGGGCGATGGCGCGGTTGGGCAGGATGTCCATATCGCCGTTCTCGGTGCGCAGCTGCACAGTCCGCCAGGTCAGGGCTTCCACTTGCCCGATGAGGGTCTCCCGCCCCGGCCCACCCCGCAGGTTGCCGGTGATCTCCACCCAGTCTCCTTCCTGGAAGGCCGGATCCAGGTGCAGCGAAATCCCGGAAAAGAGATTGCCCAGCACTTCCTGGAGGCTGAGGCCCACCACGGCGGCGGCGATGGCGCCCGTGCCGAGCAGGTTGCCCAGGCTCACATCCATGACCTGGCGAAGGATGCCACCGATGGCCAGCAGGTAGAGGGCCACCACCAGCAGATCCCGGGCGAAGCCCGGGGTGGCGGTCTTCCGCTGGCTGAGCAGTGGGTCCAGCAGCAGGAAGGTGACCAGGCGGATCGCGCCGTAGCCTAGGGCGGACCATAGGATCACGTCCGCCGCCCGCTGCGCCGCAGGGTGCGGGGTCATGCGCGGCAGCACAAAGGCCGCAGCCACTGCCAGCACCAGCAGCAGCCCCCAGGCCAGGATGCGGCGCGGGGCACTGACCTTCTGTCTCAAGTCCCGGAACATGAGGAGAAGGATACGCTCATCAACTCCGGAACTGCGCCACAGCCCGACCAGGATCTCCGATCCAGAAGGGCCGGATGCCGGCTATGCCGGCCAGGTGCGGATGCCTGATCAGGGGGGCGTTCGTAGGCTCCACGCCACCCAGGGCAAGCATACGGGGGCCCGATTCCGGCAGCCCATCGAGGAGCCGACGCAACCGTTCCGGCCCCCAGGGTTCGCCCTTGTCGGGGCTGGCGAAGACCGGAGACACCAGCAGCTGATCGGCCTGGCTCCGGCTTGTCCATTGGGATTCATCGTGCAGGGGTCGAGACACCCTTACCAGTCCCGGCTCGACCTCGGGATAGACTTCGGGGGCATGGAGGCCGCAGCCGGCGGCCAGGGCCACGTCCAGACGGCCGGCCACCCAGAGCTCGATCTCCGGCGCGGTGTCCTGGCACCAGCGGGCGGCGTCCAGCAGCTCCCGGGTACCAAGGTCTTTCTCCCGAAGCAGGAAACCATCCACGCCGGACTGGAGCACGGTCTTCCAGCGTCCGCGATCGAATCCGAGGCCCGGCGTGATGGCCAGGAGGATCATCCGAAGAGGCTTCCCAGGGCCATGGCGTCGAGCTTGGGGATGGCCATGACTGCCACATTCTCGAGTACGTGCGCGGCCTGGCCCATGCCGCACAGCGCGGTGGTGACACCGGGGCAGGAGCGGGTGAACTGCAGGGCCGCCTGGGCCGGCGTCTTGAGGCCGAGGGCCTCGGCAAAGCCGTCCGGCAGCTGGCGCAGGATACGTGCCTGCATGATGGAGGCCGACGTCTGCACCGACAACCCGCCGGCCTGGGCCGCGGCGAGGGGCGTCATGGCCTCGCCGCCGAGTACCTGGGTCGGGGCCAGATAGGCTTCCGGCATGGCCAGGTTCAGGGGCAGCTGGATCCAGCGGAAATTGTGCTCCCGGCCTCCGACCGATGTGGCCGCTTCCAGCAGGCGGGCGAGGCTCAGATGGCCCTCCTGGCCGGGCGGTACCCGGAAGCCATTCCAGGTGGCCACGCCATAGGCGCGGATCTTCCCGGCCGCCACGAATCCCTCGCAGGCTTCGAAGGCTCTTTCAATGGCCGCGTAGAAAGCATCCGGTCCGAGGTGTCCCAGCTGCTGCTCGGGGTTGTGCAGGTGGAACAGGTCCAAGGTGCCGATGCCCAAGGCATCCAGGCTGATGTCCAGCTGGTGGGCCAAGTACGTCGGTGTCATGGCGTGGCAACCATCGATCAGATCCTCGATGGCCAGGATGCCCGGCGCCTCCAGCACCCGGTGGAACCAGGCGCGGGGGTTCTCATCGGGATCCGCCTGCGGCATGGGAAGGTAGCCCGCCTTGGTGGACACGAAGAAATCGCCGCGGGATAGCCCCTTGAAGGCGGCCCCCAGCGCCCGTTCCGAGCGGCCGCCGCGGTAATTCGCGGCCGTATCGAACACCGTTCCACCCGCGGCGTGGAAGGCCTTCGCGGCCTCCACATAGCTGGCGTCTGCGGCGTCCGAGTCCGGTCCGAGGTAGGTGCCGAGGCCGAGGCTGCTCAGTTCCATGACGCCTCCCGGAGTGAGAAGTTTGGTGCGCGGGTCAGTCGGAAGTGTGGCATACGCTTCTCGCCGGGTCCCCGGCTTCGCAGGCTCCCCAGGAGCCTGCTCCGCCATCCGGCGGTCGCGCACATCGCGAGCGAAGCGAGCAGGCGGTCCCCCCGGACAGTATCAACTGTCGAGCTCCTCTTTCACGCCTTCGGTGCCCATGGTGATGAGGCGATCGGCGGCGCGCCGAGCCCACTCCGTGCCGGGGTAGCTTTCCACCAGCTTCTGGAAGTAGCTCCTGGCCTCGGCGCGGTAACCCTTGATCCGTTCCTTGCCGAAGGCCTCGATGTCCTTGGTGTGCTGGGCCAGCTCTGCCTTGCTGAGATCCTTCAGATCAGGCTTCTGGAGCTTGGTCGCGTAGTCCTTGTTGAACTGGATGATGTCTTCCGTGGAGAGCAGCCGCAGGCGCAGGGCCTCGCCAAGGTAGAAGTAGCCCCGTTCCCGGTCTACGTAGTCGGGATAGGTTTCCAGCAGGCCCTTCAGGCGGCGTTCGGCGCCGACGTAGTAGTAGGTGTTCACGTAGTACACGCCCACCACGAGTTCGTGCTCGGCGATGCGGCGCCAGCACTGCTGGATCTTGGCCCGGGTTTCGCCGGCATAGGGGCTGCCAGGGGATTCCTTCAGCAGCTGTTGGAAGCCGTCCAGGGCTTTCCGGGTTTCGGCCTGGTCGCGCTCCGCGCTTTCGATGGAGGAATAGTGGCAGAGGGCCCGGTGGTAGAGGGCATAGTCCCGCAGTTCATGGCGAGGGAAGTAGTTCAGGAAGCTGGTGTACTCGACTTCCGCCTCGGGATAGCTGGGACTGCCCTGGAAGAAGAAGCTGTCCCCAAGCATGAGCTTGGCCTTGGGGAACTCGGCGGAACCAGGAAGGTACTGTTCCAGGTGGCGCAGGGTCACTCGGGCCTCGGTGAACTTGCCCTGCTTCATCTGCTTGTCGGCCGTCGCCAGCAGCTCGGTGGCGGAGACGCCCTTGTCCACGGCCTTCGGCTTGCGGCAGCCCAGGCCCAGGCCCGCCAGGGCGGTGATCAGGGTGAGAGCGGTGAGGATGCGCTTCATGCGGACTCCGGAGACATCACTTCAAACATGGCGGGACGATGGGAAGGGTTCCAGGCCCGGTGTACCTGTTCCAGCCAGGGCTCGACCAGGGCCTGGGCCTCCGCCCGGCGCCGGTCGTGGAAGATCTCATGAAAGAATCCGGGCAGGCGGTGACGCTCCAGCAGCTCCGGGCGCACGGCGGTCCAGAGGGCCTCGGAGGCGTCCGGGTCCACCACCGTATCGCTGCCGGATTCCAGCAGGAGCATGGGCCGGTCCAGCTCATGGCCCAGGGGCAGCACCTCGGCCCGGCCTTCGTCCAGGGCCGCCCCGAAGGCTGCCGTGGCCCAGCGGTGGCAGAGGGGATCGACCTCATAGCGCTGGACGATCACGGGATCGGAACAGACCCGGCTCTTGTCGCCGTGAAGCTGGATGGGACGGTGGGGCATGAACCAGCGCAGGAGCCGCGAGGCGATCACCAGCAGCTTCGAGTTCGATTTCACCGCCACGGCGGGGCTGGAGAGGATCAGGCCGTCCAGGGTGTCCGCGTGCCAGAGCAGGGTAAGGAGGGCGACCAGCCCGCCGAAGCTGTGGCCCAGGACGATCTGGGGACAGACCGGCAGGGGGGGCATGGGAACGCCATCCACCACCCGGGCCGTGGCGCCGGTGCGCTCGGCATCATGCCGGCGTTCCTGGCGGAGGAAGAGGGCCAGATCATCCACGAAGGCCCGGATGCCCACGGCATCGCCACGGGTGCCGCCGGAACGGCCGAAGCCCCGGTGGTCCATGCTGGAAACCGCCCAGCCCAGCCCGTGCAGCCAGTAGGCCGTGTGCCGGTACCGCTCCCCGTGCTCACCATACCCGTGCACGATCACCACCCGGCCCTTGGGTGCGCCATGCTCCCAGCGGGCCCAGGCCAGGGGCACCCCGCCATGGCCCGCCAGGACCCCACGGACGGTGGGCTCCAGATCGGCGGGGATCACGGGGATGAAAGCAGACATCCCCCCAGAATAGCCTGGGGGCGTAACTCTTCGGATTGCTTTAAACTCGAAGGTTCCCCGGACTTGAAGCCGAAATCGGGGACTGGAAAGGCAGACGATGGATTTCGAGACCCTGGTGCGGGCCAAGAACGAGCTGGAACCCCGCGTCCAGCAGCTGGTCGCCCACCTGGATCCCGAGCGCAAGGCCCTTGAACTGGAGCAGATCGAAGAGCGGACGACGGCTCCGGGGTTCTGGGATGATCCCGACGCCGCCAAGCCGCTCCTGCAGAAACGCGGCTCCATCACCAATGACATCGCCCTGGCCAAGCGCCTGACCGGTGGGTTGGAGGATCTGGAAACCGGGCTCGAGCTGGCCCGGGAGGATGCGGGCATGCTGGCCGAGACCGGGACCGTCGAGGCCGATCTCCGCAAGGCCGTGGAAGATGCCGAGCTGCGCATGATGCTCAGCGGCGATCTCGATAACAACCACGCCATCGTGGCCATCGCGCCGGGTGCGGGCGGCACCGAAAGCCAGGACTGGGCGGCCATGCTGCTCCGCATGTACCTGCGCTTCTGCGAAGCCAAGGGCTGGGCCACGGAGATGATCGACTACCAGGATGGGGAGGAAGCGGGCATCAAGGGCGCCACCTTCATCGTGGACGCGCCCTTCTCCTACGGCTACCTGCGGGCCGAGGCAGGCGTCCACCGGCTGGTCCGGATCAGTCCCTTCGATTCCGCCAAGCGCCGCCACACGAGCTTCGCCGCGGTGTATGTGAGCCCCGAGCTGGATGACACGATCAACGTGGACATCCCAGACAAGGATCTGAAGATCGATGTGTTCCGGGCCAGCGGCGCCGGGGGCCAGCATGTGAACCGCACGGAATCCGCCGTGCGCTTCACCCACCTGCCCACCGGCATCGTGGTCAGCTGTCAGAACGAGCGCAGCCAGATCAAGAACCGTGCGACGGCGCTGAAGGTGCTGCAGGGCCGGCTCTACGAGCTGGAGCAGAGGAAGTTCCTGGACAGGGTGGCGGCCGCCAGCGGCGACAAGGCCGATGTGGCCTGGGGCAGCCAGATCCGCAGCTATGTGCTGCAGCCCTATCAGATGGTGAAGGACCACCGGACCGGCGCGGAGACCAGCCAGACCCAGAAGGTCCTGGACGGTGATATCGACGTCTTCATCCGAACGCAGTTGTTGGCGAAAAGCCTAAAAACCGAAGGCTAGAATGCCTTCAGCACGCGGAACAGGTTGCTGAAATCATCCCGCCACACCAGCGCGGCGTCCGGCAGGGCCTTCACGTCCTCGTTGTCCTGAAAAGCCGGGTGCCCGAAAAAGGCCTCGCCCTGGGTGATTAGAACCCAGGTGGAGCCGTAGGTGCCTTCGTCCTCGTCCGATTCGGTGTCCACCACCCGGGCCTGTTTGCCGAAGGCGTTGACGGCGGCACGCACCACGGGTTGGAGGGCCAAGTACTTGTTCGAGACGTGCACGGCCAGAACGCCCCCCGGCTTCAGGTGCCGGAAGTAGAGGGCAAAGGCTTCCCGGGTCAGCAGGTGAACGGGGATCGAGTCGCTGGAGAAGGCATCGACGGCGAGGAGGTCGTAGGCCTGGGCTGGCTCGGCTTCCAGGCTCAACCGGGCATCCCCCAGCACCACTTCCGTGTGGGCCTTGCCCTGACCCAGGTAGGTGAAATGCCGCCGGGCGAGGGGCTCCACCAGGGGGTTGATCTCGTAGAAACGGAGGTGGTCTCCGGATCGGCCATAGGCGGCGAGGCTGCCGACGCCCAGGCCCACCAGCCCCAGCTTCCGAGGCGGTTCCGGCAGGCTGGCGATGGCGAGTCCCACCCCGGAATCCAGGCTGTAGTAAGTGGCCGGACGGTTGGCCTTCCCCCGGTCCAGGAACTGGCCCCCATGGGTGATGGTGCCGTGGGCCAGGCTTCGCCAGGTGTGTTCGGGATTTTCGAAGACGGCGAGGGTGCCGTAGAAGTTCCGGCCACGGGCGACCAGGACCTGATCCACGTTGCGATTCAAGTGAAAGGCATGAAGGCCCAGACCCAGGGCCAGGAGCCCGAAGGCCCCGGCAAGCGCGGATTGCCAGCGGTGCCGGGGGCCGATCTCGAAGGCCATGGATAGGGCCGCCACCGCGGCCGCAGCAGCGAGCCCCAGGGGGAGTTCCAAGTAGGTGGTGAAGATCTTCGGCGCCAACCATGCCACGAAGATGCCACCCAAGGCACCGCCGAGGCTGAGACGGAGGTAGAACCCCGTGAGAAAGTGCGGATGGGGCCGGCGCCGGGCCAATTCACCATGGGCCACCATGCAGGCGGCAAAGAGGCCGGCGCTGAAGAGGGCCACCTGCCCTCGTACAGAGCTCAGCCAGAACGCGGCCTGGCTCAGCGCCTCGAACCGGTAGTCCATCCAGCGGAAGTCCGGGCTGAGGGACAGCGACATGAGGATCAGCAGCGGCGGGGTCAGTCCGAGGAAGAGGCCACGGCGGTACCAGCGCGTGCTATCGAAGCAGAGGATGAAACTCAGCAGGTAGAGCCCCAGCGGCAGCACCCAGAGGAAGGGGATCGGTGCCACGTTGGTGCTCAGGTGGGTGGTGACGGCCATCAGCAACGCGGAGGGGATGGCCGCGAAGGCGATCCAGAGGGCCTTCATGCCGGTCTCCGGCTGGTTTGCCGGATCCATGGCAGGTTTCACCTTCGGTACTTCGTGGGCCACCCGACTCGCCAAGGTCAGGACCAGGGCGGTGAAGGCGAGGAAACCCAGCGACCAGATCCAGGACTGGGTCCTCAGGGGCAGGAACGGCTCCACGACGATCGGGTAGGAGAAGAGCGCCACCATGGAGGCCAGGTTCGACAGGGCGAACAGGCGGTACGGGACCTGCCCCCGGCTGGCCACCCAGGCCTGTACCAAGGGCCCAGTCGTGGAGAGCAGCAGGTAGGGCAGACCCACCGTCAGGGCCAAAAGGCCCAGGAGGCGCCCCAGGGGTTCCGTGCTACCAGAAGGCTGGAACTGGGCATGCAGCCGCAGCGGCAAGGTCAGTGCCGCCACCAGCAGGAGGCTGCCGTGCAGCAGCAGCTGGCCACGGTGGGAGAGGTTGTGCCTCACCACGTGGGCATACAGGTAGCCCAGCAACAGCAGGGTCTGGAAGAACAGCAGGCAGGTGGTCCAGACCCCGGCGCTGCCGCCGAACCAGGGGAGGACCAGCTTCCCCACCATGGGTTGCACCTGGAAGAGCAGGAAAGCGCTCAGGAAGATCGTGGCCGCGGGCAGACGAAGTGAGGCTTTGGGCGAGGCCTCGCCTGGGGTGTCCATGGTCGCTCCAGAGGTGCGTTTCACTGTGCCATGGTCGGTGGGCCCAGGGCCATCCTGGGTGCAGGACCCATGACCACCCGGCCTGCGTGAAGCCTACTCGCCCTTGGGAACCAGGTCCTTGGCCAGCTGGATCTGCTCATCTTTGGGCAATCGGAAGATCCATCGACCCGTGATGCGATCCCAGAGATCGAAGCAGCAGAGCCAGTTCAGGAGGCCCGCCACCATCACATAGGTGGCGCCATATTCCTGAGTGAGGGTGCGCACGGGTTCGGTGCCAGCGCCGCCGAAGGCCCAGGCGAAGGCGCCATACAGGGGGCCGATGCCAGCGGTGCCCAGGGAACCGAGGGTGGACAACCAGGAGCCCTGCACCGGCACGAAGATGCCGCCCTTCACGCCATCCACGGCGCCCTGTTGCATCTGCAGGGCGCCAAGCACGCAGAACAGCACCCACACGCCGAAGAAGACCTTGGCCCGCCCCTTCTCGCCGATGGCCCAGTACCCAGCCCCCGGCACCAGCCATTGCAGGAGCAGCGGCTTCCAGGCGGCCTTGACCGCCTTCTGCTTGCGCAGGGGCATGGGCAGTCTCAGGGTGATGGGTTCGTCAGCCATGTCCCAAGATTACCTCAGAATCCTGCCTCTTTCCGGTGAACCCCCGGGAGCTACCTGGAGGTTCAGCGGAAGAAGGCGGCGGCCTTCTGGAAGGTGATCAGGAGGCCCCAGCTCAGGGGAAGACCCACGAGCAGCCAGCCCACAGACACGGCGATCCAGCTTCTCGCGCTTGGCCGGGTGGATTCGACCGCAGGATTGGGGTGGAGGCCCCTCAGGGCCTTCCTTTCCTCCTCCAGCTCGGCCTCACTCATGAAGAAACGGGGATGGACGGGCCGCACCAGCCAGTTGCACACCAGCCCCATCACCAGCAATCCGGCCAGCAGGTACAGCGTCAGGTTGTAGGCGGCTTCAGGTGGAACCCCCCGGCTGATCTGGAATTCGCGGAGGTAGTTGACCATGACCGGGCCGAGAATGCCGGCGGTGGACCAGGCCGTCAGAAGCCGGCCGTGGATGGCCCCGACATACTGGGTGCCGAAGAGATCGGCCAGGTAGGCGGGGATGGTGGCGAACCCGCCCCCGTACATGGTGAGAATCACACAGAACGAACCGACGAATAGGATCACCGCCTTGGCGCTTCCGGCCGCCGCCGTGAGCACATACAGCGCGGTCCCCAGGGCGAAGAAGATGGCATACGTGCGCTTTCGGCCGAGGTGGTCGGAAAGGGAGGCCCAGAAGATTCGCCCACCGATATTGAAGAGGCTGAGCAGGCCCGCGAAGGCCGCCCCCAGGGTGGCCACGGCGGCCTTTTGTCCAGCCTTCAGGCTCGCCAGGGAAGCCGCCTCGCCGATGAGCCGGCCTCCGAACACTTCCTGGAGCATGGGAGAGGCCATGCCGAGGCAGCCGATACCGGCGCTGACATTCAGGCAGAGGACGGCCCACAGCAACCAGAATTGAGGGGTTTTGTGGACCACCTTCACGTGGACATGGCCCTGGGTGATCATGCTGTTCTGTTGGTTCGCCGGGGGCGTCCAGCCATGGGGCTGCCATCCGGCGGGGGGAATGCGGTAGGTGAAGGCCCCGCACATCATGGCGGCGAAATAGATGGAACCGAGGGTGATGAAGGTCTCGGCGACGCCGACCGAGGTGGGCGTAGCGAAGTGCCGGATTAGCCGGTCCGCGAGGGGAGCCCCGATCAAGGCCCCCCCGCCGAAACCCATGATGGCCATTCCCGTGGCCATGCCCCGCTTATCCGGGAACCACTTGATCAAGGTCGAGACCGGGGAAATGTAGCCCAAGCCGAGGCCGCAGCCACCGATCACGCCTGAGCCGATCCAGAGCAGCCAGATCTGGTGCAGATGGACGCCTAGGGCGGAGATGAAAAATCCGCCTCCCCAGCAGAAGGCGGCGGCTACGCCAGCCTTCCTGGGTCCGTTCTGCTCGAGCCAGGTGCCGAAGACCGCCGCGGAAGATCCCAGAAATACGAAGAAGAGGGTGTACATCCAGCCCAGGGTGGAAAGCTTCCAGTCCCCCGCCGCCGGGGCAGTGATGCCGATGGCCTGGCCGAGGGGCAGCCAGAAGACGCTGAAGCCATAGGCCATGCCGATGGATAAATGGATGGCCAAGGCTGCCGGGGGCACGAGCCAGCGATTGTAATCGGCCTTGGCGACCGTCCGTTGCTTCTCAAGAAGGTGGAACATGCCTATTGGACGTCGCTGACTTTGCCCCGGAGGAAAGTGATCTTGAGGTCCTTGTAGACGTAGATCTTCTTGGCACCAAGGTCGACGGTATTTTTGGGCTGGCCGAGGGCGCGCTCCACTTCGGCGATGGTCATCCCCAGGGAGATGGTTCCGCCGGAGCTGGCCGGTTCCTGACCGCGTTCTTCGATGATGGCCTGTTCCGAGCCGTTGGCCTCCTTGACCGCCAGAGCCAGTTCACTCTGGGCGCCCAGGTCGGGCTGGATATCGTCGGAATAGGACGCCTTCACAATGCCCCTCGCCTGGGCCGGCAGGGCGGGAATGCCGTCCTTGCCCTGGTCAGCCTGGAGCTTGGCCATTCCGTTTTCCATGGAGGCCGCCAGATGGTTCTGCATCTCCTGGAGATCGGTGGTTCTCACGGAGAGGTAGCTGCCCTTCTGGCAGCTCGACCCGCGGCTTGACAGGACCTTGACCTCGGCCCACTCCGAGCCCAGGGCGGGCGTTTCCACCAGCTGGAGCACGTCCCCTTCCACCAGGGGGCATTCCTGGTTGCCGGCATAGGCCAGCAGGCTGTTCGAGACCAGGAAGACCTTGGGGCCGTTCCTGGAGAAGAGCGGAGGCGCCCCCGCAGGTTGTGAGGCGTTTTGGTTAGCCTGTTCCGCCTTCGCTTGGTTCATCTGGCGCCGGACCTCTTCGGCGATGGCTTCCTTCACTTCGGGGCTCATGGCCGACGAGGTGTTGTAGGTCACGGGCGGGGCGCTCATGCTGGCGTTCTGCGCGAGGAAGGCGGATTCCAGGGTGGCCGCGATGAGGAAATCCGTCAGCCAGAAGGCGGGACCGGCGTAGATCGGGTAGGGCGTGAAGTAGCCGCCGTAGTACCCGTACCAGGGTCGGTTGTGCCAGCCCCAGGTGTAGCGGACCGGACGCGGCCAGGGATCGTAGGCCCAGACGTAGAAGCCGGGGCGGTAGTAGTGGCGGGGCATGTAGACGTTGTATTCGCGTCCGCTATACGACCAGGGCCGGTAGAGTGCGGCGTAGGGTCGGCCATTGACGACATAGGTCCGTTGCACGTAGGTGTGGCCGTGGGAAACAAGGGGCCTCTGGATGTACCCGTGGCGCCCAGTGGCGTTGGCCACGATGATGCGTCCGCCTGGACGGACGATCTCGACGTGCCGGACGCCGCTCGGCGAATGCCGGATCACGGCCCCGCCGGGGGTGCGAACTTCACGGATAGCGCCCGTCGGGGTGCGGTGGATCTCTCCCCCACCCCGGGTGATGACGACCTGGCGTTCCGGCTGCCGCCTTTCCCCCTGGCCCGGGCCGGGCCGGGATTCGAAGCCAGGGCGTCCCCCGGGACCCGGAGCGGGGCGTGAAGGCTCGAGATGTCCAGTTGGCGGGGGTAGGTGCCGCGGGTTGGGATCAGTGTGTCCGGGAGCCGGGGCTGGTCCGGGGGTGGGCCGGGGCGCTGGAACGGGGCCCCTCGGTGCAATCGGGTCGGCGGTGGGTGCGTGCGGCTGGGGACGGGGAATCGGCGCGGGATCCGGCCTGGGCATCGGCCTGGGTTCCGATCGAGGTTCCGCCCGTGGCATCGGCCTGGGTTCAGGCCTGGACGCCGGTGGGACCTCCCGCCTGGGTTCTGGCCGAGAGGCCTCGTGCTTGGGTTCGGGGCGAGCCGCCTCGTGCTTCTTGCCCTTTTCCTTCTCTTTCTCCTTGTCGTCAGCCACCAGGACGAGGGCCTGGGCCGTCAGAAGGACAAAGACCACCCGGGTTCCCAGGCGCAGGATATCGGATCCAAGATTCAGCGAGAAGCGCATGGGAACTCCTGGGTATCTTTCGCTATCCTAGCGCCCGGCGCGTCCATTCCGCCCAAAAGGATTTCCGGGCTCTTCCCTTGCCCTCCATCAGTACCGGGATGTGTTGCAGGACGGAGGCGGAACTGGCTGAAGTGCTATGGCCTGGGTCAGCTTGGAGCTGGCACCGGGAGACAGCATGTCCGAATTCACCAACGTCACGGTCCTCAAGCGGGCCAATCTCTATTTCGATGGGAAGGTGTGTGTGGTGACGTACTACTGCTGGTCTTTCCTCGACTGAATCCAGCTCGGGCAATTGCAAAAGGGGGGCCGGATGGCCCCCCTTTGAAAGTGAACCAGCGCTAGGGATCAATCCGCGGCAAATGGCAGCAGAGCGATGTTGCGGGCGCGCTTGATGGCTTCCACGAG
>JANYLR010000059.1 GCA_025363715.1 Holophagaceae bacterium | reverse complement strand
AGAGCCTCACGCCCCAGATCCTCGAATACCACCGCATTCAAGCCCTGCGGGACATCGGTGCCAAGGGCAATCTCATCATCAGCGGCAGTGGCGGAGTGACCCCGTTGATCCAGATTCCTGCGAAGAAATAGCAGGGCGGGCCGCTGCCTGCGCGGCCTCTGTCTTTCAGACCTTCCGCAACACCACGCAGGCGTTGGTCCCGCCGAAGCCGAAGTTGTTGTTCAGGGCTACGTCGCCATCAAGGGTGCCTGCGATATTTGCGGTGACATCCAGGTCACATTCGGGGTCCTGGTTCTCGACGTTGATGGTGGGGGGGATCTGGCCGGTGTGCAGGGCCAGGGCGGTGAAGATGGTCTCGATGCCGCCTGCGGCGCCCAGCAGGTGGCCGGTCATCGACTTGGTGCTGCTGACCTTCAGGCGCTTGGCATGCTCGCCGAAAACGCCCTTGATGGCCAGGCATTCCAGCTTGTCGCCGGCGGGTGTGGACGTGCCATGGGCGTTGACGTAGCCGATGTCCGAAGGCGCCATGCCCGCGTCCTTCAGCGTGGCCCGCATGACCCGCATGGGGCCGTCGCCATCCAGGCTGGGGCTCGTGATGTGGTGGGCGTCGCCGCTCATGCCGTAGCCTGCGACTTCCGCGTAGATCTTGGCGCCCCGCGCCTTGGCCAGCTCGTATTCCTCGAGCACCACGATGCCGGCGCCCTCGCCCATGACGAAGCCGTCCCGGCCCAGGTCGAAGGGGCGGCTGGCCTGCTCGGGCTCCTCGTTGCGCGTGGAGAGGGCGCGCATGGCTGCGAAGCCGCCGACACCCAGCTGGGTGACGACGCTGTCGGTGCCGCCGGCCACCATGCGGTCCGCGTAGCCGTGCATGATGAGCCGCGACGCGTCGCCGATGGCGTGGGTGCCCGTGGCGCAGGCGGTGGCCACGGCGCTGTTGGGGCCCTGCAGGCCGTGGCGGATGGACACGAAGCCCGACGCCAGGTTGATGATCAGGCTCGGGATGAAGAAGGGGCTGATGCGGCGCGGGCCCCGATAGCCGTTGGCCTCGTCCCAGATGGTGCTGAGGCCGCCGATGCCCGAGCCGATGAGCACGCCAAACATCTCGCGGTCGGCCTTGGCCATCTCCCGGTCCGCGAAGCCCGCGTCCACCATGGCCTCGTGGGTGGCGGCCATGGCGTACTGGATGAAGATGTCCATCTTCTTCTGCTCTTTGCGGTCGATGAAATCGTCGGGGTTGAAGCCCTTTACCTGCCCCGCGATCTTGCAGGCGTAGTCGGTGATGTCGAAGCGGTCGATGGTGCCGATGCCCGAGCGGCCCGCCAGCAGGTTGGCCCACGTTTCCGGCACAGTGTTGCCGCAGGGATTGAGGGTACCCATGCCCGTGATGACGACGCGGCGGCGGCTGGTCTGCATGTTCATGGCGACACCTTAACTGATGGGCTGCGGACTGTGGGCTGCGGGCCGGGGATTGTTTGACCTACAACCTATAGCCTACCGCCTGCAGCCAATTAAAAACGCCGCACGCTGGAGGGCGGTGCGGCGCTTGGATGCAATGGGAACAGGGATCAGCCCTTGTAGTGCTTCTCGATGTAGGCGATGGCGTCGCCCACGGTGCGGATCTTCTCCTGCTCGCTCTCGGGGATCTCCAGCCCGAAGGCCTCTTCGATGGCCATGATGATCTCGACGGTGTCGAGGCTGTCGGCGCCGAGGTCGTCGACGAAATGGCTGGACTCGGAGATGGAATCTTCGGGCTTGGCCAGCTGCTCAGCGATAATCGCAATAACCTTCTTACGCACATCAGCCATCGGGGGCTCCTCCAAATCGAACCTGGAAACCCTAACACATCCGAGGCCGAATTTCCAAACCCCGGGGAAACCCCCTCGCCCAACTCTCCCTCAGGGAACAGATGGATTGCGCCAGCCGCCCAGGCGTGGAGGATGGAACCATGCCCCGCGCCAAGCCCCACGAAGCGCCCGAACATGGCTGGCCCCTGGGCTGGCGGCCCAGCCTCCTCGAGTTCCGCACCCACCTGGCCGTGGAGCGGGGCCTGTCTCCGAACACTTCCTCTGGCTACCTCTCGGACCTGAACCAACTGGCGGCCTGGGCCTGCGGCCTGGAGATCACCGCGGAGGCCCTGACCCGGGACCACCTGACGGCCTTTCTCGTCGCGCAGCAGGACCTGGGCAAGGCCCCCCGCAGTCTCGCCCGCTTGAGCTCGAGCCTGCGGGCCTTCCTGACCTTCCTGCGCATGGAAGGTGGAGGCGGCGCCGGGCCTGAGGCCATCGTGAAACCGCCCAGGCCCCCACGGATCCTGCCCCGCACCCTCGGTGAAAGCCAGGTGGAAGCCCTCCTCAACGCCCCCGATACCGCCACGCCCCTCGGCGTGCGCGACCGCGCCTGGCTGGAGTTGCTCTACGCCTCCGGGCTGCGCGTGTCCGAACTGGCGGGGCTCCCCGCCCTGTCCGTGTTTCTCGACGAGGGCTTCCTCAAGGTCATGGGCAAGGGCAAGAAGGAACGACTCATCCCCTTCGGGACGGGCGCCGAACGCTGGATCCGCGCCTGGCTCATGCTGCGCCCCGGCTTCAAGCCCAGGGGCGGCCAGCTTTTCGTGGGCCAGCGGGGGGAAGGCCTCAGCCGCCAGCACCTCTGGCGCCTCCTGAAGACCTATGCGCGCACCGCCGGGCTTCGCGCCGAAGCGGTGAGTCCCCATGTGCTCCGGCATGCCTTTGCGACCCACCTGCTCGATCATGGCGCGGACCTGCGCTCGGTCCAGGCCATGCTCGGGCACGCCGACATCAGCACGACTCAGATCTATACCCATGTCCACCAGACCCGGCTCCGCGCCCTGTACGACCAGATGCATCCGCGATCCGGCGAATGAGAAATCGCGGCGGCCGAATTGTGAGTTGGCTGTTCCCGCGGGATTGGGCGATGATGGGCCAGGAGCCTGACACCCATGGCCGTAACCAAGACCCCTCGCAAGAAGCCCGTGACCGCCGCCGTGGAAGAGGCGAAGCCCGCCGCGAAGGCCAAGGCGACCCCAGCCAAGAAGGCCGCTGCCAAGACGCCTGAACCCGCGGAACCCAAGACCAAGGCCCCCGCCAAGCCTAGGGCCCCCAAAGCCGCCAAGACCGCCGTGGTTGCCGAAGTTGCAGCAGCCGTCCCGGAGGTTCCCGCCCCGGCCACCCCACCCATCGCGCCGAAGCCTGCCGCCCTGCCAAAGCTCACGCCCCTGGCCCAGGCCATCCTCACGGCCATCTGTGAAGGCCGCGCCGTCGAGTTCATCTTCGCGGACGCCGAGACCAACGCCCCTCGCACCTTCGAACCCCGGCACCTCACCTTCGACGCCCTCAGCCAGGCCTGGTACGTCTGGGGCTGGGACCGCCGCTACAACGCCGAGCGCCACCACCGGGTGGATCTGCTGGCCGAAGTGAACGCCGTGGAAGGCCTGGGTCGCGCCGCCCAGGGCCCCTATGCCGATGGTACCCCAGCCAATCTCATCGGGGGCTGGCTCGGTGGTGATCCCATCGCCGTGAAGGCGAGCCTCCTCAAGCAGTGGGTTTTCGCCGTGAAGCAGGCCCCACCCGCCTTCCCCAACTTCAAGCTGGAAGACCAGGGTGACGGCCAGGCCCTGGTCTCCTTCACCGCCACGGATCTCCGCGCCATTTCCCGCTGGGCCATGCAGTTCGGGGACGGCATCCAGGTCCTGGAACCGGCTCGCCTCGTGGATCGCATCAAGCAGGTGGGTGCGGTATGGGCTGGACGGGAGCGCCAGCCTGCCCCCAGTCCCGCGCCCAAGTCCACCCCCCGGCCCGAATCCGCTCCGGAACCCCGCCGCCATGAAAGCCGTCCACACCGTGAGGCCCGTCCTGAGCGGGAAGCTCGACCTGAGCGGGAAGCCCGACCCGAGCGAGAAGCCCGACCCGAGCGGGAACGGGAAGAGGCTCCGAAGGGCAAGAGCGGCAAGGTCGAGGTTATCCGCTTCGACCGACTCTGAGGCACGGAACCGCTACTTCTCCAGCCACCAGCCCCGGCGGCCGGGGACATAGCCGTAGGTCTGGCCCAGCACGTTGAACCCCACGCCCCGCAATCGGCGGTCCGCCACCAGAAAGGCGGTGCCATAGGTCAGCTGAAGGATGGGCTGATCTTTCTGGATGAGTGCGTTGATCCGGAAGTAGAGGGCCCTCCGGCGCTCGGAGTCCAGTTCGTGGCGGCCTTCCTCGAAGAGCCGGTCTACCTCGGGGTTCTGGTAGCCCGTGACATTGGAACCGCCCTTGACCCCATCCGAGGTGAACAAAGGGCTTTCGTTATCAGGATCCAGGCCCGTGTTCCAGGCGTAGTCCCAGATGTCCCCTTCCCCTCGGGTCGACAGGACGTAGGGCTCGTCGACGGGAGTACGGCGCAGGTCGATGGCCACGCCGACTTTCTTGAGGGCCTCGCAGAAGGCTTCAGCGGGATCTCGACCCGAATAGCTCCAGGCCGAAAACATCACGAGCCGCAGGGCCCGGCCCTTGGCATCCTGGCGGATCCCCTCTGGGCCCAGCTTCCACCCGGCCTCATCGAGAAGGGCAGCGGCGCGTTCCAGTCTGGGCAGAGGCTCCACCATCTGCTGATGGGCCCAGCTTTGGGGGGGCCAGACGCTGGAAGCCAGCCGGCCGGCCCGAAGCCCCTGCTGAGCCCCCAGGAATTCCCAGGGCAGGGCCTCCGCCAGGGCCCGGCGGATCTGGGGATCCCCCAGCAGGCTGCGCTTGGCATTGCAGTTGAACCAGAAGGTGCCGTACGAAGCGGCCGGGGTGGAGAGACTGACCAGATTCCCCTCGCCGAAGGCGCCTCGTCGCAGCAGGTAGTGCCGGAACCAGTCGAGGTTGCCGAAGTGGTATTCCCCGGCCTTGAGCTGACGAGCGTATTCCCCCAGGTCTTCGGGCTGGCTCCGGAAGTGGAAGGCCTCCCAGCGGCCGGGGTGCGGGCCCCGATATCCACTCCACCGCTGGAGCTGGATATCCCTGGCCTGGGCCCCAGGGAGGACGCGATAGGGGCCCGAACCGATGGGCGCGTAGTTCAGAGGGTGCTGCAGGGGCTGGGCCCCCAGGTTGTACTTTCGGCGGGGAATGGGCTGGAAATTGTACAGGTCGGTGAGAAGGGAGGCCCGCGGCTGCTTCAGCCGGATCCGCACCTGGAGCGGGCCTTCGGCCACCAGGCTTCCCATGGTCCTGACCCCTACCACGTCATAGATCTTCAGCACCTGCGGCAGGGAGAGCATCCGCCAGGTCGCCACCAGATCCTCGGCCTCGATGGGGCTGCCATCGTGCCAGGTCAGGCCCGGTCTGAGCTTCAGCAGGATGGTCCGCCCGTCCTTAGAAATCACCCAGCTCTCCAGCAGCTGGGGCACGAACCGGCCGCGTTCGTCCAGGCCCACCAGGCGGTCGAAGACCAGGTCCACCACCTGGACCTCGACTTCCCGGGCCAGAAGCAGCGGGTTCAGGCTTTGCACGGGCTTGTCCAGGGCCACCACGATGGGTTGTCCCGCCCAGAGCAGGCCGGCCAGGCAAAAGGAGAGCATCCACTTCAGTCGCATGTTTCTGACTCATCGGCAGAGATGATGCCGGGTTGAATCAGAGCGCCCGCCCACTCGCCTCCAGCAGCTCCACCAGGGCCATGGCCATGGTCTGTCCGGCCCGGGGCGGTGTCTCCACCACGGTTCCCGTGAGTTTCTGGCGGCCACCGGGCTGGGTGGCGAAAAGGTAGAAGGTCGGGATCCGGTCCACCTTCTGGGGCGGACATCCCCTGGGCCAGGCAGCGACCGCCTTATCCCGGGCGACACCCAGGTAGTGGACTTCGATGAAGGGGTTGGGCTCTGCCTCCAGCGCCAGCAGGTGCGGCAACTGCCGGTGGCTATCGCCGCACCAGGAGCCGAAGATCGCTACCAGTGTGACTGGCCGTTGCACAGCCTTCCAGCGGGACCGGAGGTCTTCGCCCAGCTTCACCTTAGCCAGGTTGTCCCGGAATTTCGTGCGGTTCGCCAGGATGGCCTTGGGCGTGGTCTCGCCCAGCAGTGACGGAGCCTTGGCCCGAACCTCGCCCGGAGCGCCGCCTTCCGCCGGGACGGGACCGAGCGCCGCCCCTGCCAGCGCTTGGGCCAGCCAGGACATGGGCCCCAGGACCAGAAAGGCAGCCTTCATGGAGATCTCCGGGATATGAGTGTACCTGGCCCATAAACTTGACTCATTCGCTCAAGAATACTAGCCTGGAGTCTGGAGCCCTTCGTGAAGATCTCGGCAAGAGGCAGGTACAGCATGCAGGCCCTGTTCGACCTGGCCCACCACAGCCATGGCCTGCCGGTGCCCCTGCATGTGATCGCTGAGCGCCAGAAGCTTTCCTTGCCCTTCCTCGAGCAGATCTTCAACAAGCTCAAGAAAGCCGGCGTGGTCGCCAGCGTGCGCGGCCCCAAGGGCGGCTACATCCTGACGCGGCCCTGCGACCAGGTGAGCGTGGGCGAGGTGCTGCGCCTCACGGACAGCAGCTTCTACGCCGCCGCCAAGGGGGATCCGAAATCCGCCAACAAGGCCCTGATGGAAGATGAGCGCATGAGCAAGCTGCTCTGGAACCGCCTATCTGACCACATCTCTGCCTTCATGGAGAAGGTCACCTTCGCGGACCTGTGTTCCGAAACCGCCAGCAATTCCTGTCCCGATTGCACCTGCCCCGAGTACGTCAAGGATGTCCAGGGCCAGCTTGTACGGGGTGAGCGCAAGGCTTGCGGCGTGATGTGAGCAACCCATGCGCCCTTCCCAGTTTGGCCCTGCCGCCCACCGAAGCTGATCTCAAGACCTTGCCCCGGCTGGAGAAGAAGCTCGCCCGCCGCGTGGGCGAGTGCAACGCGGCCTACAGGCTTATCGAGGATGGGGACCGCATCCTGGTGGCCGTCAGCGGCGGCAAGGACTCCTGGGCCCTGCTGGACGTGCTCGAGCGTTTGCGCAAGCGCGCCCCAGTGACCTTCAGTGTCGAAGCCGTCACCGTGGATCCCGGCTTCCCCCAGTTCAATCCCGATCCCATCGCCGAGACCTGCGAGCGGCTGGGCGTGCCCCACCATGTGATCCCCGCCCCCATCGACAAGATGGTGCGCACCAAGCCCGAGGAACTGCCCTGCATCATCTGCTCCCGACTGCGGCGGGGCGTGCTCTATTCCTTCGCCAAGCAGCACGGCTACTCGAAGATCGCCCTGGGCCACCACCTAGACGACCTCATCGAGACCCTGCTCATCAACCTGTTCTTCGAGGGCCGCCTCAGCACCATGCCCCTGCGCCTGGTGAGCGACGATGGCGCCAACACCGTCATCCGCCCCCTGGGCACCTGCGAGGAAAAGGATCTCCAGCGCTATGCCTGGCTGCGGGGCTTCCCCATCGTGCCCTGCGGCTGTCCCCTCTGCGGCTGCTCCAGCCTGGAGAGCCGCCGCAAGCAGGTGAAGGAACTGATCGCCTCGATGGAAGGCAGCATCCCCCGGCTGAAAGCCTCCATGCTCGGCGCCATGGGCAACGTGAAGCTCTCGCACCTGCTGGATTTGAATCTCGGCGCCCTGCACGCCAAGGGTGTGGACGAGGGCGTGGAGCGGCTGGGCTAGGTTCTCGCCCCATCGAAAAGAACGCTTCGCGAAAGCGGAGGAGAGCGGAGTCGCGGAGGAAAGCGGAGAACAAAGCCCTTGGTTTGCTTTTTCCCGCTCTCCTCAGCTCCTCCGCAAACCTCCGCTTGTTGAGCTTTTCCTTAACTCAAGGAGAGCCACAACCCCTTGAGGTAGAACCCCTCGGGATGGTTCAGGGCGTAAGGATGATCCGCAGGCTGCCCGAGATGCGCCAGCACTCTCGCTTCGCGGCCGGCTTCGAGCAGCGCGGTCCACACGGCTTCCTGGAAGCGGGTGCGGTCCAGGTGCTGGCTGCAGGAGAAGCACCAGAGCATCCCGCCAGGCGCGGTGGCGCGGGCGCCGAGGCGGAAGACATCCTTGTATGCCTTGAAGGCCTTGTCCACGTCCTTGCGCTGCTTGGCGAAGGCCGGCGGATCCACGATGACGCGGTCCCAGCCGAAGGGCTCCAGCTGCCGCATGAGCTCGAAGGCATCGCCTTCCATGCGCAGGTGCGCCGCGGGATCCAGCCCATTGGCGGCCCAGTCGCGCTCCGCCTGGTCCAGGGCCGGGGCGCTGATATCCAGGGTGGCCACCTGCGCTGCTCCGCCCAACCCCGCATGGATGCTGAAGCCGCCGGTGTAGCCGAAGGCGTTGAGCACGCGCTTGTCTTTCGACACTCGGCCCAGCTTCAGACGATGCTCCCGCTGATCCAAAAAGAAGCCCGTCTTCTGGCCCCGCAGCAGATCGACGGTGAGCCTCGCCGCGCCTTCTCGCACGGTGATGGGGCCCGCGAGGCTGCCCTTGAGCAGGCGGTTCACGGGCTCCAGTCCCTCGTCCTTGCGGCCGGACTGGCTGCGCTCAACGAAGGCGGTGATGCCCTCGCGCTTCCCGAGTTCAAACAAGATCGGCCACCAGGTTTCACGCAGGAACTCCAGCCCCGCCGTGCCCACCTGCAGCACCAGGGCCTGGGCGTAGCGATCCACCACCAGGCCCGGCAGGCCATCGCCCTCGCCGAAGATCCAGCGGCAGCCGCCCCTGGATTCCCATAGGCCCAGGTCCTTCCGGAGGGCCAGGGCCGCTTCGAAGCGATCGCGGAAGAAGGCTTCGTCCAGGGGCGCGTCCTCGAAGCGGAAGATCCTCGCCGCCAGCGGGTTCGCCGGACTGGCCGTCCCCACACCGAGCACCTGGCCCGAATCGCCCGCCAGCCGCACCAGGTGGGCTTCCGGAAGTTTCGCAAGAGCACCCGAGAACACCCAGGGGTGGCGTTTGGACATCATCCCCTCCTTGCCTGGCTTGAGGCGGAGCAGGGGGTAGGGCCAATGGGGGGTCGTCATGGGTCCAGATTAACTTGATACCCTCTTGGCATGCGCTTCTCAGCTTGCCTGGCCACCACCTTCTCAGCCGTCCTCCAGGCCGTTCCCCCTGTGCTGCTGCTCAGCGCAGACGGGCTGGGAGCGGATCAGTTCACGGCCCGTACCATGCCCAAGCTGTGGGCGCTTTCAGAACGGGGCCGCCGAGGCGTGGGGCTGCCCCCCTTCCCCGCCACCACCTTCAATGGCCACGTGACCCTGGCCACGGGCTGCTGGCCAGAGCATCACGGCCTCGTCGCCAATGGCTATCTGGATCCCCTCACCAAGGCCCTGGTCCCCGTCGCCAACCGTAGCGAGGATGTGCAGCGGGAGCCCCTCTGGGTGGCCGCCACCCGCAGCGGCGTGCGCACCGCGGTCTTCCAGTGGGTGGGTGGCACCGGTCCCTGGGAAGGGGTGAGCCCCTGGCGTCTGGAAGTCTTCCGCCCGGGACGGCCGGATGCCGAGGCCCTGGCCTTCAGCGAAGCCGCCCTCAGGGACGGAGCCGGGCTCGTCATGGCGTACCTCGCTGGTACGGATGAGGAGGGCCACCTGCAGGGCCCCCGTAGCGCCGAACTCAGGGCCCGGCTGACCTCTATGGATGACGAGCTGGCGCCCTGGCTCCAGCGTCAGCTGGCCGCGCATCCCGGCCTGCGGGTGATCCTTGCTGCGGACCATGGCATGGCACCCATGCGCCGCCGCATCCACCTACCCACGGTGTTGAGCGGGCTTCCCTGCGAGCTCCTCACCCACGGTGGCAGCGCCTATGTCTACCTCAAGCATCCCGCGGACGCCCCGAAGGCCTTGTCACGCCTGCATCGGGCAGGCCTGAAAGCCTGGACGCGGAAAAAAGTTCCCACCCGCTACCACCTGTCGGGCAACCCCCGGGTGGGCGATCTCGTAGTGCTGGCCAAGGAAGGCCAGTGGTTGTCCAAGGCTCGCTCCAGCCGCGAGGAACAGGCTGAACGCCAAGGCCGTCACGGTGCCCATGCCTACACCGCTGAAGTGAAATCCATGCGTACCTGGCTTATCGTACTGGGTGACGGGACTGAGCCACTTGGGTCCGTGCCTCTCTGGGATCTGGCCCCCACTGTGGCCTCCTGGTTGGACATCCGCTGGGCCAAGCGACCCGATGGGCGGCCCCTGCTGGCGCTAGCCTCCAATCGCTGAATCCTACTTCGCCCGCGCCCGTAGCCAATCCAGGTTCCGGGCCTCGCGGCGGAAGCGGGAGCTTCAAAGGCCAGGGGAAGGAACTTCCGCTGACTGTCCTCGGACCCGATCCGGGCATCCTCCACGAGACTGTGCCGAAGCTTGCCGCCCTCTCCATCCGCCTGCACGTAGGCCAGGTTCAACCCCAGGGTCCGCGCGTCCCGCAGCCAGAGATGGTAGGGCGGGACCGCGGCCCAGGGCGATGACCGGAAGGCCCGCCAGGTCTGTATCCAGACGGCCATCGATGAGGGGAGGCCGGCTCAGATAGGAACTCCGCAAGGGCTGGGGCGCTTCTCCGGCCCGGGCGCTCACTGCCCACACCAGCCCCAAAGACCAGATCCGCCATCCGTCCACATCGCCTCCCGCCAGCGAACTAGGCTACGAGGAGAAGATACGTCGATTTAGCCCCTATCGGATCAGGGCCAACAGCACTTGGGCCAGCACGATCTTGAGAATAGTGGCCAGCGGGTAGACCGTCGCGAAGCCCACGTTGGGCAGTTCGTTGCCCGTGTGGTGGTTGGCGTAGCCCAGCACCACGGGCTGGGTATGGGTGCCCGCGAGGATGCCGAACATGATGTTGAGCGGGATGCCGAACAGCTTGTAGCCCAGAATCATCGTCAGGGAATCCGCCATGAAACAGACCAGGAAGGCCGCGCCCATGAAGAGGGGCAATACGGAAGCGTCCTTGGCCAGGATGGCCCGGAAGCCCTCGCCGGAGATCACGCCGATGCCCGCCGCGAAGAGCACCAGGCCGAACTGGCGGATGGTGTGGTTGGCGCTGTAGGGGAAGTTCCAGACCAGGGACCCGATGCGGTGGAAGCGGCCCAGGATCAGGGCCACCGCCAGGGGGCCACCCGCGAAGCCCAGCTTGAAGACGATGCCCTGGCCGAGGGGGATGGGCACCTGGCCCAGGGCCAGGCCCGCCGCCAGGCCCATGGCGAAGGTGAGGAAGCTCACCTCGCTGATGGCGCGGTAGCTGTCGCCGAAGAACTCCTCGATGGCTTCGATGTTGTCCCGGCGGGTGGTCACGCGTACCCGGTCACCCAGTTCCAGCACCGTGTCGCCATCGGGCACGAACCAGAGATCGCCCCGCCGCACCCGGGTGATGATGGCCTGGTGCTTGTTCACGAGATCGAGCTTGCCCAGGGGCACACCCACCACGTCCCAGCGCGAGACGAACACCCGCGTGGCGTCCAGGGCGCTCTGGTCGCGATCCAGCTCCACGTGGCTGCGCTCCCCGATGAGGGCCTCCACCTGGGCCAGGTCATCGGGCGCCCCCACCACGGTCACCAGGTCGTCCAGCTTCAGGCGGAAATCCGGCGTGGGCAGAAGCAGCTCAGCCTTACGGAGTACGCGGCCCAACACGATGTGCAGGCGGCCCGCGGCGCAGAGATCACGCTTGGTCATGGCCTCGGCCTCAGGCTTCGTCACCCGCACGGTCCAGGCTTCCAGCTTCTGGTGGCCGGTCTGGTAGTCCTTGAGGCCGTCCGCCTCCTCCCGCAGGTTCACGCGGAAGACCTTGGCGCTGATGAGGATGATCAGCATGGGCACCAACACACCGATGGGGTAGGCGATGGCTGAGGCCACCGTGGGCTGGGCCAGCTCCACCGGCCCCACGCCGGTCATGGTCTTCACCCGCTCGATAACGCCGGCCAGGGCGGGCATGTTGGTGAAGCTGCCTGTGAGCAGGCCCGCTGCGTAGCGGGCATTGAAGCCCATGAGCCGGGCCAGCAATACCACGAAGCCCGTGGAGGCCAGCATGACCAGGAAGACCACCGCGTTCTTCTTCATGCCCTCGCGGCTGAAGGCGGCCCAGAAGCTGTGGGAGATGGACAATCCCATGGCATAGACGAACACCGCCAGGCCCAGCTCGTAGACCAGCTTCATTTCCTTGGAGATGTCCTTCTTCAGGCCTGGATCCAGGCCCGGGGCCATCACCAGGGCGCCCAGGGCGATGCCTGCGAACAGGATGCTGGCGATGCCGAAGGAGGCGCCTGCGATGCGGAGCTTGCTGATGGGATAGCCCAGCGCCACCACGGCGAACAGCATCAGGAGGGGGTTGTGCGCGAAGAAGAAAAGGATCTGCTCGACCATGCTCACTCTGCCTTCAGGCCGGGGGGCCGGAGAATCATGTCAACCGCTTGATGGCCGCCACCAGGGCCTCCACCTCGCCGGGCCGCGCCTCCGGAAGCATCGAAAAGCGAAGCACCGAACGCGCGTCATCCAAACTATACCCCATGGTCGTGATTGCATGACTGGGCTTCACGGCCCCGCTGTGGCACGCGCTGCCGGTGCTCACGGCAAATCCAGCCAGGTCCAGGGAGACCTGCAGGGCCTCGCCACTCCGGCCCCGGAACAGGACGCAGCTTGTGTTTGGCAGGCGCGGGAGCCCGCGGCCGATGACCTCGATATCACGGTTCCAGGAACTCATTTCGGCCTCGAAGGCATCCCGCAGGGGCCCCAGGGAACCGTTCGCGCTTTGACGCTCCGTCAAGTGCCGGGTCGCCGCGGCCAACCCGAGGATGGCGGGCAGATCTTCGGTGCCACCCCGGCGCCGACGCTCCTGGGGACCTTTCATCACCGGTTCCCAGGGCAGGCCCGGTCGCATCCACAGCAGGGCCGCGCCCCGGAGGCCGCCCATCTTGTGGCCGCTGAAGACGGCGGCGTCGCAGTCCGAGAGGTCCACGGGCACCTTGCCCCAGGCCTGGGCGCAGTCCTTGATTCGCACCGCGTCCAGCGCCGCAGGCATCGGGTAGAGGATGCCGGTTTCGTTGTTCGCGGCCATCTGCACCACGGTGCCGCACTCCGCCGGCAGCTCCGGCAGCCAGATCACCCGGGACCAGTCTTTCAGTGGGTTCAGGCAGGCGCTGTGCTCGCCGGAGAACACGGCGGCCGGGCGGTCGCCGAGGGCCGGCTGTAGCCCCCGGAGGAGCAGGTGCAGGGCCTCCGTGGCGCTGGCACAAAAGACCAGCTCTCCCGGCGCCACACCCAGGGACTCGGCGATCCCCCGGCGGGCCTCTTCGAGGAGATGCCGGGCCCGCTGGCCCTCCCGGTGGGTGCTGGTGGGGTTGGCCCAGTCCTCCGCCATGGCCCGTCGCGCCACTTCCACCGCCTCCGGGTGGGGCGGGGCCGAGGCGTTGGCGTCGAAGTAGAGGCGCGGCATGGGACCAATGTACCCTGAGGCCATGCCCAACACCCTCGAAGGCAAGCTCGTCGTCGCCATCTCCTCCCGGGCCCTCTTCGACTTCGAAGAGGAGAACCGCTTCTTCGAGGCCTCGGATGACCGGGCCTACATGGACCTCCAGCTGTCCCGGCTGGACGTGCCCGCCAAGCCGGGCGTGGCCTACCCCCTGGTGAAGAAGCTGCTGGCCTTCAACACCGCCTCCGAGACCCGCGTGGCCGTGGTGATCCTCTCCCGCAACGATCCCGTGAGCGGCCTGCGGGTCTTCCGCAGCGCCCAGGAGGCCAACCTCCAGCTGGAGCGGGGGGTCTTCACCCGGGGCCGGAATCCCTATCCCTACCTCACCTCCCTGGGCGCGAATCTGTTTCTTTCAGCCAAGGAAGAGGACGTACGGGCGGCCCTCAGCGCCGGCTTCGCCGCGGCACGGGTCTACCCCGACAGCACGATGGCCGCGGACCGGCATCCGGAAGAGATCCGCATCGCTTTCGATGGGGACGCCGTGCTGTTCAGCGACGAGGCCGAGCGCGTCTATGCCAAAGGCGGCCTAGCCGCCTTCCAGGCCCATGAGATCAAGCACGCGGCGACCCCCCTGCCCCCGGGTCCCTTCAAGCCCCTGCTGGAGGCCCTGCGCCCCCTCCAGGACAGGTCCGCAGGCGCGCCCATGCGCATCCGCACCGCCCTGGTCACCGCCCGCAGCGCACCCGCCCACGAGCGCGCCATCCGCACCCTCATGGCCTGGAATATCCAGGTGGACGAAGCCATGTTCCTGGGCGGCCTCGAAAAGGCCGACTTCCTGCGGGAGTTCGAGCCCGACTTCTTCTTCGACGACCAGACCGGCTACTGCGATACCGCTTCCCGCGTGGGCCCCACAGGCCATGTGGTGAGCGGCGTGAAGAATGAGGTGGGGGAGCCCAGACCAAGGCCTCGTTAGGGCTCGGAACGCTGCGCGTTCCGAGCTAGGAGAAGCCTTCTCCGTTAACAGGTTGTCAATTTATCTCCAAAGCCGGGCCGCCCCGTGGCCCGGCTTTGGAGCGCGGCGCGGCGCCACGGCTAGACTAGAATGAACGGAGGAGCCATGTCCCTCAGGCTGGTGGAGTGTGTGCCGAACATCTCGGAGGGCCGGGATGCCGCGAAGATCAAGCAGGTGACAGACGCCATTGCCGCCGTGCCCGGCGTGCAGGTGCTGGATGTGGACCCGGGCGCCGACACCAATCGAACGGTCATTACACTTGTGGGCGAGCCGGAAGCGGTCCTGGAAGGCGCCTTCCGCTGCGTCGCGGAGGCCGCCAGGGTCATCGACATGAGCCTCCACCACGGGGCCCACCCTCGCATGGGCGCCACGGACGTGGTGCCCTTCGTGCCCGTGGAAGGCCTGTCCATGGAGGACTGTGCCGAACTGGCCCGGCGCCTGGGTGTGCGCGTGGCGAAGGAACTCGCCATCCCCGTCTACCTCTACGAAGCCGCCGCCGCACGTCCCGAGCGCTGCAACCTGGCCGAGGTGCGCCGGGGCGAGTACGAGGGGCTGCAGGAGAAGCTGCGGGATCCCCAATGGGCGCCGGACTTCGCGGCGCCTTACAACGCCCGGACCGGCGCCACCATCATCGGTGCCCGGGAATTTCTCGTGGCCTACAACGTCACCCTGAACTCCGGTAGCAAGGACCACGCGACCGATATCGCCTTCGAGTTGCGGGAGAAGGGCCGCGTGGCCCGCCGCGGCCGCGTGAAGCCCTACTACCAGGCCGGCGAGCTGATCTTCTACGCGGAGGGCGCCTTCCCCTGCGGCAACTGCGACTTCACGGGCACCACCTTCCAGGAGACGGTGGATCACTGCACCAAGGTCCACGGCTACGATCTGCCCGGCTTGATGCGCCTGAATGATGCGGATCCAGCGAATCCCATCGGCCAGAAGGTCCGCCGCCGGGGGCTCTTCAGCCACTGCAAGGCCATCGGCTGGTACGTGGATACCTACCGCCGCGCCCAGATCAGCGTGAATCTCACGGACTACAAACAGACCGCCCCTCACACCGTGCTGGAATCGGCCCGTGGCCTCGCCGCCGAGCGCGGACTGGTGGTCACCGGCAGCGAGATCGTGGGCCTGGTGCCCTTCCAGTGCCTGCTGGCCTCGGGCCGGTACTACCTCAAGGCCATGGGCAAATCCACGGGCGTGCCCGCCCGGGACATCCTCCAGACTGCCGTCTTTTCCATGGGGCTGGCCGATGTAGCGCCCTTCGAGCTGGAGAAGAAGGTGCTCGGGTTACCGACCTACGATCCCAAGGCCCTGGTTGCCATGCCGATCCACGCCTTCACGGACGAGGTGAGTCGGGATACCCCGGCCCCTGGCGGCGGTTCCATCGCGGCCCTGGCGGGCAGCCTGGGCGCGGCCCTCGCCAGCATGGTGGCCAACCTGGCCCAGGGTGGGCCGGATGGGGAGAAGGATGCCAAGCTCATCGCCCTCGCCGAACGGGCCCAGGCCCTCAAGGATCACCTCATGGTGGCCGTGGACGCCGATACCAACGCCTTCAACGCCTTCATGGACGCCCGCCGCCTGCCGGATGGCACGCCCGAGCAGAAGGCCGCACGACAGGCCGCCATGCAGGCCGGCCTGAAGGTGGCCATCGACGTGCCGCTGGATACGGCCAAGGCCAGCCTCGCGGCCCTGGAGCTGGCCGGCGAGGCTGCCCGATTGGGCAAGGTGGCCTCCATCTCGGATGCGGCCGTGGGCGCCCAGATGGCCTACGCGGGCGTGCGCGGTGGCGTCTGGAACGTCGTGATCAACCTCAAGGACATCACGGATGCGGGTTACATCACCGAGATGCAGAAGGAATGCTCCAGCTTGCTGGCGCAAGCCGGAGATAGACTGAAAGAGATCACGGACCATGTGGATCAGAAGCTGGTGGATCGGCTGTTGAAGGCCAAGAAATAGCGCCTGTGGTGCCCTACGAAAAGGAGGGGGCGGCGCCCCCTCCTTTTTGTTCCTGCGGGCGCTCCTACTCGTAGATGCCGGCCCCGATGACCATGCCGTTGAAGAGCTCCACAAAGGAGGCCTTCTTCATGATCTTGTTGTTCTGGGCGGGGTTCAGTTCTTTGTACTCGATCCAGCCGCTGCCCTTCTCCTTGACCAGCCGGGTCCAATCCTGGATCCAGGGCTTGCCATCGGGATCCTTGGAGGTCCAGCGGTTGATGCCTACCAGTTCGCGCCGCACGCCGTGGCCCAGCACCTTGCCTTCCAGGTCGTACACGAAGATGTAGAGGTCGTTGTTCTGACCCTTGTTGAAGTGGAACTGACCCTTGGTTCCCGACACCTCTTCCAGGAATTTATCCTTGGTGTTTTTCTTCGCGAACTCCGTCGCCTGTTTCACGAGTGCCTTGGCCTGATCCCGGGTCTGGGCGGCGAGCGGAAGCGCAATCAGCGCCGCCATCGTCATTACTACCCATGTCTTTCGCATCCCTATCCCCTCAAATGGCCCATCCTCTGGGTCCTTCCTGCTTTGCGGTTGTTCCCGGCCACCACTTTAGGAATGCGGTGGGATTGGGGTGTGACCCGCCACTTTTCAACTCCAGGGGGGGGAATGCCGAAACAGAGCTGTCCGTCTTCAGTTGTTTTTCTAAGGGGCTCGGCCTATGAAACGCAAAGGGCTTGCCCTGAAGTTCTTCCTGCCCGTGACCCTGGCCCTGGCGGCCCTGATCGGTCTGGCCATCTGGGGCGTCAGCTTGTACCAGACCACCCAGGCAGAAAAGGCCTTCGAAGAGCACCTGACCTCCCTGGCCGTCGCCTCCGGTTCCATGTTCCATGCGGATGCCGAGGACTACTGCAAGGCCCGCGGCATGGCCTTTCACCGGGTCCTGGACGGACGCTACTCCAAGGACCCGGCAGCCGAGGCCTTCGAGCGCAGGAGCCTGGGCCGGTTCATCGGCAATCCTTCCATGGAGATCCAGGTGGGCCACTTCACCGATGCCGGCGGGGATCCCAGGATCTACGCGCTCAGCCCCGGCCGTTTGAAGGATTCCTGCAATCAGTGTCACGAGGCCTTCGGAATCGCTTCCTTCAAGGGCCGCAAGGCGGGGGAGCTGGTGGCTTCCTTCGGCGTCTCCATGTCCACCGCCGGGTTGTACCGAGCCCAGCGGAACATGCGGATCCTCGCGATCCTTGCCGGGGCGGCCCTCCTGGTGCTCATCAGCTTCATCATCATCCAGCGGGTGAAGTCCTCCATCCTCACGCCCCTCGAACACCTCTCCGGCGCCATCGGCCAGGTGGCCACCGGCGACATGACGGTGGTGGCTCCGGTGGAGAGCGAAGACGAGATCGGCCAGTTGGCCCGAACCTTCAATGGCATGGTGTCAGACCTGAACCAGGCCCTGGGCGGCATGGGCACGGCCTCCGAGCAGGTGGCTTCCGGCAGCACCCAGCTGGCGGCCAGCGCCGAGCAGATGAGCCAGACGGTCCAGGAGACCGCCCGGGTGGGTGAGGACCTGCGGCAGGCCGGCCGCGAGGTCCTGGAAGCCCTGCGGCAGCTGGATGCCAACGTGGCCTCCATGGCCGAGCACACGCGCCAGACGGGGGCGAAAACCGATGCCGCCGTCCAGGACACGGACCGGGGGGCCGAAACGGGCCGGGGCACGTCCCAGGGCATGCAGGCCATCCAGGAGGCCACTTCGCGCATCGTCCGCACGGTGAAGGTGATCCAGAACCTGGCCCGACAGACCAACCTGCTGTCACTCAACGCGGCCATCGAGGCCGCCAAGGCCGGCGCCCAGGGCAAGGGCTTCGCGGTGGTCGCCGAGGAAGTGCGCGTGCTGGCCGACCGCAGCGGGCACAGCGCCAAGGAGATCGAGGAAACCATCAGCGCCATGCAGGAAGCGGTGACCGAGGGGGCCTCCAGCGTGGACGTGACCCTCCATCACCTGGAGGCGATCCGGGATCGGATTTCCGAAGTCTCCGGCAGCATTCATGAGATCGGGAGCCTCAGTAAAGGCCAGGCCCAGACCAGTGAGGAGGTGGGCCGCCTGATGAACCAGACCGCCACCCGGCTCGACCAGAATGCCGCCGCCACCCACCAGCTGGCCGCTACCGTGCACGAGGTCGCCAAGACCTCCGACGAACTGTCCCGGGTGGCCGAAACGCTCAAGGAGACTGTGCGGCGCTTCAAGCTGCGATAATCCGGGACCGCCCAGGATGAGGCGCTGCCCTGGATGACCATGCCTGCGCTGAACGACGGATTCCGCTACCTGGAACAAATTGGTCTCGCGGAGTCCGGGAGGACCGTGCTGGCCCATCTCGCCACACGGTATCCCCTGGCCACTGAGGCGCTCTGGCTGGAGAGGATCGGATCGGGCCAGGTGTTCCTCGGGGACCAGCCCGCCCAAGGCGATGAATGCCTCCGACCCGGCCAACAGCTCATCTGGTGCCGGCCCCCCTGGGCCGAACCCGAGGTACCCCTGGCCACGGCCATTCTTTTCGAAGATGCCGACCTGCTGGCCGTGGCCAAGCCCAGTGGCCTGCCCACCCTGCCCGGGGGCGGTGAATTCCTGGAACACACCCTCCTGGCCCTGGTGCGGCGCCGGCATCCGGAGGCCAGCCCCATGCACCGCCTGGGCCGGGGCACCTCGGGGATCGTGCTGTTCGCGCCCACCACCGAAGGGCGGAAGCCGCTCCAGACAGCCTTCCAGGCACAGCAGACCCGCAAGGTCTACCGGGCCCTCTGTGGCGGGCACATCGAACAGGATGCCTTCGACATCACTGCCCCCATCGGGGAGGTGCCCTACGCCCCCCTGGGACTGCTGCACGCCGCCGCCCCAGGGGGGCGCCACTCCCGCAGCCTGGTGACCGTCCTGGAGCGGCGGGACGGCACGACCCTTGTGGATGTGGAGATCCTCACGGGTCGCCCCCACCAGATCCGCATCCACATGGCCTGGGCCGGACATCCGCTGGCGGGGGATCCCCTCTACGGTTCGGGTGGAACACCATTGCCAGGGACCGAGGCCCTGCCCGGCGACCCGGGCTACCTCCTGCACGCCCACTTGCTGGAACTGAGCCATCCCCGCACCGGGGACGTAGTCACTCTCTGTTGCCAGCCACCACCCTTGCTCCGTACTACCGAGAAAGACGACCACGTTCGCTGAGAGCCCGAAAGTGCGGAGGGGCGCGTCCAGCATTCCAAAAAAACAGGAACACAGAGGCCACCGAGGGCCACAGAAGACACAGAGAACTGCCGCGGGGAGGTCCCACCCAAGCACCGACCAATCTTCCACTTCCTGGCTGGTCACGGAAGACACGGAATTTCACGGAAGACACGGAAGGGGCCGTGGCCCTCCCCGCGCGGGCCCGCCGAAGGCGGCTTCCGGCAGGGCCGGAAGTGATTCCGGGGGCGCCGCGATCGCGTCCAAAAAGCGCGACTCCGGCGCCCCCGGGATGCAGCCCGTGCTGTCGGAGCGGACGCCCCTGCTTGTTTCCGTGCCTTCCGGCTTTCCTCCGTATCTTCCGTGACCAGCGCTTTGCTCTGTGTCCTCTGCGGCGCTCTGTGCCCTCTGTGTTCCGCTTTTCTTATTCCTGAATTCCAGGGCGAACTTTCATTCGGCCTAGTTATGCACGCCCGGTGCTTCGCGGCCCATGCGTTCCACGTATTCCGGATAGGAACCCCCGAAGACCAGGGGGCCGTCGTGTTCTTCGCCGCCCAGTTCCAGCACGCGGTTCGCCAAGCCTCGCAGGAAGGCGCGATCGTGGGACACGAAGAGCATGGTGCCTTCGAAATCCTTCAGGGCCTCGATGAGCATCTCCTTGGTGGCCAGGTCCAGGTGGTTGGTGGGCTCGTCCAGCACCAGGAAGTTCGGGGGGTTGAAGAGCATCCGCGCCATGACCAGACGGGATTTCTCACCGCCGGAGATGGAGCGGACCTTCTTGTCCACGTCGTCGCCGGAGAACTGGAAGGCGCCCAGCAAGTTGCGCAGCACGCCCAGGCCCTCCATGGGGAAGTCCTTCTGCATCTGTTCGATCACGGTGAGGTCCGGATCCAGCAGATCCAGGGCCTGCTGGGAGAAGTAGCCCAGGTTCAGGCTGGCGCCCAGGCGCACGGAGCCCGCGTCCGGCTGGATCGCGCCGGACACCATCTTCAGCAAGGTCGACTTCCCCGCCCCGTTCTTGCCCATGACACACCAGCGCTCGCCGCGGCGGATGTGCAGGCCGAACTGGTCGTAGAGCTTGCGGGTGCCGTAGGCCTTGCAGACGCCCTCCAGCATGGCCACGTCGTCACCGGAGCGGCCGGGCAGCCGGAAGTCCCACTTCACCACTTTGCGTTTCTTGGGCAGCTCGATGCGCTCGATCTTGTCCAGGGCCTTCACGCGGCTCTGCACCTGGGCAGCCTTGGCGGCGTGGGATGAGAAGCGCTCGATGAACCGTTGCTCCTTGGCCAGCTTGGCCTGCTGGCGGGCATAGGCCGCCTCCTGGTTGGTGTCCCGCTGCTCCCGCTCCTTCACGTAGAAGTCGTAGTCGCCAGAGTAGGTGACGATGTCGCCACCATCGATCTCCAGCACCTTGGTCACCACGCGGTTCATGAAATCGCGATCATGGCTGGTCATCAGCAGGGTGGCGGGCACCGCCTTCAGGAAAGTCTCCAGCCAGAGGATGGATTCGATATCCAGGTGGTTGGTGGGCTCGTCCATGAGCAGGACGTCGAAGTTGCCGAGCAGGACCTTGGCCATGGAGACGCGCATCTTCCAGCCACCGGAGAGGGCGCCCACATCCCCGTCGATCTGCTCGTCCTCGAAACCCAGGCCGTGCAGGCAGGCCCGGGCTCTGGCCTCCAGCTCGTAGCCGCCCAGGTGCTGGTACTCCTCCTGCACGTGGCCGAAGCGTTCCAGGATGGCTTCCAGCTCATCGCCGCGATCCGGATCGGCCATGGCGTGCTCCAGGTCCAGCAGCTCGTGGTGCAGGTCGCCCAGTCTCCCGCTGCCCGCGATGGCTTCATCCAGCACGGGCCGGCCGGTCATCTCGTCCACCTCCTGCCGGAAGTACCCAAGGGTGAGCTTCTTCGGCAGGGTGACCGTGCCGTCATCCGGCGATTCCTCACCCATGATCATGCGGAACAGGGTGGACTTCCCCGCTCCGTTGGGCCCTACCAGGCCCACCTTCTCGCCGGGATTGAGCTGGAAATCCGCTTCGATGAACAGGATCTGCTTGCCGTACTGCTTGCTGACATTGGAAAACGAAATCATCAATCCTCGGCTTTCACGACCGCTTTGCCACCGTCACTGCGGGGGCCATGCATGAGTTCCACCACGGCCTGGTTCAACCGGAGACGGGTTTCGTGCCGTTCGAAGGCACGGGTGATGTAGCGCGCTCGCACTTCCATGCCGTTGGGGCCGGGAACCACCTGGACCCCGGAAACAGCCGTGAAGGTCTTGACCCGGTACCGGGCGGCGGTCTGCTGCCACTCCGCCTCGGCGAGCTTGGCATTGGCCTGGGTCTGCTGTTCCACCAGCTTCTGGACGCCATCGATGACCAGGTAGGGATCCTGGCCGGCGGGGACCAGAACGTGCAGCTCATCCCACATCCACTTTCCGCTGGTGGAGAAGTTGAAGAAGTGGCCTTCGATGGCGAAGTTGTTCACGAAGGCCACCCGGCGTCCCGTGGGATGCCCCGCGTCGTTCCAGCTGCCCGTCTCCAGCACCACCGTGCGGAGCAGGCCGATCTCCACCACCTCACCCCCCACACCCCGGATCTCCACCCAGTCGCCCACTCGGAGGCCATTACGGCCCATGAGGATGAACCAGCCGAAGAAGGCCACGATGAAATCCTTCAGGGCTACGGTGAGGCCCGCGCCCGCCAGGCCGAAGACCGTGGCCGGCTGGGCCGGCATGCCGAGGATCAGGTAGCCGATGATCAGGACCGCCGCCACCCGGACCAGGACCTTCATCACGGGTTTCGCCGTGCCGAGGGATTTCCGATCACCGGCAGTGGCCAGGTGGAAGCCATGGTCGATGGCCAGCCCCGCCAGGTAGGTTCCGAAGAGCAATCCGAGAATCCAGGCCAGCTTGGACAGCACCTGGTGGAGGGCGGCGTTCCGGTGGCCATCGGCCAGGATGATCCAATTCCCGTAGGTCTCGGCCAGGCCCTGCTGATCCAGGATCCGCCGACCCATGTCCGTGAGCCTGCGCTGCACATCGCCGTACTGCCGGAGGGAGGAGGCCGCCTCCTTGGAGGTCGTCCGGCCGGTTCCAACGGCGCCCGCTGGTGCGTCCTTGACGAGGTTCGACGCCCGGGATTTCGCGGCCTCTCGTCCTTCCTTCTCCGCCTTGACCCTGGCTTCGATTTTCTCCCGGCGAGTGGCCAGTATCTGCCCTTTGGCAAGGGCCTCCTGCCGGGCCTGTTCAAGCCGCTGCTCCTTGGACCGCTGGGCCCGCCACTCAGCGATCCGGGCCACCAGGCTGCCTTGTTGGAAAAAGGTCGTGGTGCGGGGGGCGGCCATCAGCTGGGAGGATTCGCGATCGGCGGCCTCATGGGCCTCCTTCAGGCGGCGGATCCGGGCCTGGGGATCGCCACCGGCACGGGCCAGATCATCCGCGGCCGATTCGAGATCATCCTGGTCCAGCTCGACCTGGGCCTTGGCGACTTCGAGCTGATCTTCCAGAGCGTCCTTCCTGGATTCCGGAGCCTCAGCCAGCTGCTTCTTCAGGCGCGCGATGAGCTTCTGGTCAGCTTCTACCTGGGACTGGGCCTGTTCCTTGAGGACAGCCAGCTCCTTGACCTCGGGCGTCTGGGGCATCTCGGAGGAAGCGGCCCGCCGAATGGCGTCCGCAAAGGCTAGATCCACTTCATGGTTGGCCAGGCGCTCCGCCTGGCGCGCCAGCTGCTGCTCCTCGACGGTGGTCGCCAGGGGCATCAGGCTCCTGGCCGTGAATAGGGGGGTCTGGTCGACCAGGCGCTCCTTGACGGGAGCGACCCGCCGGAGTCCCGGCATTCCCTTGCCAGGTTTGCCTGGGCTGGCGGAGGCGTCCTGGGCGGGCTGGGCTGCGGGTTCCCGCGTCCATATCAGGCCGCCGGCGACGGCGGACAGCAGCAGCAACAACACCGTTGCGGGAATCCAGGCACGAAGGTTCATCCATTCCAGGGAACCATGAAACCCGCGCCGCCCGGAAGGGGCGACATGGTAAAACCCTCCGGGGCCGGGCCCCGGAGGGTTTCGATGGGCTGGATCGGCCAGATTCAGCTCTGCTTCGGGGCTTCCTTCTTCTTGTTGCAGTCAGGGCATTCCTTGCAGGAAGCGGCCTTGTTCTTTTCGCAGCAGGCCATGCCGCAGGAGGACTTCTTCGGCTCGGGCTTCTTTTCGTCGGCGGCGAAGGCCACCAGAGCGAAGGAACTTACCAGGGCAAGGGCCAGGAACTTCTTCATGGAATCCTCCGGAAGGGTGGGACACGATCCCACCCCAGCACCTTACTCCCAGGCGAAACCTTTCCCACCATCAAAAAGGTCTAGTCAGCTGCCGAACATGTTCTTCATCACCATGAGGGCCATGGATGGGCTCGCGGCCAGACGGCGCTTCAGGTAGTGCACGGCGTACTTCCAGTCCTCCGCGAAGGGCACGTAGAGCCGGATGGTCTGGCCGCGCTTCACGATCTCCTGCTGCAGTTCGGTGCGGGGCACGCCCAGGAGCATCTGGAATTCGTAGGCATCCTTCGGGACTTCACGGTTGTCCAGGTACTCGATGCAGCGCCGGATCAGGGGCTCGTCGTGGGTGGCGATCTCAGGATAGTGGCCGTGATCCAGCAGCTGCTGCACTTGCTCGAAGAGCCGGTCCTTCATGTCCGGCTTCTCCTGCAGGGCCACTTCGGCGGGCTCCCGGTAGATCCCGATGCAGATGCGCACCTTGCAGGGCTTGGCGTGCAGCGCCTTGATATCGTCCGGGGTACGGAACAGGCGGCTTTGCAGCACGATCCCGAAATTGTCGAACTCGTTGCGGATGGCCTTGAACATGCGCAGCGTGACATCCGTGAAATGTCGGTCTTCCATGTCGAGCGTGATGTGAAGTCGGTGGGGCGCGGCCGCTGCGACGATGCGGCGGAGGTTGTCTTGGCAATAGGCTTCGCTTTCATTGATGCCGAGCGAGGTGGGCTTGAGGCTGATGCTGGCGTAGGGTCGGTCCTTCAGGGCCTCGATCATGCGCAGGTACACCTGGACCGTGGCCTCCACGTCCTCCCGGCTGAAGACTTCCTCGGCCAGCAGATCCACCGTGGAAGAGAGGCCCTGCCTGGCGTGGAGCTCATCGGCCTTGGCCACGCCGCTGGCGATCCCCTTCCCGGCGATGTAGGGAGCGGCGAATGTCCGGACCAGGGGCCCCGGCATGAGGTCGACGATGACGCGTTTCAAATCCACGGTGATCCTCCCGTCCATTCCCGTGTTTCCAGGCCCGCCCGCAGAGCCTGGGCAGCGATACAAATATAGCTGGAACAGCCGTGCGGCACCGTCGTCACTGGCGAGTTGTGATGCCGGGCAAGACCGCCAGAATGCCAGCAAAGCCGCCATTCGCGGGCTTCTTGAAGGGGTCTTCATGGACTCGACAGGGCCTTCTCCATGCAAAAATGAAACGCCTGGGTGTTGGCTGATTTACAGAACAGAAGCAAGGGTGGACTTCCTGCGTCTAAACCAGTCCATCCAAGCTATGGACAGTGCCCGGAATTGACGCTTCGACAAATCGGGTGGTTCGAGCTGAACTCAATCCATTGCCTTGCCTGGAAACAGGGCCTCCGTGGGCTCGAGCCTGGGGCCGTGCTCATCGCAGACGGCGAACTTGGATGCGTAGAGGGACACGCCAGCCACCTCGCCACGGGCGTTCAGGACATAGAGACTGAGGCCGAAGTTGGGCAGACCGCGGGCGTTCAGGAGACGCTTCTCGATGGTGGCAGCCTGCACCCGGCGCAGGGCCTCCATCCCGGCATCCTTGGGGCGCATGCCCCGGCGCAGGCATTCGACCGCAAAGAAGGAGGACAGACAATACAGGTTCGCCTCGCCCCGGCCTGTGGAGCCAGCGGCGCCGACCGCATGATCCACGTAGAGCCCGGCGCCCAGGATCGGGGAATCGCCCACCCGCCCGGGAAGCTTCCAGGCCAGGCCGCTGGTGGTGGTGACCCCGCAGAGGTCGCCCTTCGCATTGAGGCCGTTGCAATGGATCGTGCCGTGGTAGTGGTCGGGATCGATCAGGCCTTCCCGGACCATTTGCAGTCCTGCCTCAAACCCGGCGGCGCTGCGCTTCTCCGGATCCAGCCAGTGCTGCGGATCCAGGCGCCGCTTCCAGTCCAGCCAGAGCTTCCGGCTGTGCTCGGTGTTGAGGTCCGCCTCGATGGTGAAGCCCATCTGCCGGGCGAAAACCTGGGCGTCCTTCCCCACCAGCAGGTGATGGTCCGTGTGGGCCAGCACGCACTGGGCGACCCTGGAAGGCGTGCGCACGCCCTCGAGGCAGGCCACACCGCCCGCCCGGCGCCTCGGTCCGTGCATGCAGGCGGCGTCGAGCTGCACGATGCCATCTGCGTTGGGCAGGCCCCCGTAGCCCACGCTATCGTCGGCGGGATCCAGCTCCACGACATTCACGCCTTCGACGAGGGCGTCGAGCACGTCAGCGCCCTGGGTGATTCGATCGAAGGCCAGGGCCACGCAGGTGAGAGTGCCCCCGTTGGTAAAGCGATGGCCGTTCGCGCTGGCCACCACTATCGGCCGGGGACCGGAACGCACGATCGGGGGTGCCTGAGCGCCGCAGGCCTCCCTGGTTCCAGGCAGGGCGACCCCCAGCCCCGTGGCGGCACTGACCTGAAGGAATTCGCGACGATCCAGGTTCGTGGACATGGCCGGCTCAGGGCCGGGGCGCTGGGAGGTAGTACTTGGCCAGATCGATCTGGAAATCCGCTTCTGAAAGTTTCTCGATCAGCTTCCGGGCGCCTTCCTCGGGATCCGGCTCCACGGGAATGCCCAGGGACCAGCCTTCGGAGCCCTTGTCCTGGCGGGTGGAATGGATCCGCAGGCTCTGAAGGGTGCCATCTTCCACCAGGGTGGCCTCGAGCACCAGCCCGAGCCCGTTCACCCCCTTCACATTGAACGAACCGTGGGTCCCGAAGTTGCCCAGGCTGTAGGCGATCAAGCGATTCTTATAGACCTCCATGGCCCGGGGAACATGGGGCCCATGGCCGATCACCAGGTCCGCCCCGGCATCAATCACGGCGTGGGCGAAGGCATAGACATCGCCACGGTCAGCCCCCAGATAAATCTCCTTCTTCCGCGGGACATGCAGGGCCTTGGCTCCCTCGGCGCCGGCGTGCATGGTGACCACCACCAGGGCACAGCCGTCGGATTCCTTCAGGTCCTTCACCCGCTGACCCACCACTTCGGCGTCCAGGGGGAAGCAGTTCATGTGCGGGGCCGCCCCGATGATGCCTACCCTCAGTCCGTTGATCATCAGGATGGCGCTGGGCTGGGCCAGGCTGCCGACATGGGCCAGACCGGCCTCGTCCATGGCCTTGACCGTGGCTTCCCGGGCAGGCAGTCCCGCATCCATGCCATGGTTGTTGGCGAGGGTGAGGCAGGTGAACCCGGCAGAGCTGTAGATGGCCAGGCTTTCCCTGGGCATCAGGAACCGGTAGGAGTGGGAACCCAGGGCGCGGGCGGCCGAGGGATCGGAACTCACCGTGCCCTCGAAGTTCCCCAGCACGATGTCCGCTCCGGCCCAGAGCTGCTGGACGCGCTCAAAGACCCGGCGGCCGTCATCAGGGGGCATGGCGGTCCTGCTGGGATAGACCGAGCCCACCATGGTGTCACCCACGGCGGCGATGGTGAGAGTCCTGGCAGGCCTGGGAGTCTCCTGGGCCGCGAGAAAGGACAGGCTGGAAAGCAGCAGGCACAACCGGAACGGATTCATAAGGGCTCCTGCCTTCAGGGTTCGGTGCGTGCTTCGCTCGGATGGGAGTCACCGGGATGGAGCATCTGCTGGGGAAGCGCTAGGACGGCCGAGGCCGGCCCCAGGACCCGCCGGGCGGAAACCAGGCGTTTGACATAGTAGCTGCCGTCCAGCTCGCTGATCTTCACGCAGCGGCTCTTCCGGCTGCCCCAGGAACCCGCATGGATGAACTGGCCCTCGCCCAGGTAGATCCCCACGTGGCTGATGCGATTCTTTTTCCCTCGGGTCTTGAAGAACAGGAGGTCGCCGGGTTGGATCTCGTCCAGGTCGATCGATTCGCCCTGCTTGGCCTGGTGGAGCGAGGAGCGCGGCAGGGTGACGCCGAAGGAATCGAACACGAAAGAAACGAAGCCTGAGCAATCGAACCCTTTGGGAGTCCTGCCTCCATACCGGTAGGGCGTTCCGAGAAAATCCTTGGCGCGGTCCAGCAGGGAAGTGGCCTGGCCCGAAGACGACCGCTCCGTGCCCGCTTCCTGCGCTTGCGCGGCAACCGGGACCAAGGCCCCAAGCACTAGCATCAGCATGAGACTTCGGAGCCTACAGACCAGCAAACCATGCACTCCAAGGAAGCAAAACGGAAGGCAGCGCCAAAGGGACTGGTCTTCTCACCCAGTCTACCAAAGATGCCCCACCTGCATGGTCGGACCAGGGCCCTGCCGATCCCCTTCAGCTGCGCGGGGTGGCCATCCACCCATAGATATCCACACGGGGCCCTTCGGCGCCCCCTTGCTGAACCGGGCAGGTCGAGCACCGGCCCACACAATTCCAGGAACAGGTGGGGAGACACCGTTCCGGCTTCGTCAGGGCCTGCTGGTTGGGAACACTTGGGATCATGGCCTCCAGGATAACGCCATGAACCGGGTGCCGGCCACACGCGTCAGGCCGAATCACCCCCCTAGGAAAACGAAAACCCCGCAGACTTTGGATCTGCGGGGCCCCGTTGCTGGTGGTCCCTCCCGGACTCGAACCGGGGACCCTCTGATTAAGAGTCAGATGCTCTAACCAGCTGAGCTAAGGGACCACGAGAAGAAAAGTCTATCAGGGCCCGCCGGGAACACAAGAGCCCGTTCTGCGCCCATTCCGAGGCCCCTAGAGGGTCGGCATCTTCATCGCGTCGCGCACATCGGCCATGGTCTCGGCGGCCACCTTGCGGGCCCGGTTGCTGCCATCCCGAAGCACATCCTGGATGTTTTCCGGATGGGCGAGGTTGGCCTCGATCTTCTCCCGCACCGGCTCGATGCGGCGAATCATGGCTTCGGCCACCCGCTTCTTGCAATCGAAGCAGCCGATGCCCGCCCGGCGGCACTCGGTGTTCACCAGCTGAAGGGTGGCGTCGTCGCTGAAGAGCTTGTGGAACTCGAAGACCGGGCAGATATCGGGGTTGCCGGGATCGGTCTTGCGGACCCGGGCCGGATCCGAGGCCATCTGCCGGGTGCACTTCTCCAGGATTTCGGCATTGGTGTCCCGCAGGTAGATACAGTTGCCGTAGCTCTTGGACATCTTGCGGCCATCCAGACCCGGCACCTTGGGCGTCTTGGTGAGCACCGCCTCGGGTTCGGGGAAGACCTCCCGCTGGAACAGGAAGTTGAAGCGGCGGACGATCTCCCGGGCCAGTTCCAGGTGGAAGAGCTGGTCCTCGCCCACGGGCACCTTGCGGGCCTTGTAGATGATGATGTCGGCGGTTTGCAGCAGGGGGTAGCCTAGGAAGCCATAGCTGCCGAGATCCGCCACGGCGTTCTGCAGCTTCTCCTTGTAGGTGGGCACCCGCTCCAGCCAGGAGAGGGGTGTGATCATCGAGAGCAGCAGGTGCAGTTCGGCATGCTCCTTGACTTGGCTCTGGAGAAAGATCGTGGCCTTCTCAGGATCCAGCCCCGTGGCCAGGAAGCAGGCGGTGAGCTCCAGGGTGGCGGGCCAGATCTCCTCGACGGCTTCGTACTTCGACGTCAGGGCATGCCAGTCCACGATCATGTAGAAGGCCTGATGCCCGTGCTGAAGCTTCTCGAAGTTGTCCAGGGCCCCCACCAGATGGCCGATGTGCTGGGAGCCCGAGGGCTGGATGCCGGAAAGGACGCGGTGCTGCATGGATCAGACTCCGAGAATCAGGCGTGCGACTGGATTGAGGGCCCAGTAGAGGAAGGTGCGAACCGGGCCCAGGAGGAACCCGACGGCCCCGGTCATCATGAGCAGGAACAGAATGGGCATGGTGTAGGGGTGGTACCGGATCCGGTCGTACTTGGGCAGCCAAGGGTCAGGCAGAACGCCGCGAAGCACGCCCGCTCCATCGAGCGGCCCCAGCGGGAGGATGTTGAAGGCGGCCAGCAGGACGTTCATGAAGACCAGGGACCCGCCAAGTCCAAGGAGAAGCACTTGTCCTAGAGGCAAACCTAGCCTTACCAGGGTTTCAGGCCCGTGGAAGGCCGCCTGCAACAGCTTCCAGCGCTCGCCCACTTCCGGCACGGAAAGGCGGATGGACAGGCACATGACCCCCAGGAATAGGAAACTGAGGATGACATTGGAAGCCGGTCCAGCCAGGGAAACCAGGGCACCACTCGTTTTCATCCTGATCTTCCGGGTGAAGTAGAGCGGATTGAAGGGCACCGGCTTGGCCCAGCCGATGAAGAAGCCCCCGAAGATGAGCCCGAGCAGTGGGAATACCACGGTCCCCAGGGGATCCATGTGGACGAGGGGGTTCAGGCTCATGCGGCCCTGGCTGGAGGCCGTGTCGTCACCCAGCAGGTGGGCGGCCGAGGCGTGACTGGCCTCATGCACGCTGAGGCTGAAAAGCAGCGCCACGTAGCTCACGAGGATGGTGGGGATGGAGATGTTATCGAACACCCGGACTCCAGCAATTCTTCAGTGTACAGGGTGGAAGCCGATGATTGGGTTAGGCCGTTCCCTGGGACGTCCAAGTCCTGTTCTTTCCTTTCGCCCCGGAGCCCGGCATGTACCTCAAAGCAAACTCGCCCCAGGCCACCGCTGCGGGAAAAAGCATCATTGGCTTCAACGTCATCAGTGGCAAGGAGGTCGAGGGCGACCTCTCCATGATCCAGTCCAAGTCCGCTGCTGACCAACGGGACCTGGTGGGCATGTTCCCGGACAGCGGCGAAAAAGATGTGGCCAAGGCCGCCAAGGCCGCCGCCGACGCCTTTCAGAGTTGGTCCACCGCCACTGCTGCCACCCGCGAGGGCCTGGTGCAGCTCACCGCCGCCATCCTGGACACCCACCGGGACAAGCTCGCCCGCATCGTCACCCGGGAGATCGGCATGACCCCCCGGGAGGCCCTGGCCGAAGTCCAGGGGGCCATCGATGCCTGTACCTTTTTCTGCGCCGAGACCCGGCGGACCCAGAGCCGGACCTTCGCCTCAGGCGCCCTGGCCTATCGCCGCCCCGTGGGGGTCTGCGGCATCCTGGCCACCGGTAGCTCGCCTCTGGCGGCGCCCAGCCGGAAGATCCTGCCAGCCATCCTCTGCGGCAACACGGTGGTTTGGAAGCCCAGCGACAATGCCCCCGCCGCCGCCTACCTCCTCCTCCGGGCCCTGCTGGAGGCGGGCCTGCCCCCGGGCGTGGTGAACACGGTCAACGGCCGGGGCCGGGCGGGCTGTGGCAAGCACTTCCTCGCGGGGATCGACAAGGGCCATTTCCAGTCCTTCAGCTTCGTGGGCTCCACCTCCCTGGGGCGCACCGTGGGGGAGCTCTGCGGGCGCAACCTGATCCTCCCCAGCCTGGACCTCACCCGGAAGGGCGCCATGGTGATCCTGCCGGATGCGGATCTCGACCAGGCCGTGGAAGACGCTCTGCGAGCCGCCTTCGCCCAGGCTGGCCAGGGAACCACCGGCCTGGCGAACATCCTCCTGCATCAGGCCTGCGCCGAGCCCTTCCGGCAGCGGTTCCTGGATCGCGTGGCCCAGCTGGAAGTGGGCAACCCCATGACCGATGCGGAGGTGGCCTACGGCCCCATGATCAACGCCCGCTCCGCCACAGCCTTCCGGGAGCACTGGGAGATGGGGCAGGCGGAAGGTGCCACCCTGCTCACCGGCGGTGAACAGTGGATCGAGGCCAACCGCACCAGCCAGGTGAAGGGCAACATCGGGCATGGCATCTACATGCAGGCCTGCGTGTGGGACGGCGTGAAACCCGACATGGGTCTGTTCCGTCACCAGGTTCTCGGCCCCACCGTGAACCTCTGCCCCTTCGGGGACTTCGACGAGGCCCTGGCTTGGCTCCAGGACACCCCCTGCGGCGCTGTCACCGCCCTCTATACCAAGGACCAGGGCCTGATGGGCCGCTTCAAGCGGGAAGGCAAGGCGGACATCGCCAACATCAACACCCTGATCGAGGACCCGGAGGCCCGCCTGACCTACACCGGCCAGGGCACCCGCCCGGGCGGGCAGCCCGCCCTTGATGGCTTCACCCGGTGGCAGACCTCCAACCAGGAGGAGCCGGAGTCGTCCCCCGCAGGACCCGCCGCCGGAACGCAGGGGCAAGCCATCCACACGGACTGGGACAGCCTCTAGATCACCCGGATCAAATTTCGAGAGAAGCTAGGGCGGCGCCGAGCTCACCGGCTTCCTGGCCCAGCCGGAGGCGCATCAGGAATTCCGTGTTGCCCTCGCCCCCCTTGATGGGACTCATGGCCAGGGCCTGGGGGCGCAGGCCCGTCCCCGCGAAAAAGGTCCAGGTATCCACCAGCACCCGCCGGTGAATGGCCGGGTCCCGGACGATGCCCCCAGCCCCCACATCATCCCGCCCGGCCTCGAACTGGGGCTTCACCAGCAGCACCGCCTCGGCCCCCGGCACCAGGCTGGGCAGCACCGGCGGAATGGCCAGCCGGAGGGAGATGAAGCTCAGGTCCGCCACCAGCAGCTGGCAGCGTTCGGGGATGGCCGCCGGATCCCAGGTGCGGAGGTTCACCTGCTCCATGGAGATCACCCTGGGATCGCTGCGCAGCTTCCAGTGGAGCTGATTAGTGCCCACGTCCACGGCGTAGACCTTCGCCGCGCCGCGCTGAAGCAGACAGTCCGTGAAGCCGCCGGTGCTGGAGCCGGCATCGAAGCAGACCAGCCCCGTCGGATCGATGGCCCACTGGTCCAGGGCCCCGGCCAGTTTGAGTCCGCCCCGGCCCACAAAGGGGAGGGGCTCGCCGCGCAGGCGGATGGTGGCCGCCTCGTCCACGGCCGTGCCCGCCTTGGTGACGGGCCGGTCCTCCACCAGCACCTCGCCAGCCAGGATGCGGGCCTGGGCCTTGGCCCGGGTCTCGCAGAACCCGCGCTGCACCAGCAGCTGATCCAGCCGGACCCGAGAGCTCAAGACAACACCCCACGTCGCCGCGCGAGGGGCGCCGGGCGAGCGAGGCGAGGAAGGCGAGTGGCAGCGTAGCGGGTACTACGCGAAACGGAGGCTCCGGCTCTGTGAGCCGGAGGCGAGCAGGAGCGGCGCACTGCGCCGCGATAGCTGGAGCTGACGATGGATCGCCCTCCGTCTGACGCCACGCTACGCGTGGCTCCCGCTCGCAAGCTCGCGGAGCCGGAGCCTCCCCGCCACCCCTCGCCCGGAGGGATGAAGCCAGGCGGGCGCCCCGCGGCGTCAGGTCCCTTGAACAACGAACCACGTTGCCCTGCGGGCCCTTCCTTGCGGTGCATCCCGCCTGGCTTCATCGCGGTGTCGTCGGGTGTTGCCTTGAGCTCTTTGCCACGGGAAAGGCTCTTCTGACGGGCGAGCTCCTTGCGGTACACCCCCACGTTCCGGTTGTGGTCCTTCAGGCTGGGGGCGAAGTTGTGCCCGCCCAATCCCGTGGCCACGAAATAGAGATCCTTTCCCGCCAGCGGCGCCTTGGCCGCTTCGATGGCCGCGGGACTGGGAATGGCGATGGGCGTGGGAGGCAGACCGCTCACCGCATACGTGTTGAACCGGTGCGAGCGCCGGATATCCGCCGCCAGCGGGGCTGTGAACCGCAGATCACCCAGGAGCCACCGGGCGTAGAGGCTCGTGGGATCGCACTGCAGGCGCATGCCGATATCCAGGCGCTTCTTGTAGACGCCGGCCACCTTCGGCTGCTCCTCCGGCAGCTTGGTTTCCTTCTCCACCAGGCTGGCCAGGATCAAGGTCTCATAGGGCGGCAGCACGCCCCCTTCCAGTTCGGGACGCACCTGATCGCGGAAGGCCTCCACCAGCATGAGCATGACTTCCTCGGGTTCCATGGCGTGGTGCAGCTTGTAGGTCGCCGGGGCCAGCAGTCCCTCCAGGCTTTCAGCCTCCGGGAAACCGGCGGCCTTGGCCAGGCGCGGGCTCTTCCACAGGGTCCAGAACACGTCCTCCGGCACGAATTCCTTCAGGCGGTTCTGGGTGGACCAGGCGTGGGCCCCCTCGGGGATGGACACCCGCGTGTAGTGGATCTCCGCCCGGCGCAGCTTCCCGGCCACGTCCGACAGGCTGGCCCGGGCCGTGAAAGTGTACTCGCCGCGGATGAGCTGGAGCTTGCGGGCCCGGGCCCAGAGCTTGAACAGGGAGGCTGAACGGATGACGCCCTCGCGCTCGAGCTGGTCGGCCACCTGGTTGATGCTGGTGCCCTTTTTTACCAGCACCGTGGCTTCCTGCTGGAGGGGCCCCTCCCCCTTCCAGGTCCACCAGCCCCCCAGGACCGGCAGGATGGCCAGGACCGTGATGGCCAGGAAGAGCCGGAGGGAAACCGAGGAACGCGACATGCCTCCAGAATGCCGGGATAGCGCGGATCCTTCTACCTTGGACAAACCGTCAAGAAATCCCAGGATCCTCCCGGCTGTCCCTGACATCCCAGGGATAATCCGGCAGTGAATCCTCATCCCATCGGGAGTACCGCCATGAAGCACGTTGTCGTTCTCGGAGTCGGCCGCGTCGGTGGCACCATGGCCAAGGACCTGGCCCCGGATTTCCAGGTCACGGTGGTGGACCGCTCGGAGGGAGCCCTGGCCCGGATGCGCGAAGCCGGCCTGGCCACCCTGATTGCGGATCTGTCGAAGCCCGAAACGGTGAAGGCCGCCGTGGCGAAGGCTGACCTGGTGGTGGGCGCGGTGCCGGGTTTCCTGGGCTTCGCCACTGCGAAGGCGGTGCTGGAGGCCGGCAAGCCCCTGGTGGACATCTCCTTCTTCGACGAGGACTGCTTCGAGCTGGATGCCCTGGCCAAGGCCCAGAACCTCACCGCCATCGTGGACTGCGGCGTGGCGCCAGGCTGCCACAACATGATCCTGGGCGATCTCTCACGGAAGTGGGATCGCATCACGTCCTTCGAATGCCTGGTGGGCGGCCTGCCCGTCATCCGAACCTGGCCCTATGAATACAAGGCCGGCTTCAGCCCCATCGATGTCATCGAGGAGTACACCCGCCCCACCCGCTACGTGAAGGACGGGAAAGTGGTGGTCTTCCCGGCCCTGTCCGAGCCTGAGTTGCTGGACTTCCCGGAGCTGGGCACCCTGGAGTCCTTCAACACGGACGGCCTCCGGAGCCTCATCAAAAGCTTCCCGGGCATTCCCGACATGAAGGAGAAGACCCTGCGCTACCCCGGCCACATCGAGAAGATGCGGATGCTGCGGGAATCCGGGTTCTTCGGTAAGGAGAAGGTCAAGGTGGCCGGCGTCGAGATCAGTCCCCTGGACCTGACCACCCACCTACTCTTCCCCCTCTGGTTCATGCAGGAGGGCGAGGAGGATTTCACCGTCATGCGGGTCATCGTGGATGGCGAAAAGGACGGCCGGAAGGTGCGGAAGGAGCTGAGCCTCCTGGACCGCTACGACCGCGCCGCGCGGACCACCTCCATGGCCCGCACCACCGGCTACACTTGCACCGCCGCCGTACGGCTGATCGCGAAGGGCGGCTATTCCCGCAAAGGCATCAGCCCCCCGGAGTTCGTGGGCCTGGAGCCCGGCGCCTGGGACTTCATCCGCGAGGACCTGGCCAAACGAAACGTGATCTTCAAGGAAGGCTGAAGGGCTAGCCAGCCAGCTCCCGGTGCCGGACGGTCAGGGCCGACACGTCGTTCCGGAGGCGGTGCGCCAGCATCTCCACCAGCGCCACGGAGCGATGCTGGCCCCCGGTGCAGCCGATGGCCAGGGTGTGGTAGGCCCGGCCCTCCTGCTGGACCAGGGGCAGGGACCAGCGCAGCCAGGATTCGGCGCGCTCCAGGAATTCTCGAAAATCCGGTGACTCCAGCAGGTACTCCTGGACGGGCCAGTCCTGGCCGGTGAGGGGCTTCAGGGCATCGACGTAGAAAGGGTTGGGGAGGAAACGGGCATCGAGGATCACGTCGGCGTCCGCGGGCATTCCCCGCTTGAAGCCGAAGCTGAGCAGGCGGACGGCGGTGTGGCGCGAGGGCACCTGGGGCACGAGGGCAGCGATCCTCAGGCGAAGTTCAGACAAGCTCAGATGACTCGTATCGAGGATGGTGGTGGCCAGGGCCCGGATGGGGGCGAGGAGATCCCGCTCCTGGCGGATGCCCTCCTCGGCGGTACCCAGCAGGGCCAGGTGGTGGGGGCGTCGGGTCTCGGAATACCGGCGCAGGAGGACACCCTCGGCGGCCTCCACGAAGACCACCTGCACCGGCACCTGGCCCCGGTTGAGGCGCCTCAGCAGGGGTTCGAATTCCTGGACAAACTCCGCCTGCCGGCTGTCCATGCCGACCACCAACCGCTCCCGGCTGGGCTGCAGCTTGGCTTCCAGTTCCAGCAGGGGTTCCAGCAGGCGAGGCGGCACATTATCGAGGGCCGTGCAGCCGCTGTCCTCCAAGGCGCCCAGCACCGAATGCCGGCCCGCGCCCGAGAGTCCCGTGACGACGATCAGTTCCATGACCCTAGTGTGTATCAGGGCCGGAGGCCCTGGCCCAAGAAAATCACAGGGGGCCCATTGGCCCCCTGTGATTTCCTCAGCATATAAAACCTGGTCGAATCAATCCTCCAGCCCACCCGCCGTGAAGCGCAGGACGCGCTGGATTCCCTCGGGGGGATTGCCCTGCTCGTCAGGGCCCAGCTCGATGGTCTCCGAAGGGCCTCGGAAGAAGTCTTCGTCGGGCATGTACGAAGGCTGGGGCTCTACGCGGTAGAGGTACGAAATGATTTCGTCTTCGTAGCCGAAGCGCATCTGCTCGAAGTACTCATAGCTTTCGCGCTTGTACTCCACCAGCGGATCCTTCTGGCCATAGCCCCGGAAGCCGATGGCTTCCTTCAGGTGGTCCATGACCAGCAGGTGGCGCTTCCAGGCGGCGTCGATGATCTGGAGGATGGACCAGCGCTCGTAGCTGCGCATGCCCTCGCCGCCCAGGCGCTCGTCCTTGCCCTCGTAGAAGCGCTGCACCAAGGCCGCCAGGGCCTCAGTGGCCTGGGCCTGGGGCATCTGCCCCACGGCCTCGACCTCCTCGGTGGTGAGGGTGAAGAGCTGCTCGACCCGTTCCCGGAACCCGGCCTGATCCCGCTCGCCCTTGTCGGGCAGGAAGTCATTGGCGATGCCTTCGGCGATCTCGGCGGCCACCCTCAGCACGTAGTCCTTGGTGTTCCCCTTCAGCATCTCCGTGCGCAGTCCATAGAAGAAGATGCGCTGCTTGTTCATGACATCGTCGTACTCGAGCAGGTGCTTGCGGATCTCGAAGTGGTGGGCCTCGACCCGCTTCTGGCTGCGCTCGATGGCGCGGGTGACCATGCCGGCTTCGATGGGCTCGTCGTCGTTCATGCCCATGGCGCCCATGAGGTTCTTGATGCGGTCGCCACCGAAGATCCGCATCAGGTCGTCCTCGAGGGACAGGTAGAAGCGGCTGGAACCGGGATCGCCCTGGCGGCCGGCGCGGCCCCGGAGCTGGTTGTCGATGCGCCGGCTTTCGTGGCGCTCGGTGCCCAGAATATGCAGGCCTCCAAGGGACACCACTTCCTCATGCTCGGCCGTGGTCTGGCCCCGCATCTTTTCCACGAGGGCCGAGAACTCGGCCGTTTCGAAACCCTCCTCGTCATAGAGGGCGATGTCCTTCTTCTTGGCCTCGATGCGGGCCAGGCCCTCGGGGTTGCCGCCGAGAATGATGTCGGTGCCGCGGCCCGCCATGTTGGTGGCGATGGTGACAGCGCCTCTTCGGCCCGCCTGGGCGATGATCTCCGCTTCCCGCTCATGGTGCTTGGCGTTCAGCACCACGTGGGGAATGCGGGCGGCCTTGAGGGCATCGGCCAGGTCCTCGCTGCTGTCGATGCTGGCCGTACCCACCAGCACGGGCTGGCCCTTGGTGTGCAGCTCCCGGATCTCTTCGACGATGGCCTTCTTCTTCCCGGTCCGGGTCGAGTAGACCGTATCGGCGAAATCAGTGCGGATCATGGGCATGTTCGTGGGCACCACGAGCACGTCCAGCTTGTAGATGGAATGCAGTTCTGTGGCCTCGGTCTCTGCCGTGCCGGTCATGCCGGCCAGGGTCTTGTACATGCGGAAGAAGTTCTGGAAGGTCACCGTGGCCAGGGTCTGGTTCTCGGCGTTGACCTCCACCCCCTCCTTGGCCTCGATGGCCTGATGCAGGCCGTTGGACCAGCGGCGGCCCGGCATGGCGCGTCCCGTGAACTCGTCCACGATGACCACTTCCATGCCCTTGCCGTCTTCTTTGGGGCGGACCATGTAGTCCACGTCCAGCCGGTAGAGGTTGTGCGCCAGCAGGGCCTGGTTGAGGCCATGCAGCGTCTCGATGCTGGTCGGATCGTAGAGGTTGGTCACGCCCAGCAGCTGTTCGGCATGGTGGATGCCATCATCCGTCAGCATCACCTGGCGGTCCTTCTCGTCGACCTTGTAATGCACTTCCTTCTTCAGCTTCGGAACGATGGCGTCGATGCGGAAGTACTTGGAGGTATCTTCCTCGCTGCTGCCCGCGATGATCAGCGGGGTGCGCGCCTCATCGATGAGGATGCTGTCCACTTCGTCCACGATGGCGTAGTTGAAGCCGCGCTGGGTGAACTCGTCCAGGTCCCACTTCATGTTGTCGCGGAGGGCGTCGAAGCCCAGTGCGGTGTTGGTGGCATAGGTGATGTCGCAGCCATAGGCATCCCGCCGCTGCTGGTCATCGAGGCCGTGCTGGATGATGCCCACGCTGAGGCCCAGCCAGGTGTAGAGGCGGCCCATCCACTCGGCGTCGCGGCGGGCCAGGTAGTCGTTCACCGTGACCAGGTGGGCGCCTTTGCCGGCCAGGGCGTTAAGGTACAGAGGCAGCGTGGCGGTGAGGGTTTTGCCCTCACCGGTGCGCATCTCGGCGACCTTGCCCTCGTGCAGCGCCATGCCGCCCACGATCTGGACGTCGAAGTGGCGCATCTTGAGCACGCGCTTGCTGGCCTCCCGGGCCACGGCGAAGGCCTCGGGCAGGATGTCCTCCAGGGTGGCCCCGTTTGCCAGTTTCTCCTTGAGGTAGGGGGTCTTGGCCTTCAGCGCGTCATCACTGAGCCCAGTGAATTCCGGTTCGAAGTTGTTGATGGCCTGGACCCTGGCCCACAGCCGCTTCAGCTCCCGATCGTTCTTGGAGCCGATGAGTTTCTTTAGGAGGTTGTCGAGCATGGAGCCGTCCAGTCGCGTAAACCGTCGATTGTAGCGCGATGAATGCCCATTTCACAGCGCCGGGAGCAAGAACCAAGGATCCGTGGTTGCCGAAGTTACCCACCCAAGGCAGACTGGTTGTTTTGATTCTGGAGGCACCATGGCCCTTGAACGCACGTTCGCCATCGTCAAGCCCGATGCCGTCAAGGACGGACATGTGGGGGAAATCATCACCACCATCGAACATAGCGGCCTGAAGGTCGTGGGCCTCAAGCGGACCCGCTTGACCCCGGCCCTCTGCCAGGGCTTTTACCACGAGCACGTGGGCAAGGGCTTCTACCCCGAGTTGGAGGCCTTCATGACGGAGGGCCCCGTGGTCCTCATGGTGCTGGAGGGCGAGAACGCCATCCTTCGCTGGCGGGATCTCATGGGCGCCACCAACCCTGCCAATGCCGTAGAAGGCACGCTCCGCAAGCGCTTCGGCGCCAGCATCGGCCGCAACGCCACCCATGGCAGCGACAAACCCGAGAGCGCGAAGTTCGAGGTCAGCTACTTCTTCAATGCGTTCGAACAGAGGTAGGACGGGCTTCAGTCCTCAGGCTTCAGGCTTCAGTGGGGCTAGGATGCGGCCTCCCGGCCGCGTCTTTTTTTTAACGCGCGGGCGCAGCCCGCGCGACTGAGGCCTGGAGCCTATCCTTCCAATATCGCCTGCAAAGCCGACTGGCAAAGTCTTCGGACGCCTGGGAGCAGGTCGGCGCTCAGCAGACCCTTGTCGCTGTACCACTGGCCCCCCGGAGGCGGAGGCGGCAGCAGGTCCTCCGGCGCCTTGGTCCGCAGCAGGTGGCTCAAGTAAAGGCGCTGCTGACCTTCTAGACCTTCCAGGCGAAGCAGCCAGGGGGTCGGCAGCCGGCTGGTGCGCTCATCGAACACCACCGGCAGCACGGATTTGTCCACGAACCGGAAGGGCATGCCCCAGGCGGCCTCGATCTGCGCGTTCAGCAAGGAAGTGGGGAGGAACCCCGGTGACCAGGGAATCTGGGCTGGCATGAGCAGGCCCCGATGGGGACTGTGGGGCGAGGGCACCAGCAGGACGAATGGCGTCTGCTGGCCATGGACCAGCACCCCTTCGATGAAGGTCGTGAGGTGGACTCTGCCCTCCGCCATCAGCGGCCTCCTGCGGTTTCCAGCTCCAGCATGATGCGGTCCCGGGCGGCGCCCACTTCCGCCACGGCGGCTTCAGGTTTCAGTTTGACCACTTCCTTGGTGCGGCGGTCCCGCAGTTCCACGATGCCATCTTTCAGGCCCTTGGCGCCCACGGTGAGGCGAAGGGGGAAGCCCAGCAGGTCCGCATCCTTGAACTTGGCCCCGGGGCTCAGGCCTTCCCGATCATCGTGCAGGACTTCGAACCCTGCCGCTTCCAGATCCTTCTCCACCTGGAAGGCCACGCCGGAGACCTCGGGATTGCCTGGGTCCAGACAGACCACGTGCACCTGATAGGGCGAGATGGGCCAGGGCCAGATGATGCCGTCCGCGTCGTAGTTCTGCTCCACGGCCGCGGCCACGGTGCGGGTGATGCCGATGCCGTAGCAGCCCATCACCATGGGATTTTCTTTTCCCTGATCGTCGAGGAACGTGCAGGACATGGACTTCGAATACTTGGTGCCGAGCTTGAAGACCTGCCCCACTTCGATGCCGCGGAAGGACTGGTAGGTCCCCTTGCCGCAGCGGGTGCAGGTGTCGTTCTCAGCCGCCATCCGCAGGTCCGCGAAGGCGCAGCCCGGCAGGTCCCGGGCGGGGTCCAGGCCGAAGTGGTGGTAATCCGTGCGGTTCGCGCCGCAGGTGAGGTTGACGGCTCCCTCCAGGCTGCGATCCACCAGGAGGATCACACCCGTGAGCCCCACGGGGCCCATGAATCCGGTCTTGGCACCGGTGAAGGCCTCGGCCTCCTCCAGTGGCATCAACTCCATTTCAGCGGCACCGACGAAGTTCTTCACCTTCACGGGATTGATCTCGTGATCACCCCGAAGGACGGCACCCACCAACTTGGATTTCCCGTCCGCGAAGGTCACGCGGTAGAGGAAGAACTTGCTGGTCTGCGTGATGGGCATGCCATCGTGCTCTGCATCCTTCATCCCCGCCGCCTGCTCCACCTGGCCGACAACGCCCGGTGTGACGAAATGATCGCGCTTCAGCTCAAAGGCACTTTCACTATCTCTGCCGTGCAGCGCCGGAGCCTCCGTCTTCTCGATGTTCGATGTGTAATCACACCCATCGCAGCTGAGGATGGCGTCCTCGCCACTGCCGGCCAGCACGTGGAACTCGTGGGTGAAGCTGCCACCGATGGCGCCGCTGTCGGCTTCCACGGGCCTGAACTTCACGCCCAACCGGGCGAAAATCCGCTTGTAGGCATTGAACATGACCCAGTATTCGCGATCGGCGCAGGCATCATCCGCATGGAAGGAGTAGGCGTCCTTCATGGTGAATTCGCGGCCCCGCATGAGGCCGAAGCGGGGCCGGCGCTCGTCGCGGAACTTGGTCTGGATCTGGAACAGGTTCATGGGCAGCTGCTTGTAGCTGCGGACATTCTTCCGGACGATGTCAGTGATCACTTCCTCGTGGGTGGGGCCCAGGCAGAAGTTGTAGAAGTCCCGCTCATCGGGCTTTTCGCCGCGGGCACGGCGCTCGGCCACCTCGGCTTTTGCCTTGCGGTCGCAAAAGCGCAGCAGCTCGTCGCCATAGAACTTCCAGCGCCCGCTCTCCTGCCAGAGGTCGGCAGGCAGCACGGCGGGCATGAGCAGCTCCTGGCAGCCGTCCTTGGCCAGTTCCTCCCGGACGATCTCCTCGAACTTGCGGATGCTTCGGAAGGCCAGAGGCAGGTAGCTATAGATGCCGGCGGCCACCTTCTGGATCATGCCGGCCCGCATCATGAGCTGCTGGCTCACCACGTCCGCATCACGGGGCGTTTCACGCAGGGTCTGGATCAGGAGTTTGGATTGCTTCATCGGAGCCTCGAACCTTCAAGTCTAACTCAGGAGCGCGCTTCGCCCGGTTCGGATTCAAGTCAGGCCGCCGGGCTTTGCACGGTGGCCTGACGGGGGCTCTGGGGGCCATCACAAACGCAGGGAGCAGGCGGCCCCCCAGACGATGTCACCCCAACAGTGACTGCACCAGGGCACTGGCGGCCTTGCCGTCGATGGTGCCTCCGTGGGCCGCCTGAAGGGCCTTCATCACCAGCCCAAGGTCCTTCCTGGCCGTGGCCCCGCTCAGGGCGATGGCGGCCCGCACGGCGCCTTCCAGGGCCTGACCTTCGAGCATGGCGGGCAGGTAGGGCTTGAGCAGCTCGATTTCGGCCCTCTCTTGGGCGGCCCGGTCCACCTGCCCCACCTTTTCGAACTGGGCGACGCTGTCCTCCCGGGACTTCACCAGCCGCTTGAAGACCGCCAGGGCATCTACCTCGACCAGGACCCCCTGGGGGCCCAATCCCTTGGCCACGGCCTCGTTCTTGTAGGCGGCCAGGGCCATGCGGAGCACCTGGGTTCGCGCCGCATCTCTGGCCAGCATGGAAGTCTTCAGGTCGGCCTGCAGGCGATCGAGCATGGGTGACTCCCGGCGTGAAGGTCCATGGTGACGGGAGAGCCCCTGGCCCTCAATGCCAGAAGTCATGCCGGAGCATTCCTTGACCGAAACAACCACCAGTCACATTGCCTGGGGTCCCATGAACGTCGCTTTCATCAATCCTTTCATCGAATCCACGCTCCGAAGCCTGGAGATGATGGCCAGTATCACGGCCGAGAAGGTGGGCTTATCGGTGAAGGAGGATCTCATCACCACCTACGACATCTCCGCCATCATCGGCATTACCGGGGATACCTCGGGCTCCATCATTCTCAGCTTCCCGGTCGACCTGGCCTGCCGCATCGCCAGCAACATGCTCATGGAAGAGGTCACGGAGCTGGACAGGAACGTAGAGGACGCCATCGGTGAGATCGGCAACATCGTGGTGGGCGACGCCCGACGCCTGCTCATCCAGGACGGTTTCAGCCTTTCCATCTCCGTGCCCACCGTGGTCGTCGGCAAGGGGCACAGGATCAGCCGCAGTGGCGACGTTCCCTGCATCGCCATCCCTTTCAATACAGAGTTCGGCGATTTTGAGGTGAATGTGGGGCTGAAAGAATAGGCTTCAGTCCTCAGGCTTCAGGCTTCAGTAAATGCAGGAAAGGGCGCCTCACGGCGCCCTTTCCTTACTGAAACGGCGGAGCCGTTTCAGCTCTAGGCCTTCTCGAACTTGATGACTTCCACGGGGCAGCTGGCGGCGGCGGCCTCGATGGCGGCTTCCAGATCGGTGCCGAAGCTGCCGGAGAGGGCGCTCATCTCGTCGCGGTTCTCGTTGTCCACGCCATCCTCGCGCACGGAGCCGTTGACGTTGCAGCTGGTGTCGGTGACGTGGAACACCTCGGGGCACTCGGCCTCGCAGGCATTGCACACAATGCAGCCGTCTTCGATCCAGACTTTGGTGATGGCCATGGTCGTCTCCTCAAGATTCATTTAGGGCCCGGCGTTGGGCGAACCCAACCAACCTAGCATTCCCAGGCCCCAGGACCAAGCATCGCCTCGCCCGCTGGGCCATGGGAGACTGGACTTGTGACGGAGATCGCCATGCATCTGAAGGAGACGGGGGTTCTGGCCCGAATCCGGGACTTGCTCCCCGGAGGCGACGGCCTGCTGGACGACTGCGGGTCCCTGCCGCCCACCCCTGCGGGCCACCGGCTGCTGGTGACCACGGACCTCATGGAATCGGATCAGCACTTCCGCCTCGCTTGGCACCCGCCGGAACTGCTGGCCCGGAAGCTCCTGACCGTGAACCTGTCCGATCTGGATGCCTCGGGGGCCCGGCCCATCGGCTTCACCCTCACCCTGGCCCTGGGCCCCGAAATCGAGGCCCCCTGGCTGGAGGCCTTTCTCGGTGGTCTGGCGACGGGAGCGCAGGAAGCCGGTGTCCAGGTTTTTGGTGGCGACACGGTGGGGCGTCCCGCGGGCCTGGGCCTGGGCCTCACGGCCTTCGGCTTCGCGGCCAGGTGGTTGCGGCGCGATGGTCTCAAGCCCGGGGATCGAATTTATGTGGACCAGCTCCCCGGCGCCAGCTTCCGGGGCCTGCGGAAGCTGCGGGCGGGGCAGCGCTGGAATGCGCTCCTGCCGGACCCCGATCTGGCCGCCCACCTGGACCCAAGACCGAACCTGGGCCTGGGCCTGAAGCTGGCCGCCATCCCCGAAGTCCACGCCTGCCTGGATCTCTCCGACGGCCTGAGCCGGGATCTGCACAACCTGGCGGAGGCCTCGCGGCTGAGCATCCTGGTGGAAGCGGGCCTGGATGAGGAGGCCCTGCGGGGAGGCGAGGACTATGCCCGGTGTTTCGGCTCGAGCCTCTCCCAAACGGAACTGGAAGCGCGGCTAGGCCTGGCGCTCCTTCCCGTGGGCCGGGCCATGGAGCGGGGACCGGCGCCCCTCCTCGTCTATGATGGAGCTGGAACGCGCGCCCTGCCGGACCTTGGATTCGACCACTTCGCCCATGACTGAAGCCGACGCGCCCTTCGTTCCACCTCCGCCGCCACCACCTTCGCCCAGGGGGCTCTGGAACCGCCTGAAGGCCCACATCCTGCACCCGGAACTCAGCCCAGAGCAGCTGGCCTGGAGCTTCTGCCTGGGGCTTTCCATCGCCTGGAACCCTCTCCTGGGGCTCCATACCGGCATGGTATTCCTCTTCTGTGTGATCTTCCGACGGTTGCACCGGCCCCTGATGATCATGGCCATGCTCATCAACAACCCCTGGACCGTGGTGCCCATCGCCACGGCGAGCACCTGGGTGGGGAATTTCGTGCGGGGGCGGTTCACCGAGGCCAACCTGGCCAAGGTCCACTGGCACGAGATCGGCTGGCGGAGCTTCCTGACCTGGGACGGCTTCGAGGCCATGACCAGCATGCTGCGGCCGATCCTGAAGTCCTACCTGCTCGGCGGGACCATCTGTACCCTTTTGGCGCTGCCTGTCGGATACTTCTTCATGCTCTGGCTGGCCAAGCGCCTGCGCCGCATCCACTGGCCGCACCTGCATGGCCATTCCTGCACCCCAAACGATAAACAATCCGGAGGTTGATCCCATGGACATGCGATTCCTGATGAAGCAGGCCCAGCAGATGCAGGCGAAACTGGCCGAAACCCAGACCAACCTGCGCGTCGATGGCACCGCCGGCGGTGAGCTGGTGAAGGTCACCCTTAACGGTTCCAAGGAGCTGATGGGCCTTTCCATCGCCAAGGACGCCATGGACCCCGAGGATCCCTCCATGCTGGAGGATCTGCTCCTGGCGGCCTTCCGCGATGCCGCCACCAAGGTCGACGAGACCATGAAGAAGCAGATGGGCGGCATGGGCGCGGGCCTGAACCTGCCCGGCCTCGGGCTCTGATCCAGTGAAGCTACCGCAACCCCTCGAGGCGGTGATCGAGAGCCTCCAGAAGCTGCCTGGGGTGGGGGTCAAGTCCGCCCAGCGCATGGCTCTGCACCTGCTGAAGGAGGGGCCCGGGGCCATGGCCCACTTGGCCCACCAGCTCCAGCAGGCCGCCGAAAAGGTAGGGTTCTGTGAAATCTGCGGCGCCTTCACGGATCAGCCCACCTGCCCCATCTGCCTGGACCCCCGCCGAGACCCAGCCTGCCTCGTGATCGTGGCCGAGGCCTCCAACGTGCTCAGCTTCGAGCGCAGCGGCCACTTCCGGGGCCGGTACCACGTGCTGGGGGGTCTGATCTCGCCCCTGCGCGGGGTCGGTCCCGACCAGCTGCGCATCCGCGAGCTGCTAAAGCGCCTGGAGGATCAGGCCATCCAGGAGGTCATCCTGGCCACCAACCCCACCGTGGATGGCGAGGCCACCGCCAGCTGGCTGGCCCGCATGCTGGAGCCCATCGGCATCCGCACCACGCGCATCGGGCTGGGTCTTCCGATTGGCAGCGATCTCGAATACGCCGATGAGCTCACGCTCGACCGGGCCATGGAGGGGCGGCGGCCGGTGGGCTGAGCCGACAGGATACCTCTGGTGAATTACCCGTGGTAGGTTGTTGACCTACCGGTAATTTGCAGTACCTTTCCCTTTGCCATTTGCTGCCAAATTCTCAGGGGCCTCCTTCGGCTTGTTCGCGCCTCCCCGAAGGATGCGGTCAGCTGGGGGATAGAGCACCTGCCTTCAGGACCCAGATTCCGGGGGCGCTCCATCCAACCATCTCTTCGGGGAAGGAGGAGACACCGTGCTTGATAACATCCGCCGTCAGTCACACCCCTGCTTCGGACCCGCGCGGCTCTGGGCTGCCCTGGGCCTTGCCCTGCTGCTGCCGACAACCCTCTGGGCTGGCGGACACACCATTAAGGTCCGGCCACCCAATGGTGTGGATGACACGGCCAATATCCAGAAGGCGCTGAATGAGGCTGTGGCCAAAGGTCCAGGCACTACCGTGCAACTGGCTGCGGGGAAGTACCTGACCCAGCAGCTAGCGACCTACAACTTCCACGGCACCTTTAAGGGCATGGGCAAGGACAAGACGACCATCGAGGCCCTGCCCAACCTCCTCGTGAACTCCCCGGATGGGTGTAATGGTGAAACACTGCCAGGTGGGGCACTTAACTGGCCAAACGGCACCACCAATCGGTGGCCCAGTCTCATCATTTTCGTAGACGGGGACATCCGGGTTACGGATCTCTCAATCAAGGTTACCGCCGCCCCAGGAACGGCCACGACCCTCTGGTATATGTGTGGTTCCCCCTGCACCTTTCTTATCGAGTCTCTCAGGTTCATGGGGCAGCACCGCACGAATGCCTGGGTGGAAAATGTGGCCTTCGAGGGACTGCCTGACGACAGCCCCACCAGCCGGGGATTCAATGTCATCAACGGGGTGGACTTTGTCGGTGAACTCCCAAAGGGCACTGCTGACCTGGATTACTACACCCTGACCGGCAATTTCACGGTCCGGAACAGCTCGTTCAAATCTACTGGCAGCGGGGCATATGTGGGAGGTTTCGTCCGGGATGCCAAAGTGACCATCGGTGGTTCCCCCATTACAGGAAATGTCTTCAAGGATGGTTGGGTCGGTCTGGACATGGAGGGTGCGGAGAGCTCCAGTTTCGAGATCTCCTACAACAAGTCCGAGGGCCTTTGGAACAGCATGTGGGTGATTCCCTGGCTGGACATCGTGCCCACCAAGCCAGCCTACTATTCCATCCACGACAACACGTTCATTGCTTCCGGACCGAATTTCGGTGCCTGGTTCGCACCCTGTGCTGTCCTGCTTTCAGACGACCACCAGTTCCCCTGGATTCGAGCGACGATCTACAACAACACCGTCGAACTAAAACCCGACTTCCTCGGTGGGGAGGGTATCGGCGCCTACAACACCAAGGGCACGGTCATCTGGAACAACACGATCACCGGCGCAGGCACGGATGCCATCGGTCTCTGGGGCAGCTCTCAGAATACCGTCATCGGCAACCATGTCCGCGATTTCTTCGCCGACCCAAGCTACGGGCTTGCCCGGATCTACCTCGATCCCGCGACGAGCCACAACCTGGTGGTCTGTCCGAATCCCCTCGACACCGTGCTGGACCAGGGCACCGGGAACAAGGTGCTTGGCGGCTGGCCGCAGGCCAAGGCCTCGGGGGAAGCCGTCACCATGAAGAGCCATGCTACGGCGCCCTTTGCCCGGCCGAATCTCTGGAAGAAAAAACCAGTCCAGTTCCGGTGAGACGATGCCTGAAAGGAACGGGGAAAGCCGCCAAACTTCGGGCGGCTTTTCTTGTGACTAAATTTCAGTTCAAGTAGATCCGCGCCTGCAACAACACAATCAATATCGGCAACTCACATCGCCCCGGGCCCAGGTCTGGCAGGCCAGGCGCTGGTCGGGGGTGGCTTTCAAGGCCTTGAGGACCCGGGTCTCGGCCCCACCCATCTCGCTGAGGTGTTCGGCCCCTTCAACTATAGTGACCACACAGGTGCCGCAGCGGGCATGGCCGCCGCAGCGGTGGGGCAGCGGCACGGCGGCCTTGGTGCTGGCCGCGAGGAGTGCCGTCTCCCGGTCGCATTCCGCCGCGCCGGGCGTCTTGCCATCGAATCGAATGGTGTGCATGGGCTACCCGTAAGTCAATAAAGTAAAAGGGATAAGACTAGATTGTCCCTCCCCACTCTATCAGGCACCTGCCGGGCGGATGACATGAACCTCTTCGGCTGAGGGGCCATACTCGACGGCACTCGCCATCCGCGTGAAGCCCCAAGGGGTCAGCCTTGAACAGCAGCCGGACGGCCCAATCCCAAGGAAGGCCACCGGGTGCGGGGACACGGGACTACCCTGGACATGGAAGCGAGTTTGGCCGGGAGATCACCCAGCGGCCGGGACCCTTCGGAGGCTGCCCATGCAAGCCCTCACCTTCAGCCAGTACGGCGGCCCGGAAGTCCTGGTCTGGCAAGCGGTCCCCGATCCCGTGCCTGGCCTTGGCGAGGTGAGCATCCTTACCGGGGCCATCGGCATGGACTTCGCCGACTGCTACCGACGCCAGGGCCGCTACCACCTGAGGGGGGCAGCTCCCTGGATCGCCGGCTACGAGGCCGCGGGCGAGGTGGAGGCGGTGGGCCCGGGTGTGGCGGGAATCAAGGTCGGAGATCGCGTGGCCTTTGCGGATAGCCCCTTTGCCCATGCCCAGCGGGTGGTGGTCCCCGTCGCCAAGCTCATTCCCCTGCCGGACGATATCTCATTTGAGGTGGCCGCCGCCGTGCTCCTGCAAGGCCTCACCGCCCAGTACCTGGTGCGGGACAGCCACGCCATCAAGGAGGGCGACAGCGTGCTGGTGCATGCGGCGGCCGGGGGCGTGGGCCTGCTCCTGGTGCAGATGGCCAACCTGCTGGGGGCAGAGATCCTAGGCATCGTTTCCAGAGAATCGAAGATCCAATCCGCCCTGGACGCAGGGGCCAAGCAGGTGGTCCTGTTCGGCGAGGACTGGTCCCAGGCGGCCCGCGACTTCAGCTCCGAGGTGGACGAGGCTGGCTTGGTCCTGAGCGAGGGCGTGGACGTGGTCTACGACAGCGTGGGCTCCACCCTGCAGAAGAGCCTGGAAGCTGCCCGCACCGGGGGTCACGTGGTCTTCTTCGGCATGGCCGGGGGGGACCCTGTGCCAGTGGATCCACGCTACCTGATGGATACCAGCAAGAGCCTCACGGGCGGCGATCTATGGAATGTGCTGCGCACCCGCAAAGACCGTCTCAACCGGGCGGAAGAGCTCTTCGACTGGGTGCGCCGGGGCCTTCTGAAGGTTCACGTTGCGGCCCGAATACCCCTCGCCGATGGCGCCGAGGCCCATCGACTCCTGGAATCCAGGACGACCACCGGCAAGGTGCTGCTGATTCCCTGAATCCTGGCGCTTGTTTCGGACCGAGCCAGGCCCCCTGCCCCTTCGATGCCGTAAACCATCAGCCCGGGTTCCCCGCCCCGGTCCGGCCCAGATACCCCCGCGCCGTCGCGAGGAATCGTTGTCGGGCGAAGGCGTGATCCACGATGGGATCGGGATAGTCGAAGTGGCTCCGCAGGCTCTTCGGGGCCCTCCAGGGTTCGTGGATGAAGGCGGTGGGACACTCCGCCAGCGCGGGCACCCAGCGCCTCACATAGGCGCCGTCGGGATCAAACTTCCGTCCCTGCGTGACCGGATTGAAGATGCGGAACCAGGGCTGGGCATCGCAGCCGCACCCCGCGCTCCACTGCCAGCCGGCGTTGTTCTGGGCCCAGTCGCCATCCGTGAGCCAACGCATGTAGTGGGCTTCGCCAAGCCGGTAGTCCAGGAGCAGATGTTTGGTGAGGAAACTGGCGGCCACCATGCGCGCCCGATTGTGAACGAAGCCTTCGGCCAGCAGCTGGCGGGCCGCAGCATCCACCACGGGATAGCCAGTTCGACCTTCGGTCCAGGCCACCCACGCCCCCTCGTCCTGCGGCCAGGGGAAGCCCGCGAAGTCGGGGCGGAAGGGCTGCTGGAGCAGCTCCGGCCATTCCCACAACAGGTGGTGGCTGAATTCGCGCCAAAGCAGCTCAGTAAGGTAGCGCCGCCCGGATTCGCCCCGCTCGGCCGCCACCGCGGCCTGCCAGACCGCGTGCACGGACAGAGTGCCGAATTTAAGATCGGCGCTCAGACGCGAGGTGCCGGGAAGGTCCATGCGGTCGCGGTCCGTGCCGTAGGACCTGATCGGACCTGTGGCAAAGGCCTGCAGGCGGCTGCGAGCGTTCCCCTCACCTCCTGGTTGCAGGTCAGGATTCCGCGCCAGGCCCAGCTCCTCCATCGATGGAATGGGAATCGTCCTGGCCAAGAGGTCCTCCGGCAAGGGCGGCAGCGACGGGGGCGCTGGCCGGGATGGGCCCAAGTTCAGTCGCGCCGATGCAGCCCTGCTGAAGGGAGTGAACACCCGGAACATGGCCCCCTGTCCGTTTCGTACTGAACCCGGCGCCAGCAGGGTTTCGCCTTCGAACAGCCGGAAACCCACGCCCATTCGCTCCAGGGACTCCCCCACCCTGCGATCACGCTCGCGACCGAAGGGCTCCACCCAGCGGTGCGCCAGCACTTGGTCCACCTTCCATTCCGCAGCCAGGCGCGGCACCACGTCCACGCTGCGGCCTGGCACCACCAGCAGGCGCGAGCCCAGCCGGGCTAGGCTGGCCTCCAGGTCCCGCAGCGAATCAAGGAGGAACTGCATGCGGTGTGGCAGCTCCCGGGCGCGGTCCGGGCTGAAGAAGTAGGGATCCAGCACGAAGAGCGGGATGACCTCTCCCGAAGTCATGGCCTCGAACAGCGGCTCATGGTCCGCCACCCGGAGATCCTTGCCCCTGAACCAGACGAGGGAACGCATGATCCGAGGCTACCCCAGCCAGGGCTGCCCAGCCTTCCAGGAATCCTGGACGGTCGTTGCCCATCAGACCCAGGGCGAGGCCACCCGTCGTAGCCAAAGCTCGCGCCAGAGGAGGGGCATCTGGCGGGCACAACCCATGTATTTCTGGCAGTCGGTACCCGCCAGGGTGACGGTGTGCTGGACCTTCCGAAGCTTCCCCGACTTTTCATCCAGGAGGGTGTGGATGCGGTGCTGTACCTGGAACCTCCGGCCGCAGAATCCGAACATGTCGTTGCTGAAGGCCAGGCCCTTGCGGCAATGGCGGGCATCAAGGGTCCGCAGGATCTCCTGCATCTCCTTAACCTCGACCCATTCCCCCGGCTGCAACTCCAGCACTTCACCGGCCTCCTCCGGAGCCGCCGGGGTGCGGGACTGGAAGCGCGAGCGGAGCGCCAGCTCCACCTTGCGGCTGCCGGCGGTGTGCAGCATCCGGACCAGCTCGGGAACCGTGAAAGTACCCGCCCGCAGCAGCATGAGGTACTCATTGGGGTTCCATTTCGACCGGCCTTGCCTGGTCGCCCGCCCCAACTCTGTGCCCTGGCAGAAGAAAATCGATGGGTCCTGGCCCCGGGTCACCGGGAGTCCGGCTGCCGGCGGTCCCGCCGGGAATTCCCGGCCGGGGCGCGGACCCGTCGCCTTCTTCAGCCAGGCCTCCTTCCAGAAGAGCATGCAGCCCAGCTGGCAGCTCCCGTGGGAGCGACCATCACACCGGAGCCCGGCCAGCACCACACTACCCTGGAGACCCCGGATCGGCTCATGTTCACCGGGCGGGAGGGCCCTGACGCAGGTGCGATCCGCGCGGATCTGCACCTGGAAGGTCTCTCCGCAGAAGGCCAGCATCTCCGGCATGAAGGGCAGGCCCTCCAGCGACTGGTTGGCATCCAGAGTGGCCAGGATCTCGCCGGCTGAGAGCACCTCGACCCAATCCCCCGAAAAAAGCCCCATCGCGCTCCGCCCCCCAGAGCGAACCATACACGCTCCGAGAGCCCATTTAAATCCACAGCAGGCCTGGGGCCCGAACCTCTGTCAGCACTCCGTACAGGCGCCGCGCAGCGGCATTCGGATGTTTTACGCCTCTAGATGGCCTGGCCGCCCCGTTCCCCGGTGCGGATGCGGACGCACTCCTTCAGATCCTGGACGAAGATCTTGCCGTCACCCACTTCGCCACCGCCGTGCCTGGCGGTGCGGATGATGGTGTCCACGGTGATGTCCTCGAAGGCATCGTTGCAGGCGATGGTGATCTGCACCTTGGGAATCAGGTTGGGTACCACCTTTTTGCCCCGCTGGATGACGATCTCCTGCTGGCGCCCGTGACCACTGACCCGCAGCACGGTGATGCGTTCAATTTCGGCCTCGATCAGGGCCTCGCGGACCTCGTCGAGTTTTTCTTCCGGAATGATGGCGGTGATGAGTTTCATCGGGTACTCCGATCAGTTCAGGTTGTTCAGGCCGTAGGCCCGTTCGCCATGGAGGTCGTGGTCGAGGCCGGTCTTCTCAACCGTCTCACTTACCCGAAGGCCGATGAACTTCTCCACCAGGAATGCGATGAGAAGTGTCATGCCGACCGAGAACACGATGGTGGTGCCCACCGCGAAGGCCTGCACCTTCAGCTGGGAAAGGATGCCCCAGCCCGGAACCTTGGCTCCAGCCTCCGCCCACCAGGATCCACGAATGAAGAAGGTGAGTCCCAGGGCCCCGACGATGCCCCCGGTCCCGTGGATGCCGAAGGCGTCCAGGGAATCGTCGTAGCCCAGGCGGTTCTTCAGCAGAATCATGCCGAAGCAGCAGCAGGAAGCGATGGCTCCGAGAGCGATGGCGCCGCCCACCTGCACGACACCGGCGGCGGGGGTAATGACCACCAGACCAGCCAGGATGCCCGAGGCCATGCCGAGGCTGGTGGGCTTGTCATCCCGGATGGTTTCGATGAGCACCCAGGTGAGGGCGCCAGTGGCGGCGGCGACCTGGGTGACCGTAAGGGCCCGGGCGGTTTCGAGATTCGAGGCGATGGAGGAGCCCGCATTGAAGCCGAACCAACCCACCCACAGCAAGCCCGCGCCAATGAGCGTGAAGGTGAGGTTGTTGGGCGCCATGGCGGTCTTGGGATAGCCGTGGCGGGCGCCCAGATACAACGCCAGGGCGAGGCCGGCCACCCCCGAGGAGATGTGGACGACGGTGCCGCCCGCAAAGTCGATGGCACCCTTCGCGCCGAGGTTGAAGAAATAGCCATCCGAGGCCCAGACCCAATGGCAGAGCGGGCAGTACACGAAGAGCACCCAAAGCGTGATGAAGGCCACCCAACCCCGGAAGGAGATCCGCTCGGCCACCGCCCCGGCGATCAGGGCCGGCGTGATGATGGCGAACTTCCCCTGGAACATGGCGAAGGCGTACTCGGGCACACCGGCGGGGAGGATCGTCTGGTCGATGCTGCGAAGGAACAGCAGTCCGCGGCTCCAGCCGATAAGGCCACCCAGGGCGCCGGGGCCGAAGCTGAGGGAGTAGCCCACGACAGCCCAGAGCACACCCACCACGGCCATGGCCGCGAAGGAATGCATCATGGTGCCCAGCACATTCTTGGTGCGGACCAGGCCGCCGTAGAACATCGCCAGTCCCGGCACCATCAACAGCACCAGGGTGGTGGAGGTGAGCATCCAGGCTGTGGCCCCGGAATCATTCACTGGAGTGCCGCCCTGGGCAAGCAGGGGCATCCCGGCGCCAAGGATGGCGAGGCAGCCTAGGGTTCGCTTCCAGGTCATGGGTTCCTCCGTGAAGGCAGCTCGTGGACCTGATCATTTTGCACGATAAATAAGCTAAATATATTAATTACAGCTAACTATAAAAAAAATTAATAAATATATAAACTGGCCCAGACCTCCCTGCCTACCCGTTGGCGCCGCTGCCGAGGGCCGCCTGCCAAAGCCCGGTGGGATCCGGGTGCATCAGCCATTCCGAAACCAGGGGACGGCGGGTCCAGGCACCGACCTCCAGCTCCTGGTCCAGCTGACCCGGGCTCCAGCCGGCGTAGCCGAGGAAGAGTCGGTAGCGGCCCAGGGGATCAGCCAGCAGGGCCTCAAGCAGGTCCTTGCGGTGGCTCACGAAGTGGGTGAGGTCCACCACGGTGTCCTCCTCCTCGGGCAGACCCCCCTGCACCAGCAGGATCCCGCGCTGGGGATCCACCGGCCCGCCTCGCCAGGCGGTGGCTTCATCGGAACCGTGGTAGTCCATACCCCCCTCCTGACTCACCTGGGACAGGGACAGGGGCAAGGGACGGTTGAGGATCAGCCCCAGGGCCCCCTCCTCGTCATGCTCCACGATCAGCACGACGCTGTGCAGGAAGTTGGGGTCCAGGAGCGCGGGGCTGGCCACCAGGAGGCAGGGGGCTTCGTATGACATGATGCCGATGATGATAGCCCAGGGTCCAAGTAGTCTTGATGGATGCGTATTCCCTTAGCCTCCCACCTCGGCGCCCTCTCAGAAGGCCTCCGCCTGCTTCGGCGGCACCCGGCCCTCGCCCTGGGTCTGGCTGTGCTGGCCATGGGCCTGGCTCAGCTTGGCCCGGCCCTGGAGCTGGCCGCGGGCACCGGCCCGAGCCTGCTGCTCCAACCCATCTTCGGGCTCGCGGGACTCCTCCCCCTGGAGATGTACTGCTTGCCTCGCCTGCAGGCTCAGCTGGACGCGGAATCCCTGGACCATCCGGGGAATCCCGCTGGTGGATGGCAGGTCCTCTTCGATGAGCGTTGGCTGCGCAGTTTTCTCACCCGGATCGGCCTCAGCGTGATCATCGGCATTGGCCTGCTCATGTTCCTGGTGCCCGGCATCCTGATCATGACACTGTTCGGGTGGGCACCCATGCGTATGCTGCTGCGGGGCGATGGCCTAGTGCCGGCCCTGAAGTGGAGCCAGTCCGCCATGGCCCGCCAATGGCCCCGGATCGTCCAGGCCGTCCTCGCCATGATGCTCGTGGTTCTGGTCTACCAGATGGGGGCCAGTTGGGCCCTGGACCGGCTTCTGCCCACAGCGGATCCCGACCTGGGACCTGCCGCCCTGGTCCGCCTGAAGCATCCGGCCTTCTGGATCTTCAGCCTGACTACCGGGGCGCTGAACCTCTGGCTGAGCTGTGCCTTGCTGGCACTCTACCAGCGGCTGGAAACCACGATCGCCAGCCAGGCTTGAGGGTCACTCCTCGTCCACGAAATAGCCGGGATCCTCGATCTCCACCAGGTCACCGGCCTCGAGCTGGCCACGCTGCTCTGCGGTCAGAGGGGCCGCGATCCACCGCGGATCGGTGCGACCGTTCAGGAAATGGGCCGAGGGCTCAGCCTGGTGGTAGTCCGACCGGCGGCGCCAGAGGTGCACCCACCCCACATGGTTGATCCGGGCCCAGACCCTCATGTGCAGGGACCGCCAGCTTCCCCCTCTTTCCGCAGGACCGCCACGGCGTGAGTGAGCAGAGGCCAGGCCAGCTGGATCTGATCGAGGGCCGCCGCCGGCCGCCCGGACAGGTTCAGGATCACCGTCCGCCCGGCGATGCCGCACACCGCCCGGCTGGCGAAGGCCAGGGGATGGCCGCCCTTGGCGCGGATCAGCTCGCAGATGCCCGGGGCCTCCCGTTCGATGACCCGGCGGGTGGCCTCCGGCGTGGTGTCGCGGGCCCCGAACCCGGTGCCCCCGCAGGTGAGCACCAAGGGAATGCTGCGCTCAACGGCCCCGAGCAGATCCTGCTCGAGCAGGGCTGGGTCGTCCGGCATGAGGGCAGCGGTCACGGTTCGCACGCCCTGGCCTTCGAGCCAGGAGGTCAGCAGGGGCGTGGACTGATCCTGGTATTCCCCACGGGAGGCCCGGTCGGAAAGGGTGATGAGGTGGACGCGGTCCATGTCAGAGCCTCGCTAGAACGGTCATGGCAGCACCAAATCATCGTCTGCCAGGGCCTGCTCCCGCTGGGCCTGACGGTAGGCGAGGTAGCGCGTGCGGAGGCCGGGATCACCCAGCGACAGGATCGACGCGGCAAGCAGGGCGGCATTGATGGCACCGGCCTTGCCGATGGCCAGGGTGCCCACGGGGATGCCCGCAGGCATTTGCACCGTGGAAAGGAGGGCGTCCATGCCCTCGGTGGCCCAGCCCTTCATGGGCACGCCCAGCACGGGCAAGTGCGTCTTGCTGGCGCACACCCCCGCCAGATGGGCCGCACCACCAGCAGCGGCGATGATCACCCGGAGGCCCCGGTCCTCGGCGCCCTGGCAGAATTCCATCACCTTTCCGGGCGTGCGATGGGCACTGGCCACATGGGCCTCGAAGGGGATATCAAGTCCTTTCAAGGTCAGGGCCGTGTGCTGCATGGTCTCCCAATCAGATTTGGAGCCCATCAGGATGCCTACCAGGGGGGATGCCGACATGGTTGCCTCAAAGGTGCAAGGTTGGACGGTCAGGAGCGCCATTCTATCCAAGTGCGTGGGCCGGGACGACCCGGCTCAGTGACGCACCCAGCTGAGGGCCCAGAGTACTCCCAGAAAGGTCAGGGCATCGCGTTCTTCGGGGTCCATGCGCTCATTCCGGCGGGCCAGTTCTTCGGGGCCGGGGCCGCGCAGGATCACCCGGTGAGTGTCGCGGGAAGGGCCCTCGAGGAGCACCCAATCCGGAGCCGTGCGACCCACGACCGCGGCGCCCAGGCGCGGAGTACCCAGCTTCCAACGGACTTCCAGGGGTTCCCAAAGCCCGGCGTTCATCAAGCGCCAGGGCCCTTCGGTAGGCAAGACGCCGATGTCCAGCACCGCATCGTGGTCGAGAAAGCGCACGATGAGCCGCGCCTGGGGCGGTGGCAGAGGCTCAGGCTTGCGGCAATTGAACCCAGTGAGCAGGAGCAACACCACCAGCAGAACCCGCATGAGGCCCCTCCGCCCCAATTGTGATCCCATCTCAAAGCTTTTCCTAACGGCACAAAGGGCACCTTTGTGCCGCCTGACGACCCCACAGCAGGGCCACTACTTTCGATAGTACGCCCGGATGGCCTTCACAACGGCCGCCGCGTAGCGCTCGCGGAAGTCCGGATCCCGCAGTCGGGCGGCGTCCTCTTCGTTGGTGAGGTTGGCCACTTCGATGAGGGCCTTGGTGGCGCCAGTGCTGTACCGAAGGACCGCGGGGATCCACTTCCCGCCGCCCCGGTGGATGACGTTGCGGATGGGGCGGTTGGCGTGGACCGGGATCCGGTCCTTCTGCAGGACCTTCAGCAGGGCCTCGGAGAACTGCCGACTGCGGGCCTCGCCCTGGAGCTTCTCGCGGCCCGTGAAGGCCACGCGGCCGGACTGCCGGCCCTCACCCACCCGGCCGGTCCTGGCCCCGCTCAGGGCGAAGCTGGAGGGCACCAGGGCGGCGCCGGGCACGTAGATCATCGAGCCCCGGGCCGAAGGATGCAGGCTGTCCGCGTGGAAGCTCAGGAACAGGGTCTTCTGGGCTTCGCCTTTGGCTTTCCGGAAGGAGGCGAAGAGATCATTGGCCAACACCCAGCGCAGGTGAACGCTGACGGCCGAGGGGCTTTCGCCGTCCACGGCGAAGGGCGGCGTGGTGAGGATCTCCGCCACCCGGCTGGGCGCGGGGATCTCCTCCCGACTTCGAAACCCCAGGCCGGGATAACGGATGGTGCAGCTCACCTGGGCTTCGGTCTCCTGCTCCAGCAGCCGACGCACCCGCATGGCGATGTCGTAGACGAAGTCGGATTCCCAGATGCCATTGGCCCGGGCACCGGTGTCCACGCCACCGTGTCCCGCATCGAGCACGATCCGGACCCCCTTGAGCTTGGGCCCGGCCTCCACGCGCACCGTGCGCCGGACCTCGGCGCGGACCTCCCGTTCCTCGGCCAGGGCGGAGCTGCCTTCGGACTGGAAGGGATCCGCCAGGAAGCCCACGGGGATCTTGATCACCTGGCCCGGTTGGATGCTACGCACATCGGTTATGCCGCTGCGTTTGGCGATACGATCCGCCAGCTCGTTCACGCCCTTGGGATCGACCCGGTCCGTGTAGCGGATCACAACGCTGGAGTAGAGTGCCTCGCCTCTGCGCATGCGGTAGGCCGCGAACTTGCCCTGCTCGTCTTCACTGAAGGAGAGGAGGCCTCGATAGGCGGCCACTCGGGCCTCGTCATCGAGATCATCCTCGGGCTGGGACCGGTCGGGTCCGCGGCCGGTGCCGCCGAGATCTGCGGAAAGGAGACTGCTCGGAATGCGCCAGATATCGGTCTCTCGGAGCTTCTCCGGCCGCCCGGGGTTCTCTCCCATGAGGCGTTCGTAGTTCTGGCCATGCCCCGTGAACAGCGCGGCGATGGTCCATACCGACTCCACCTCCGGAAAGCGGACCCGATGGAGGACTTCCTCCTGGCGCCACTGATCCTCGGGAAACACGGCGGCCAGGGCCCAGCGCTTGCCTTCGGGGCTCAGGCCTTCGAAGGGCACCCAGCCAGTGATGTCGGCGCCCTGGGCAAGGAAGGCCCTGGGAAGGGCCTTTCCTTCTACGCTGAGGCCCTTCCGGAACTGCAGGCGGAGTAGAATGGCCCGCCCGTCAGGGGTGCGGGCCTGGGCCAGCACGGGCGCTGGGTCCTGCACCATGGTGGCCGCGAGGACCACCAGTGGCAGGAGGCTCAGGACTGCCACGGGGCCTCGCCCGCCGGCAGCACTTCCCCGGAGCGTCCCGCACGGACCCAGGCCTGCATGCTCTCCTGCAGGCCCTCGGGATCCTCGGTCCGGGTGTGCAGAAAGCGCTTCAGCCGACGTTCCAGATGGCCTGCACCTTCTTCCAGCAGAAAGATCCGGTCGTGGAGCCGCTCATGGGGCGCCTTGCCAGTGCTGGGGGGGAGTTTCAGGGCGCCCATGTCCAGGGTGGCGGCGTTGAGGGTGAAGACCCACTCCAGATCACCGGATAGGATGCGCAGCTTCATCTTGGCGGGCCGCATGCCGCGACTGAGGGCCTCGAAGGCCTCCCGGCTTTCGGCAGGGTTGCCCTTGCGCAGAGAGATCTCCTTCACTTCGCCCCGCTCGGAGACCAGCTGGATGGAGTCATCGACAAAACAGCCCGACCCGTCCCCATCCTCGCCACTGGCCCCGCCTTCGGTCATGCTGCGCAGCCACAGCCACAGCAGGAACTCCTCGCCGAGGAAGCGTCCTTGTTCCATAAGCTCAAGTGGCTTCACCTCAGACCTCCTCGAGTTCGAGATCCAGTGGATCCAGTGCCATCAGGGCTTCCACGGACAGCTCCGGGCAGAGCCGTCCCGAGATGACCAGGGGGGCCAGTGGGTGAATCTCGCAGCCGAAGGACTTGATGAAGAGGCTGGTGAGGGCACCCTGGGCCTTGCTGGAGGAGGCCGTGGTCCAGAGGATGCCGCCTTTCAGATCCCATGCCACTTCCACCACCCGGGGCGTGGGGAGGACCTTGCGCAGCAGCTCGACTTTCACTTCGTCCGCCAGGGAGATTCGGGCCTCCTTGCCGATGAAGGCCAGATCCTTCTCCTTCTGCAGGCTTTGCAGCCGCAGATCCACATGGGCCTTCAACAGCGCCGTCGGGACACGACGGGTGTCGATGCGAAGCCCGAAGACCGCGAAGCGCTCCTGGCTGACCCAGTTTTCGTCGGGGGGGGTGATGAGTGGATTCCGCCAGTCGCACCAGCCCAGGCGCTCTTCCTCAAGCCCATCCTGGAAGGGGCGAAACTGGTCCTGTTCCAGGCCCGCCTGGAGGTCCTTCTCATCGGGCACGGGACCGAGCACGAGAAACCGTTTCAGGGACACGGTCCCCTGCAAGATGCTCATCGGGCACCGCCTCTCAAGGACTGAAGCAGCCGTTTCCAGAATCCAGGGCGATGGACGTCCACGCTGGGGTGGACCACTTCCAATGCCTCCCCTGGCTCAGGCAGGGGAAGGCCGGGATCATTCAGGAAGAGAATGACTCCGGTGATGTTGTCGCGGCCCCCATGCTCGAGGGCTTGATCGATCAGGAGTTCCAGGCTGCGGCGGGGGCTGAGCCCCTGGTTCAACACGTCCAGGATATGCGCGTCGGGCACTTCACCATGCAAGCCATCAGAACAGCAGAGCAGCTTATCGCCCCGGCGGAGGACCAGGCGGGAGAGAACCACCCGCAAGGGCTGCGGCGAGCCCAGGGCCTGAGTGATCATGTTGCGCTGTGGGTGGACACGGGCCTGTTCCCGCGTGAGGCTGCCCTGCGCCACCAGGTCGTTCACCAGAGTCTGATCCTCGGTGATCTGGTGCAGCCCCCCCTGCCGGACCAGGTAGGCCCTGGAATCGCCCACTTGCGCGACATAGGCGCATCCCTGCCAGATCACGGCGGCAGTCAGTGTGGATCCCATGCCGCGGGCCGTGCGGTCATCGTCGGAATAACGCAGAACCGCGTCACTGGCCCTTTCCACGGCGGTTTCCAGGGCCTTCAGCAGTTCCGCCTCGACAGCCTTGGCTGGGGCCAGCCGGCCCCAGTGGCCGAACAGGAAGAGCGCCACGGCCGCCAGTCCTTCGCGGCTGGCCACCTCGCCTGCGGCGGCACCACCCATCCCGTCCGCCACCGCCACCAGCAGGCCGGCTTCGCCCACTTTCAGCGCCCGGGCGTTGCCATTGATGATGGGCTCTTCGCCATCCAGCGCGCTGAGCAGGTAGGCGTCTTCATTGTTCTTCCGGACATGGCCCGGATGCGTGATGGCGGCGTAATCGATAAGCATGGAGGGTGAGGCCCGGGTGTGGGGGCTGGGTTGCAGTGACGTACTGGAGGCCCTTTCCGTTCATCATAGCGGGTGGAGGATCGAATCCATGCCTGAAGGACTTGTTATCAAAGATCTTCTGGACCCCACCCATATGGGATCTGGCGGCCAGCCTTGAGCGGCCCACTGGCCATCCTGGGTCCCGGGACCCTCGGTCTGTCTGCAGCCCAGTGGGCCGCTGAATGCGGACTGGAAGCCCGTTTACTCGGGCGGGACCTCGATCACGCCGAACAGGGGCTCCAGGAGATTCACTTGCGCTGGGACCGGGCCCTGACCCTTGGCAGGCTCAGCCGGGAGGCCTGGGAGCAGGCCCGGGCCAGGCTCCATGCCGCAGCCTTTGGCCCAGAAGCCCTCCAGGGAGCGAGGTCCCTGCTGGAGGCCCTGCCGGAGGATCTGGAGCTCAAGACTCACGTCCTGGCCGCAGTGGCCACATGGGCCCCCCCCGATTCGCTCATTTTATCCGGCACTTCCGCCCTTCCGATTTCAGCGCTTGCAGGGAGGTCCGGCCTGACAGGCCGCCTGGTGGGATTTCACCTCTTCGTGCCGGTGCCTCGCATGGCGGTGGTGGAAATGGCGGTTTCCGAAGGTACCTCAGGCGCGTGGGTGGACCGGGCCCGAGAACTGGGTCTCGCCCTGCGGAAGCGCGTGGTGCAGGTTCGGGATCAACCCGGCTTCGCGGCGGCCCGCATGGCCCTTGCCCAGGGGCTGGAGGCCATGCGGCTGCTGGAGGCCGGGGTGGCCTCGGCGGAAGATCTCGATGCCCTCATGACCTTGGGTTACGGACATCCCGTTGGACCCCTCGAACTCTCAGATCGGGTGGGCTTGGACCTCCGTCACCGCATCGCCGAGGGCCTGGTGGCCGCCGGGGAGGAGCGGTTCCTTCCCCCCCTGAACTTGAGGCGACTCGTCCGGGAAGGTGCCACTGGCTGCAGGGCCCAGCGGGGTTTCTATGCCTGGAAAGCAGGGAGGAAACGGGCATGAGAAACCCAGTCCTGATCGTCCTAGGAATCCTGGCGCTGACCTTCGTGATCTATGTCGCATATCAGCTCGGCAAGGTGCTGCTGCGGGTCTTCGTGGGCCTGGCTGCGCTGGCTCTGCTAAGCTGGGGACTCTGGAAATTCTTCCATTCCTGAATACCAGCCTTCCGAGGAGCAAGCATGGCCGCCATCTCCTGCACCCACTGCGGCGCCGATCTGACCGCCCCCCAGAGCGTGCGAATTGCAGAGTACCAGTTCGGTCGTCTTGAAAAAGTCGACGAAGATCCTGGCTTCAAATACCACTTCGAGCAGGCTGACAACTTCACCATCCTTTGCAACAGCTGCAAGCGCCTGGTCCGCACCCTACCTATAGCTAAATAAGGTCTTTTCCTCTCACAAAAAACGGCCCCAGACGGGGCCGTTTTTTGTGACTCGCGTCCAGATTATTGTCGAAGAATCCGGGGCGTAATGAAGATCAGCAGTTCGGCGTTCTGTTCCTGCTTGGTCGTGTTGCGGAACAGGAACCCGATCAAGGGAATCTTGGAAAGGAAGGGCACGCCCGTGCTGCCATTGGTGGAGTTGGTGACATAGACGCCGCCCAGCACCGCGGTGCCGCCATCCCGAACAAGGACTTGGGTCTCGATGGACTTGCGGGAGATGGTGGGCGTTCCATTCACGGTCCGGGTGAAGTCGGCTTCGGCCTTCTCCACCTTCAGATCCATGATGATGGTGCCTTCGCTGGTGATCTGGGGGGTGACATCCAGCTGGAGGTTGGCGTCAATGAAGGCGACCGTGATCGCGCCGCCCTGGGCACCACCCTGCTGGGTGGGATAGGGGATCTTGGCGCCGCTGAGGATGGTGGCCTTTTTGTTGTTCTGGGTGACGACCTTGGGTGAGGACACGATCTTGAGGGTGCCTTCGCTTTCCATGGCCTGGAGGACGGCGTTGATGCTGAAGCGGTTGCTGAGGAAGGAGAGCCACAGCTCACCGGCCGGATTGGCGATGGGATTGTTCGCGCCCCATGCCACCGCACCCTGCTGACCGGAGGCGGGACGGCTAAACGCGGTGGCGCCATTCCAGAAGGGTGAGGAACTCCCGACCCAGGGCGTCGTGGTGCCACTTCCACCAGTAATCGCAGCAGTTCCGCTGTTCTGCTGGGGCCACTTCACACCAAATTCGCGCTGCCAGTTCTTGTTGGCTTCGACCACCCGGGCCTCGATCTGAACCTGCTGGATCTGTACATCCAAGGTCTGGAGCAGGTCATCGATGACGGAAATGTTCCGGGGAAGGTCGGTGATGATGAGGGTGTTGGTGCGGTCATCCAGGATGGCGGAGCCGCGCTTGGTGAGCATGTCCTTGAGGATCTTCTGGACTTCCGAAACCTTCGCGTAGGAGAGGGGCCGGGTAATGGTCTGGAGTTGGCCCGCCAGAGCCCGGGTCTCTTCTAGCCGCTTCCGTTCTTCTTCTTCCTTCTGGAGTTTGTCGACCTTGGCGACCCGCAGCACACCGTTCTGGATTTCCTTGCCGAGTCCGGCGTTCTTCAGGACCACATCGAGAACCTGGTCCCAGGGTGTATCGGTGAACTTGAATCCGAAATTGCCCTGCACATCGGGGTCCATCACCAGGTTCAGCTTGCCGGTGTCGGCCAGGATCCTGAGGAAGTCGCGGATTTCAGTGTTCTGGAGGTCGATGGTGATCTTCGAACCGGAGTACCTCGTCTGGCCTTCTCCCAACGTCCGACCAACCGTACGGTTTTGTGATTGGACCTGAGGCTTTTCCGGCTCAGGGGCCTGAATAACATCTGGGCTGGCCACCGGCATGGCGGTGGCAACGGCTAGCTGGGGCAGGGACTGGAAGGCATTTCCAATGGCTGGGAGAACCGGCAAGGGCTTGACAGTCTTGGCGAGCGCCGGGGCCGTCTCAGAAGGAGTAGCACTCGGAAGGGCCATGGGCACGCCAGTGACCTCGATTGGGTGCAGGGATGGCGGCGCCTGGGTAGGCGAGGTCGCATCCAGGCGGGCCTGGACCCTCCCTTCCCCGGGAGTCAGTAGCAGTTGGATGCCGTCAGGATGGGAGCTCACCACAACCTGTGTGCCGGGAACAACTTCAATGACCAGTCTGGTCACGGGTTTGGGTTCGGCGGCGAACTGGGCCAGTCGTGTCTTCTGGATGAGTGGGTGTGCCAGCAGGGACAGATCCTTGCGGGTGACCGCCAGGCCACGGTCCACGCCGGGGAGGTCGACAACCACCCGATGGGGGTTGGACATCACCTGCACCCTTGGTTGGGTGGCCATTCCAGGTATGTTGAGGAAAACCTTCACCCCTGGTCCGGATACTTCCATGGAGGTGGAAAGTAGGGTGGTCTTCTGGACAGTGTCCGTGGCCGGCGACGCGTGGAGGGATCCCGTGTGGATCCCCGCCAGGACTACGCCCCCTGCGACCAGCAAGGAACTCAGGCGAGCATTCATCGTTTACCCTCCTCACGCTTGAACGTCTTCGTGATGGTGCGGAAAATGGAACGGTTGGTAGTATTCATTTCCCATTGGTGGAAAGTGACGGACTTATCTGTAATAGCTGTAATCTCTGCATCCTTGAACCGGTGACCAATTGGGAGCCAGCGGACATTCCCACGACTGTCGGACACTATTGCGAAATTCTTGCCATCCTTCTTGATCATGCCTTTCACGGCAATGTCATCAAGGACATCCAAGGCATCTGCTGGACGCTCGTCCCTTGGGGCCGAAAAGGGATCCCGGTGAATGGTGGGCTTGTAGGGGGTAGCCTTGATGATGGCCACATCCTCGATTGAAACCTGAGGTGGGGCCGCCGTAGGAGCTGGAGCGGGTTGGGCAGGGGCCTGGGCAAACAACGCGAACCCTGCGGACAAAGTGGTTGGGATGAGCAATCGAATCATGGGGGAGACCTCAATCCTCTTTGGCGCTCGCCTTGGGGGCGGCGGCGGCCGGCTTCTTCACGGGTTCAACCGGAGGAGGCTCGGGATTGTAGACGAAAGCGCTGATGTTGCACTTGACTGAAGCGGGATAGACGCTTCGATTATCAGTCTTCCGGGTGAACTCGATGTTCGAGATGTTGATGATCTTGTCGTACCCGGAAACCAGCGAAGCGAACTGACCAAAGGAGTGGAATCCCACGCGGAATTCAAACTCCACCGGTTTCTCGGTGTAGTAGGTGTCCTTTCTTTCAGGCTTGAGCGAGAAGGACACCTGATCAATGCCCGCGTCATCAGCGATCTTCTTGATCCGATAAGGAATTTCGCCGTAGTCGGTCTCGGAGGGCATGATCTTGATCAGCTCTTCAATTCGCTTGTCCTGCTTGGCCACTTCTTCCCGAAGCTTCTCGTAGCTGGCCTTCAAGAGCTTGCCTTTATCCACTTCCGCCTGAAGCGTTTTGTTGCCCGCACGAATGGCCTCCAGATCGGTTCGCTTGCCACCGAGGAGGAAGTAGACCAGTCCGGCCAGGACGATGCCTACCAGTGCGCCCACGCCAATCTGTTTCTGAAGTTGAGGGTTCATGGCCTACCTCAGACAGCGTTCTGGAGTTCGAAGGTGATGGTGAATTCGAAGGAGCCACTGGTGCCCCGCCTCGCACCGGGGTAGTTGATCTTCTTGAACCACCGAGTACGGGACTGCAGGTTCCCGTAGAAGGCATTGATGGACTCGAAGTTCCGCCCCTCCCCCTCAATGGTGATGGACATGCCCTTCTGGGCGATCCGCTTGAACCACACATCGTCAGGCAGGCTGTTCGCCAGTTCTTCCAGGAAATGCACCGGCAGGGCCTGCTGCCGCTTGAGGGTGGTCATCACCTCTTCCTTCTTCTGGAGCGCATCCTTCTTTTCCCGGAACTTCTTTTCCAGGGCGATGAAGGGCTCGTACTGTTTCTTGTCCCGCTCCAGGTCGGCCTGTTTCTTCTCCTCTTTGGTGAACTCACTGTTCAACCAGAGGTAATAGACGCCGCCGAAGGCCGCCAGAACGAGGCCCACCACCACCCCTGCGATGGGGAGACTGGACCGGCTTCCGCCTTCACCCGTATAGACTTGGACGGGTTCAGCAGAGGCTTTGTCCCCGCCTTTCTTCGTCCCGGCCTGGGCCAGTGCATCACCGAGCAGGTTGATCTTGATCATCGGTCCCCCACTTGGCGCATGGCCAGCCCGACGACGACTGCCGCGCCACCGCCGATTTCACGAACCGTGACAGGATCCTCGGTGCGGCCATCGACCTCGATGAGCTGGAAGGGATTGAATCGGTCCACAGACACCCGGAGTCGATCGCCGAGCACATCCAGGAGTCCCTGGATCATGGAGCCACCCCCACAGACCAGCACCCGGTCCAGGCGATCCACCTTGAAGCTGCTCTTGAAGAAATCCAGAGTCCGGGTGAGTTCATCCGCGAAAGCGTCTGAAACAGCATTGATGGAGGGCTGAATCTCTTCGGGCTCTCGGCCTTCAGAAGTCTGATTTCGCTTCAGTTGCTCTGCGGCTTCACGGGATACACCCCAGTCTTCCATGAGCTTTTCGGAATATCGGCCGCTGCCCCAGGCCATGTCACGCCAGAACACGGACTTGCCACCGACCATCATGGTGAGGTTGGTGAAGGTGGCACCCATGTTCACCAGGGCCACGACCTCATCGCGATTTCCACCCGAAGTATTGATTTCATAGGCATTTTGCACGGCAAACACATCAACATCAACGACCTTTGGGCTGCAACCGGCCTGGGCTACGCAGCTGACGTAGGCTTCCAACTTGTCTTTGCGGCAAGCAACGAGGACCACGTCCATATTGCCTTCACCCGCCCGCTCTTCGATGAGGTAGTAGTCCAGGGCATAGGAATCCAAACCCTGCCCAGCCGGGAAAAAGCTCTCGGCCTCCCATCGCACGGACTCTGCCAACTCGGCGGGGCTCATGAGGGGGAATGTCACTTTTTTGACCATGACTTGCTGGCCCGACACTGAGATGGCCACTTCCTTGGCTTTGATTTTCTGTTCTGCGAGAACCTGCCGGATAGCTGATGCCACAGCGTTGCTATCCATGATGTCACCGTCGACGATGGCATCGGCCGGCAGGGCCACTTGGCCGAGTTTCTGGAGCCGGTAGCGGATGTTGCTTCCCTTTCCCATCTGCTGGAGTTCGCAGACTTTCACGGAACTGGAACCAATATCCAAGCCGACAAGACTTTTGGTTTTGCTTCCGAAAAGACCCACCGGATGCCTCACTTGGAGAAATTAGATAATGGAAAGATTACCGCTGGAATGGATTAGGTCAAGGTTAACTATTGCTTGCGTCACGAGTCTTCTGATTCCCATTCGACCAGTATGGCCGTGATATTGTCCTCGCCCCCGTGCTCCCTTGCCGTAGTAATTAATGAATCTACAGCAGCTTGAATGGTATTCGACTGATCTACAATGTCCCAGATCTGTTTGTCGCCGATCATTCCTGACAGGCCATCGGAGCAAAGCAAAAGCCGCTCCGATTTCGAAAGCTCGAGGTTTTGGACCTCAACTTCCAGGTCTCCCCCGTTCCCCAGGGCCTGTGTGATGACATTCCGGAAGGGGTGCACCCGCGCCTCGGAGGGGGTCAGGATCCCGTTGGCCACCTGCTCGGCCACCCAGCTATGGTCTTTGGTCACCTGGCGGATGCCTTCCGGTCCCAGAATGTAGGCCCGGCTATCGCCCACATGCACCAAGGTGACCTTGGGACCATGGAACAGGGATGCAACCACAGTAGAACCCATGGTTTCGCGCTCCGGGTTGCGACGAATATCCTCAGCAATGGCATGGTCGGATAGCATGACGGCCACCTTGAGCCGGTTCCCATCATAGGAGAGGGTTGGATCGTATTCCACTGGCCAAGTGCGGTCCTGTTCCAAGGTTTCACCTACGAACCTGGCGATGGTCTCCACCACGATCCGGCTGGCGACCTCCCCAGCCGCATGGCCGCCCAGGCCATCCGCCACCACAAACAAGCCCAGGTCAGCATCCGCCAGAAGGCTGTCTTCGTTGTGTTTTCGGACACAACCCACATCGGTGCTGCCCGCCGCACGGATCCCCATGATCAACCCTTTCCCGTCAATCGGCCCCAGAGGTCCTTCAGTTGATCTAGGAGACCCATCGGTGGCCCGGAGATCTTTCCTTTATCAGATTGCGAAGTCTGGCCCTTCAAACTCTTGGCGGCCTTGGCAGCCTTGGCGGCGGCGGCACGCAGTTTGGGATGATTGGGGGAGATCTCCTGCGCCACTTGAAGGTGACGCTGTGCCCGTGCGGCCAGGCCCAAGGTCTGGAAATGACTTGCCAACCGGATATGGCTATCCACATCGCGGGGCGCCAGCCTCACCGCCGTTTCGAGCGCTTTCACCACCGTGCGGAGGTCACCGCCCTCCCGCTCAAGAATGGCCGCCAACAGTGCGTGATAGCTGGCCTTTTCGTCATCGAGGCGGATGGCATAGTGGATGAGCGCGCGCGCCTGGTCGATCTTCCCCTCGTCGAAGGCCGTCTTCGCCATGGTCGCCCAGTCTTCGGGAGTCCTCTCCATTGCTGATTCCGGTTCCTTCTCTGCCGCCGCCTGCGGCCTGGGCAACTGCTGTTGCAGCGCGAGACGCTTGGCTGGATCCTTCAGCAGACTGAAGGCCTCTGCCAGCTCGCGGAACCTCAATTCCGCCTCCTCCTTTTCCACACCCGAAAACCGGTCTGGATGCCACCTCTTGGCAAGCCTGTGGTAGGCGGCCTTGATGTCGTCGGGCGAAGCGTCTGGAGGAATTTCCAACACATTGAATGGGTTCATGACGTTCCAGGAAGGTTCCACGGCCGACGCATCGAAGGGAATGGAAGGACATGGCTTGAGCAGAGGATGGTAGCCTATTTCCATCCCGAGCGCAGTTCCCGCGCTTCTGCTCAAGGATGATTCCTTCCCTGAGAGCCCACTGGATCCCTCCACCCGGGCTGGAAGGGGGCCAGGCAAGATGGCACAGTAGTAGGCTCTGGAGGCGAGGGCATGGCGGCAGGCTCGGCGGTGGATTGGCGCGAAGGCCTGGACGCCGGGGACCTGTCCTCTGAGGCGCTCGTCAGGGGTGGCCTGGACCGCATTCGCAGGCTGGACGGCCAGCTTCACGCAGTACTCGCGTCGGATGAGGATCAGAGCCTCCAGCTCGCCAGACAGGCCGATGCCCGGTTGAGATCCGGGGAGCGCACCCCCGTCCTCGGATTGCCCATCGTGCTGAAGGACAACCTGCACTGGTCGGGACTGCAGGTCTCCTGTGGTTCGAGAATCCTCGACGGCTACAGGGCTCCCTACAACGCCACCGTGGTCGAGCGACTGCTGGCGGCCGGCGCGGTTCCCATCGCCAAAGCCAACCTGGACGAGTTCGCCATGGGCTCCAGCGGCGAGTACAGCGCCTTCGAGGCGACCCGCAACCCCTGGAACCTGGATCTGGTCCCGGGCGGCAGCAGCAGTGGATCTGTGGTCGCCGTGGCCGGGGGATACGCCCCCCTGGCCCTGGGCAGCGACACCGGCGGCTCGGTCCGCCTGCCCGCGAGCTTCTGCAACGTGACGGCCCTGCGGCCCACCTATGGCGTGCTGAGCCGCTACGGCCTTACCGCCATGGCTTCCAGCCTGGATCAGGTAGGGCCCATTGCCGCTTCCGCCGCAGACATCGCCCTGGCCCTGGGCGTCATGGCCGGTCTGGATCCCAGGGATAGCACCTCAGTGAAACTTCCGGGCGTGGACCGACTAGATCAGCTGCACCCCGGAAATCTCAGGGGCCTTCGGATCGGGCTCCCCCGGGAATATTTCGGTGAAGGGATCGAGACAGGCGTCCAGAACCTCCTGGATGCGGCCATCCAGGTGTTCAAGGACCATGGCGCCTTGATTCAGGAGGTCTCCCTTCCCCACACCCGGTATGCCATCGATACCTACTACCTGATCTGCACCAGCGAAGTCTCCAGCAACCTCAGCCGCTTCGACGGTGTCCGGTTCGGACAACGAACGGCGGGCGGGACCTTGCCGGAGATGATCGCCCAATCCAGGAACCAGGGCCTTGGGGCCGAGGTCAAGCGCCGCATCCTCCTGGGGGCCTTCTGCCTGTCCAAGGGCTACTACGACGCGTTCTACATGAAGGCACTCAAGGCCAGGACCCTCATCACCCAAGACTTCAATCAGGCCTTCGAGCAGGTGGACGTCCTCGCCACCCCCGTCAGCCCCGGCACAGCCTTCCCCTTCGGAGCGAAAACCGATGACCCCATGGCCATGTACCTGGCGGATGTCTTCACTGTGACCGCCCCTCTGGCCGGGATTCCATGCCTCTGCATGCCGGTGGGTCTGAGCTCTGGCCTGCCTGTGGGCCTCCAGCTAATCGGTCCAGCGCTATCGGATGTCATGCTGTTGGAAACGGCCCATGCCTTCCAGTCGATCATCCAACACCACCTTGCAACCCCACCCCTTCCCGCCTAGGAGCACACCATGGCCTTTGATGTCGTCATGCCACAAATGGGGGAAAGCATCGCCGAAGCCACCGTATTGAAGTGGCACAAGCAGGTGGGGGATCTGATCGCCAAGGACGATACCCTCTACGAAATCAGCACCGACAAAGTGGACGCGGAAATTCCCGCGCCCGCCGCTGGCACCCTGCTGGAGATCCTCGTGGAGGTGAACCTCACGGTTCCCGTGGGCACCGTGGTCGCCCGCATCGGTGATGCCTCCGAAAAACCTACTGGCACGAGTACCCCGGCACCAACCCCCCTGACCGTAGCACCCGCGACAGCTGCCACCGAGTCCATGGCCCCCTTGGCCGATGAAGACGACAACAGCCTCGAGGGCCGGTTGAAGACGAAGAGCAGCCCCCTGGTGCGGGAAATGGCCAAGCAGCACGGGGTGGATCTCTCAAAAGTGCTGGGAACCGGGCAGGCCGGTCGCGTCACCAAGGAAGACCTCGAGGCCCACCTGGCCAAGGGTCCCGCCGAAGTGCCGAAAGCCGCTAGCATCGCCCCCATGCTCCCGGCGGTGCATGATCCCTCGGCCCCAACCATGGGCCTCACGCCCGCCCTGGCCGTGCCGCCGACCCCCGCTATGCCGGCCTTTGCCGCCGGGGAACGGGTGAAGGTGGAGCCCATGAGCCGCATGCGGAAGATCATCGCCGATGGCATGGTGGCCAGCCGCCGAACGTCGGCCCATGTCTATACGGTCTTCGAGATCGACATGACCCATGTGGCTCAGCTGCGGAACAAGCACAAGCAGGCCTTCGAATCCCAGTTCGGCACCAAGCTTAGCTTCATGCCTTTCGTGATGACGGCCGCCTGCAAGGCACTTCGCGCCTACCCCGTCGTGAACGCTTCGGTGGACGGGGACAACGTGGTCTACAAGCAGGACATCAACCTCGGCATCGCCGTGAGCCTGGACTGGGGCCTCATCGTGCCTGTGGTCAAGAACGCCGACATGATGAACCTGGGGGGCCTGGCCCGCAGCCTCAATGACCTGGCCGAACGGGCCCGCACCAAGCACCTCAAGCCCGATGAAATCAGCGGGGGGACCTTCACCATCACCAACCCCGGCGTTTATGGCGACGTCTTCGGCCTCCCCATCATCAACCAGCCGCAGGTGGCCATCCAGGGCGTGGGGGCCATCGTGAAGCGTCCCGTAGTCGTCACCGGCCCCGACGGGACTGACTTCATCGCCATCCGCCAGATGATGTTCAGCAGCCTGGGCTTCGACCACCGGATCATCGACGGAGCCGTCGGGGACCTGTTCATGGCCTTCGTCAAGCGCGAGTTGGAGACCTCTACGTTTGGTCTCGAATAGGATGCAACACAGCGGCCCTTGGCCGCTGTGTTGTTAACTCGAAACGGCCAAAGGCCGTTTCGAACAGAGACCGTGAAGCAAAAACATCACGCGTACGAAGATGTCTCCCGCACCATCTCCCGGTACATGGCGAACTCGCCCTGGAAGTGCAGCTGGATAATGGCGGTGGGGCCATTTCGATGCTTGGCGACGATGAGTTCGGCCGTCGGGTCCGGTTCCTCCGTCGCCGAGGGCATCATCTTGCGGTGGATGAAGGCCACCATGTCCGCATCCTGTTCGATGGCACCGGAATCGCGGAGGTCGCTCAACTGGGGACGGCCGCCGGTCCGATGCTCCACCTCGCGGTTCAGCTGGGAGAGGACTACTACGGGAATGCCGAAGTCCTTGGCCATCAGCTTCAGGCCACGGCTGATCTCGCCGATGCGAACCGCTTCGTTTTGCTTCGCGCCACGGCTACCTTCGGGGCTGCTGAGCAACTGCAGATAGTCCACGATGACGAACTCCACCCGCCGGTTGCTCTGGCTGCCCTGCTTCACGATCATGTTCTGGATCTGGGGTACCGTGATCGAGGCACGGTCACAGATGAACAGGGGCATCTGGACCAGTTCATCCCGAGCTTTCAGGACGTTCTCCATGCGGCCACTGGCTCGTCCGGACTGCAGGTCCTTCATGTTCGTGGAGCTCTGGGCGGCCAGCAGGCGCATGAAGACTTCTTCATGGCTCATCTCGAGGCTGAAGAAGGCACCGCAGTGGCCGGGGCGCCCATCCCGTTCCTGGGCGGCGCGCAGGATCCAGTTCAGGGCCAGGGCGGTTTTACCAATACCAGGCCGGGCGGCCAGAACGATGAGGTTCCCCGGCTGGAATCCCTGCGTCAGTTCATCGAAGCGATGGAAACCCACCCGGACACCTGGGGAGAGCCGCCCTTCCATTCGATCTGAAAGCCGTTCCATGGTGTCATCCGCCACTGACTGGATGGACAGCAGCCCCTTGGCCTTAGCATCGCCCTGGGCCAGGTGGAAGAGACTCTGGGCGGTCTGATCCACCAGGACTTCAGGGGCTTCGTCCTCTTCCGCGGCCTGCCGGACCAGTTGGGCGCCCAGGTGGACGAGCCGGCGCAATTTCGCCTTCCGCCGGATCACGTCGGCCAGCACCTGGGGCCGCTCCACATCCTCGCCCGCCAGCAGTTCCACCAGCCCCGGGTAGCCACCGACCTTGTTCAAGCTATCGTCCTGATCGAGGGCGTCCTTTAAGGTGAGGGAATTGACCTCGACCTGGGCTTCGATGAGGGTTTTCAAGGCCCGAAACACAGCCCGGTGAGCCGGGTGGACAAAGTCCTCCTCGTTCAGCGTGAACACGGCTTCGCTGGCCACGAAACCAGCTCCCGGCGCGCAGCAGGTGGCCAGGAAGGACCGCTCTGCGTCGATATCCTCCGGAAGCCGTTCCGGAAGCCAGTCCGCCATCACTGCTCCTGCTGTAACTAGAGTCCGGGAGGAGTGTAGCCGCCGCCGTTCACATCCACAAAGATCGGGTTGGTGACGGCGATGGGATAGATGCCCTTCATGATCTTGTTCCAGGGCGTTCCGGCCTTGTAAGGACCTGCCTGGGCCCGTGAAACGCCTGCTTCGACCACCAGCCATGCATCCTTGCCGGAGGGCATGGGAACGGTCACGGTCGTGGTCCGCTGGCGGGCATCCGTGGCGGAGGCCTGGAAGCCGGCCATGGGCACTTGAATGGGAGCAGCCCCGTTCACGACCACCCTCACTTCATCCACGGGAACCCAGTCTGGAGCATAGAGCGTGATGCGGAGTTCCACGCTGGTGCCAGCAATGGCCGGCACCAGGCCGCCAGGGCCCACGGCACCCACCGAAACGTCAAGCATGGGCCCCGTAGAGGCAACCGCAGCGCCAGCACGCAAAGCCGTCAGGACGGCGGCCAGGTTGTCCTGGGACAGAGTCGTTGAGGTCCCGATTTTCAGATAGGTTCGGGCCAGCCCCACGGGGGTATCCAGACTGAACCTCGCGGCCGAAAGGCCCAGCCCCTTGGTGAAGGCCGCGGGGGTCTGCTGGTTCAGGATGGCAAACCAGTCATCCCGGGTATTGGTGAATTGGGCGTACCAGGCGGTCGGATCGAGCGGATCGCAGCCTTCGGCCCGGAGCAACTCCAGGGCATCGAAATCACCGTTGTGTTTGCCGAGGGAAGAGATGCCTGTCTGGGTCCACCAGGCATTGACGCCGGTGCCCAATGGCACGGTCCGGTTGTAGCCGCGAACGGTGAATAGGCCGGTCGCACTCCTGGGCTGGTGGACGATGGTGTAGGCACCTTCGGCCTGGGCAATGAAATCCGCCAAGGTCCAGCCCTTCGAAGGCCGGGCGCCGCCATTCCGGTCCGAGGTCGGCGCCAAGGTGAAGAGGGCTGTGGTGAATCCATCCCCGAGGACGGAACTGCGGGCCCCGATGACGAAAGGATCGGCCCCGATGGGCGCCCGCTGGGCATCCGAAACGGCTATCGTATCGATCTCAGTCCGGAACTCGGTCCGAAGGGCAGTGGCATCAGTCAGCACATCTTCTTCAGTGCGGACCACCACCTGAACACCCTCGGCCAGAGCCGAGCTGAGCATTTCACCGGGATTGAACCCGCCAGTGGTCATCTGGGTGGGGGCCGGTAGATCCAGAGTCGTCCAGCCAGATGGCAGTGTCGGTGGGATGATCACGAACCCATGGTTGGTACTCGTTTGGCCATCAAAGGCTTTCACCGGAAGAGAATCCAGATGCGACATGGGACCCCGTGTGGCATAGGCAAGGTAGTCCCCCGGTGGGAAGTACAGCAGTGCTGGCGAGGCCAAAGCCCCAAAGGCGCTGCCAAATACCTGGTTCGCTGCGGTGAAGTGATAGGCCCCATAGTTCGTTCCCACGGCCACCTTGGTCTTGTAGACTTGGCTGTAGGTAGTCGACAGCTGCCGGGTGCGCTGCATGTTTGGATCCGTGCCACTGAGTCCCTGGAAAGTCAGGCGCAGAGGGTTCAGACCCCCAAATTCCTGCGTCCCCATCTGGCGGGCCGAGAAGGAATGAGCCGTCTGCTTGTTGGCCACGACGTTGCCGAGGGAGTCGGTGACCTCCGCCCGCTCGGGGCTCAGTTTCTCGGCCACTTGCCATACTTGTGTGGTGGAGGGGGTGATGGGCGTAGCCAGGTAAGGAGTCGGAGAATTCTTGCTGGCGTCGTTCTGATTCCGATAGATGTTGGTTCCCAGGTAGAGGGGGGGCATGATCTGCATGGCGTTCCGGGCACGGAGCCGATAAGGGAAGGCGGAGCCGGAATTGTTGGGATCCGGTAGCACGGGCAGAAGCAGACCGGCAGTTCCCAACAATAAATTATTGTCCACGGGTTCTTGCCACTCCACACGCTCCAACAGCCAGTTCTCGGGCTGGTAGGCGGGGTTAAGAGGATCCGCAAGGTTCCATTTGATGGGGCCCGTATACGTGTAACGCTCGAATCGAAATTCTGTCTGGAGGGGGCCACCCACCGCGGCTGTGCCAAAAGTGTTGTAGAACACGACCCCGACGCTTTCACTCCGCAAGGCGGCTCGTGCCTGGGTCATCAAGTTGAAGAGAGTCGTGGCTTGTCCTGGCAATGCCGAGAAATAGCTTGGGCCACCCTGGATGTAGAGCCGACGGCGGTAGCTGATCGGCTGGCCTGCCGCGAGAGTGCTTACCACGGGGCTGCCCACCACCAGGCGCCCAGGAACGCGCGGACGGCCCTCCGTCAGGGCCTGCTGGGGATCCGAAGCCACCAGGGCCGCCTCCACCTCCAGCGGAAGGATGCCAAGGGAGGAATGGAAATCAAAGGTATCGCCTGCGGGCTCACTTCCCATGAGGGCCACCATGGGGGCCCGTACGCTGGTATGGAGGGGATCCGCGAAATCGGAGCCCGGGATCTCCACACCCCAATTCGTCACCGGGGTAATTCCGTCGAAGGCCTTGACAGCCGGCACCACGAACCGGAACCCGCCCCCATGCTGGGAAAGGAAATCGCCGAGGCTTTGCACGGGGAGGACAGTGCCGCTGGCGGGAGTCAGGGTCGTCTCCAGGGTGAAGAAGGTCTCTCCCTTGTTGAGGGTGACCCGGTGCTGGGCCGAAACCCCGATGACGCGGCCCTGGGCATCCTTGGCCGCGGCCAGCTTCCCCTTGGGATCCAACAGGTAGCCCGTCATTTCCAGGTGGACTGAATTCACGCCGGTGCCGGGGACATAGCGGTCGAACACCAGGGGCAGGTCCGGATCCTGGTTCGCCACCGGGCCCAGGCGCTCCAACATATCGGACGGCATCGACACTCGATGGTAACTCTGGTCCAGCGCGATGACGCCGACATCGAGCACAGCCCCACCGGAAGGCGCTCCGAACTGACCCTCACGGTCGCCGTAGGCGGCTCCGTCCACGGCCAGGTGGACGGAATCATTGCCCAGGAAGAAGTCGCCAGGCCCTGAGGTGGCCTTAAGGCCAAGAATGCGATCGCCGCCGGACAAAGGGATTTCTTCTACAGCCACGTCGGGCCGGGATACACCCGTGGCGCGGAAACAGCCCACGCCGCCAGCCCCCAGGGCCAAGGCAAGGAGGGCCAAAGCCCTTAGCGGACCGCTCTGGAAGCTCCGGGAAGAAGCGGCATTGGAATCGGGGCTCATGTTCATCAATTGGTCTCGTGGGCTGCGGAGGTCCATGGGTAATGTCAGGCGGAAGGTCTATGCTAACTCACGATGCCGATCTCCGCCTTCCTTCATCGCTGCTGGCAACGCCGGTGGCCACTTATCCTGGTCCCAGCCCTGGCCCTCCTCGGAGATTTGCTCTGGACCCTGGTAAGGTTCCCCGCCATGCACCGCTTGCAGATCTTCCCGGCGGACCGCCTTCCTGTTGTCGGGGGTGCGGTCCTGGTGCTGGGGGCCGGGGTCTATGGCGACGGGGAGCCTACTTCCATCCTCGAGGGTCGGCTGAAAACGGCCCTCGAGCTCTACCGGACGGGCAAGGTCCAATGGTTCCTGGTTTCAGGGGACAACCGCCAATCCAACTACAACGAGCCCCAGGCCATGCGGCGCTGGCTCATCCGGCAGGGCATTCCATTGACTGATATCGTCAGCGATTATGCGGGTCTCCGCACCTGGGACAGCCTCAAGCGGGCCCAGGCAGTGTTCGGCCAGCAGAAGCTGGTCATCGTGACCTCGGATTTCCACCTGCCGAGGGCCCTGTACCTGGCTGAGCGCATGGGCCTTACGGCCTGGGGTGTACCGGCACGGACGGACGATCGCCCCAGGGCCTCCCAGGTCCGGTTCTGGACCCGGGAATACGTCGCCCGACACCTGGCTCTGTGGAATGCCTGGTTCCCGCCGGACACCCGTCTCGGCCCCCGGGAGCCCACGCCGGATGACTGGAACGCGATACGATGAAGCACTTTGATGACATCGTTGTCTTGTCGGCCCGACGATTGCCGCAAGGTCGCTATGGCGGCAGCCTTGCTGGGCTGGGCGCCGTCAGCCTGGGATTGACCGTGGTGGAGTCCCTGGCCGCCGACCAGGCCCTGCCCCGGCCCGGGAGCCTGTTCTGGGGCATGGCCCGGAACCATACCCAAGGCATGAACCCAGCCCGCACCCTGGCCTTGAAGGCCGGGCTGCCCCTGGACACACCGGCCTTCACCATCAACATGGCCTGTGGTTCCAGCTTGCAGGGCATCGTTCTCGCAGCCCAGCAGCTTCGCGGCGGCGGTCCACCGGTCCTCGTCGGGGGAAGCGAGGCCATGTCCGACACACCCCATCTGGTTCCAGGTCTCCGTTGGGGTTTCCGTATGGGGCACCGCCAGCTACCAGACGTCATGCATCAAGATGGCCTCCGCTGCCCGGTGACGGGGTTGTTGATGGGAGAAACCATCGAGCGGCTGGTGGCCAAGCGGGGCGTCACCCGGCTCGAAGCGGATGCCTGGGCGGCCGAAAGCCACCACCGGGCCTCCCTTGCGGATTTCCGCGCCGAATGCCTGATGCATCCCAAGCTCGATCACGATGAGGCCATCCGCCCCGGCGTCTCCATCGTGGACCTGGCCCGGCTTCCGCTGGTGTTCGATCCCGCTGGCCAGATCACGGCTGGGAATGCCTCGGCCATGTCCGACGGCGCAGCGGCCCTGCTTCTGGCTCGCAGGGACCAGACCGGAGGTGCGGCACCCCTCGCCCGGATCCTGGGCTGGAGCGAGGTGGGTGTGGATCCCATCGACATGGGTGAGGCCCCCGTCCCTGCCGTGCAGCGCCTGCTGGGTGCCCACGGCATGACGGTGGCGGACATCGACCTTTGGGAACTGAATGAAGCCTTCTCGGCCCAGCTGCTGGTATGTCAGCGCCAGCTGGCCATTCCACCGGACCGTTTGAACGTCGCTGGTGGCGGGGTGGCTCTCGGGCACCCCATCGGTGCCACCGGAGCCCGCATCCTCATCACCCTGATCCACCAGCTGAGGCAGCGGGGTGGCGGCCTGGGCGTAGCCACGCTCGGAATTGGGGGCGGGCTTGGCCTGGCGGTCCTGATCGAGGTGGAAAGCTGAGCTAACCCGCCCTCTCCCTAAACCAGTCCATCCACATCTGCGAAGATGAATGGACCCGGGCCGGGCCCATCGAGGACGCCATGACCGAAGCACCCCTGATCCGACTGACCGATATCACCAAGTTCTACCAGATGGGCGACATGGAAGTCCGGGCCCTGGATGGGGTGTCCATGGCGATCGGCCGCGGCGAGTACGTGGCCATCATGGGCCCTTCGGGTTCTGGGAAATCCACGATGATGAACGTCATAGGGTGCCTGGATACGCCCACAGACGGCACCTACGAGCTGAACGGCAAACTGGCTTCCGCCATGACGGATGATGACCTGGCCAAGATCCGCAATGAGGAGATCGGCTTCGTCTTCCAGACCTTCAACCTGCTGGCCCGGACCACGTCGCTTCAGAACGTGGAACTGCCCCTGATCTATGCCGGCAAGAAGCCTGTGGAAAGGCACCAGATGGCCCAGAAGGCTCTGGAAAACGTGGGGCTCGGCACCCGCAGTGACCACATGCCCAACCAGCTTTCCGGAGGCCAGAGGCAGCGTGTGGCCATCGCCCGGGCCCTGGTGAATGAGCCCTCCATTCTCCTCGCCGACGAACCCACGGGCGCCCTGGATTCCAAGACCAGCATCGAGATCATGGCCCTCTTCGAGGAGCTCTATCAGAAGGGCAACACCATCATCCTGGTCACCCACGAAGAGGACATCGCCCGCCATGCGCATCGCATCGTGAAGTTGCGGGATGGCAAGATCATCCACGACGAGCCCAACACACCAATCACTCCCGAAGAACACCTGGCCAACCTGAGCCTTTGACCTCAGGTAGACTGGTGGAATGCAGAGACTCGTTCAGGGCATCCATCAGTTCCAGACCCAGATCTTCAGTTCCCACAAGGAACTCTTCGAGCGGCTGGATCGCCATGATCAGGCGCCTGAAACCCTGTTCATCACCTGTTCCGATTCCAGGATCAGCCCCAACCTCATCACCCAGACCCAGCCCGGGGAGCTCTTCATCCTGCGTAACGTGGGCAATCTCGTGCCGCCCTACGAAAGCATGGGGGGCATGGCCGCCGGCATTGAATTCGCCGTGGCCAGCCTGCAGGTAAAGGACATCATCGTCTGCGGCCACTCCAATTGCGGCGCCATGCGGGCCCTGCTCGAGCCTGAGCAGCTCAACGAACTGCCCGCCAGCCGGGCCTGGCTGGCCCACGCCCGCGCCACGGAGCGCATCATTTGGGAAAGCTACGGCCACTTGAAGGGGCACGACCTGCTCCATGCCACCGTCGAGGAGAACGTCCTGGTGCAATTGGATAACCTGCGGCGCCACCCCTCCGTGGCCAAGGCCATGGCCAATGGCATGCTGCACCTGCATGCCTGGGTGTACAAGATCGAGACGGGCGAAGTCTTCGCCTTTGATCCGGATCGGGGGCAGTACACGTCCGTCACGGGCACGGCGGGGCTTTCTCCCCTCGATGCCGATCACCGCGCGACCGATCTGTCGATCTAGGTCAGCGGCCTAGATCTTCGTCTTGTTCACGACCAGCCAGGGCGCGGTGGCATCCTTGGGTGGCGGGTTCTTCCGCCGGCAGGGGGCCTCCGGGGACAAGGGGCGGGTCACTTTCCGGCGATTCCAGGCAAACCCACCGTAGCGGCCCACACCCAGGATGGAGGGGGTATAGGTCGGGACCAGCCACTGCAGGAGCCGGACGATTTCAGGCTGCCGCTGGGCATAGGAGAGGCGGACTGCCTTCCGGAAGCCCTCAAGCCCATCGAACAGCCGTTCGGACGGAATGCCCTGGGGGTTTGTTTCGAAGACCTTCGAGTGCAACCGGGTGATGGAGCGTTCCTTATCCATAAAGAGTTCTTCATAGAGCTTCTCCCCCGGTCGCAGCCCCGTGAACTGGACTTCGATATCCCGGCCGGGAGTGAGCCCTGAAAGCCTGGCCATTTCTGAAGCCAGGTCCGCGATCTTCACCGCCTCACCCATGTCGAGCACATAGACTTTGCCGGTGTCCCCCAGGAGGCCAGCCTGGAGTACCAGCTGACTGGCCTCGGGGATGGTCATGAAATAGCGGGTCATATCGGGGTGAGTCACGGTGATCGGGCCCCCTCGCTCGATCTGCTCCCTGAAAATGGGAACGACGCTGCCTCGACTCCCCAGTACGTTGCCAAACCGGACACTGACGAAGCGCGACCCGGCCTGCGTTTTCTTGGAGGCCTCCAGGACAATGCATTCCGCGATGCGTTTGGTGGCACCGAGGACATTCGTGGGATTGACGGCCTTGTCCGTGGAGATGTTGACAAGGGTCCGGGTACCACAGTCCAGGGCGGCCTCCACCACGTTCATGGTGCCGAAGATGTTGTTGAGGACGGCTTCAGAGGGGTGGGTCTCAAGGAAGGGGACATGTTTGTGGGCGGCCGCATGCATCACGATATCGGGGCGGTAGAGCTGGAAAACCTCCCGCAGGCCGGCCCGCTTCCGAATGTCCATCAGTTCCAGGGAGAAGGCCTGCTCTGGGAACAGGCGCTGGAACTCCCGCTGGATCATCCAGAGGCTGTTCTCGCCTCGGCCCAGCAGCACCATGTGCTTGGGTTTGAAGGTGGCGATCTGGCGGGCCAGTTCGCTGCCGATGGAGCCCCCTGCCCCAGTGATGAGCACCACCGAATCCCCGACCGCCTTGAACAGGGCCGAACTGTCGAGGCGGACGGGCTCCCGCTGGAGAATGTCCTCGATCGACACATCCCGCATGACGGGCTTCCAGACCTGGGTGCCTAGCAGGTTGAACAGCCCTGGGACGGTCTTGATCTGCACCCGGAGGGCCTGGAGGCTCGCGTTGACCTTTCGGACCACCTGACCAGGGGCGCTGGGAATGGCCAGGATGGCATGGGTCACGTTGTGCTTGCGGACCACGTCCTTGATGTGGGCGATTCCCCCCAGAACAGGTATCCCATGGACCTGGGCCCCGTGGATGGAGGCATCATCATCGATAAAGCCGACCACGTAGAAACCCAGTTCCGCATGGCGCAGCAGTTCCTGCAGGACCATGGCTCCAGCGTGACCGGCACCCACGATCAGGGTTCGGTTCTTCCGCTGGACGATCTTCACTTGGTGGGCCATCTGCCGGGGATAGGTCTCGCACCACCAACGGTATCCAATCCGAAGAGTTCCCCAGAACACGCCTGTGAGGATGCTGGCCCCAACGGCGATGCTTGAAATTTGGGGTGCCAGATCCAGGGGCACCACCAGCCACCGCAGGGCCACCGAACAACAGGTGAGGGTAAGCGTGGCCATGCCCAGACGCATGGAATCTCGGAGGTCCGTCCTCTGGTAGACAGGCCGGGTCAACTGGTAGAGTCCGCCCACGGTCAGGGAGATCAGAACCCAGATGGCCGCCCCATTCAGATGCCAGGCGGCTCCCACCCAAAGGACTTCGACGATGAACCAGGCAATCGCCGCCAGCAGACCATCCATCAACTGCTTTCCAGCTTCCCGGAAGACGCGGTTGCCGAACTGGCGGAGGGCAGGCTTGGTGGTCGTCCTCACTGGTACTTCCATGTTCAGTTTCCTGTCGACTGATGCAGAGAATGCCTGGTGCCGAGCAGTATAAGTCTAGGGCCCAATGGGTAAAATTCCTGCATTTTTCGATGGCTCCTCGACTAGGCACCATCGGATGACACGGGTCCCGTATGAATCTGTGAATGGGATCTGGGCCGAGGCAACCCTCCGCTAACTCCGATGGCAGAGCCATGCCCACTCGACCCAGTGGTCCTGGCAAGTCGAACGGGTGAGGGGGGCAGGATCAGAGTTCCAGCCGGTCCAGACGCTCCGGGCGATCCCGCCACCCTTCGTCCACTTTCACGAACAGCTCCAGACGCACGGGACGCTGGAGCAGCTTCTTCAGTTCCCGCTGGGCGCTCTGACGGATGTCCTTGATCATCTCGCCGCCGCTGCCGAGGAGGATCTTGCGATGGCCATCGCGATCCACCAGGATCTGGGCGGCGATGAAGACACCATCCGGGCCCATGTCCTCCGGATACTCTTCGTGTCCAGCTTCCATCCATTGCTCGATGAAGACTGCCACGCCGTGGGGAACCTCCTCGCGGGTCTTGCGGAGTACCTTTTCCCGGATGAACTCCGAGGCCAGGGACCGCTCGGTCTGGTCCGTGAAGATCTCCTCCTCGTGCAGCCAGCCGGGCAACGCCGCATCGCGCTCCAGGATGGTCCAGAGCGGATCCAGGTTCAGGCCCATCTTGGCGCTGATGGGGACGATCTCCTGGAAGGGAAGCAGATCCTTGTAGGTGGCGATCTTTTCGAGGAGCCGCCCCTTGGACAGCAAGTCGACCTTGTTCAACAGCAGATAGGTGGGCCGGCCCAACTTGCGCAGGCGCTTGGCCAGGGCATGTTCCCCGGTGCCCAGGTAGTCATCCGCGTCCACCACCCACAGCAGCAGATCGGCTTCCTCCAGGGCCTGCTCCACGTGAGCCATCATGCGTTCGTTGAGGGCGTGTTTGGGCAGGTGGATGCCGGGCGTGTCGAGGAAGGCCAGCTGCACATCCCCCCGGTCCACCACGCCCAGGACGCGGGTCCGGGTGGTCTGGGGAATCTGGCTGGTGGCCGCCAGCTTCTGCCCGAGCAGGGCATTCAGCAGGGTGGACTTGCCGGCGTTGGGAAGACCGATGATGGCCAAGGTGGCATGGCGGCGTTCAGCCACGATGCACGCCCCGCTTGGCTTCGCGGATGAACTTCAGGAGGTAGGCGACCTCGGCGATATGACCCACTTCCTTTTCGGCCTGGGCCATGGCTTCTTCCCGCAGCAGACCGGCATGGAACAGCAGTCGGTGGGCCTTCTTCAAACCCTCGACCACCTCCACTGGGAACCCTTTGCGCTGGAGGCCGATGGTGTTCACGCCATAGCTCTTGGTATCCCGGGCGCCCACGGTCTTCATGAAGGGCATCACATCCTGGGTGGCCACGGTGAAGCCGCCCATGAAGGCGTGGTGGCCCACCCGGCAAAACTGGTGAACCGCGGAGAAGGCGCCGATGTTGCAGCCGTCGCCCACCTCGACATGACCGGCCAGGGTGGCGCAGTTGGCGAAGATGTTCTTGCTGCCCACATGGCAATCATGGGCGATATGGGAGCCGGTCATGAGGAAGTTGTCATCGGCCAGGGTGGTCAGCCCGCCGCCGCCCTCAGTACCCCGGTGAAGGGTGCAGCCTTCCCGGATCACATTCCGGTGGCCCACCTGCAGGCGGGTGGGCGCCCCCTTGAACTTCAGGTCCTGGGGGCCCATGCCGAGGGTGGCGTGGGGATAGATGTCGTTGTCCTCGCCAAGCTCGGTGTGGGGACCGATGACCACATGGCTGCGCAGCAGGGTGCGCGCGCCGATCACCGAGCTGCCTTCGATGACGCAGAAGGGTCCCACCACGACGCCCTCGCCCAGCCGGGCCTCAGGGCTCACCACACTGCTGGGATGGATCTGCACGCTCATTTGGCTTCACCCTCCGCCAGATCCATCAGCATGGACATGAACTCGGCCTCGGCGACCTTCTGGCCATCCACGAAGGCTTCGCCCCGCATCTTGCAGATGCGGCCCTTGAATTGAAGCACCTTTACTTCCATCACCAGCTGGTCCCCCGGCAGTACCGGCTTACGGAACTTGACGCCATCGATGCCCATGAAATAGATCACTTTCCGCGCCCGGTCCTCGAACTCCCTCATCAGCAGGCATCCACCGGTCTGGGCCATGGCCTCGACGATATAGACGCCCGGGAAGACGGGCCGGCTGGGAAAATGTCCCTGGAACACCGCCTCGCTGAAGCTGATGTTCTTCAAGCCCCGGATCCATTCCTTGGGTTCGAAGTCCAGAATCCGATCCACCAACAGGATCGGATAACGGTGGGGCAGGAGGTCCATGATCCCCTGCAGGTCGATGGTGCGTGGCTCGCGTTCAGGCATGGGAACTCCAATCCTCTAGCCTAACCCCTCCCGGCTCTGACCTCCAGCCTGGGCCGCTAAGAAGACTTCGGCGTGGTGCGCTCGAAAACCCGGGCCTCGATGAACAGATCCAGCAGGGAACGGTCCAGGGCCCCCTCGCGGGCCTCCTCCTGGAGGATGGACAGGCTGCGCTCCAGGGGCACGGCGCTTTTGTAGGGGCGGTCCCGGGCGGTCAGGGCATCGAACACGTCGGCGATGGCCATGGCCCGGCTTTGGACCGGGATTTCCTTGGCGCCCAGCTGGCGGGGGTAGCCCCGACCGCTGAGCCGCTCATGGTGGGCGTAGGCGATCTCCGGCACACCCGCCAGATCCCGGGTCCAGGGGATGCGCTCCAGGAAGCGAAAGGTGTGGCTGACATGGCTTTCGATTTCCAGTCGTTCCGTTTCCGATAGGCTGCCTTTGCGGATCCGGAGGCTGGCCAGGGATTCCGGCTCCACCACTTCCCGCCGTTCGCCCGTCCAGTGTCCGAAGTGGAGACCCTCCAGCAGGCCCAGGCCATCGGCCACCTCCTGGGACAGGATGGTGGGTTCGTTGCTTTGGCGCACCAGCTGCATGAGCTGCTCGGTCTCCAACCGGCGATCCTTCAGGACCGCCTCCCAGCGGGTCGGTTCGAACCGTTCCCCGCCCCGCCAGGCCTGGGCTAGCAGGTCCAGGGCTTCCTCCAGCCCCCGTTGCCGGAGACGCTGGAAGATGAGCTCCAGCTGGCTCGGGTCGAGTTTCTTGGCCTTGACCAGCACCTGCTCGCGCACGCCGACCTTGCCGAAATCATGGAGCAGGCTCGCGTAGCGCAGCTCGCGCAGCTGCCGGTCGGTGAAGACCAGATCGCCATAGGTGCCGTTCGGCGTGGCATTGACCACTTCCGCCAGTCCCACGGTCAGGTCGGCCACCCGCCCAGAATGACCGCTGGTCACGGGGTCCCGGGCCTCGATGGCCGTCACCGAGGCGGCCACGAAGCCTTCGAACAGCTGTTCGATCTCCAGGCGCAGCTGGGCATTCTTCACGGCCACCGCCGCCTGCCCCGCGAGGCTCTGGGCCAGGTTCTGGTCCTCGGCGGAAAAAACCCCGCCGCCACCGGATTCCTCATCCAGCCGGTTCAGCAGCTGCAGGATGCCCAGCACCTGGCCTTCCGTATCCTGCATGGGCACCACCAGCACGGAGGCCGTTCGATAGCCCGCCTGGCGGTCGAAGCTGTCGTTGAACCGATAGGGCGCCTCCTCGGGGATCCGGTAGACATCGTGGATGTTGAGGCTCTCCCGGCTGAGGGCCACGAAGCCGGCCAGAGTCTTGTCGGAGACGGGCATGGCGATGCGGTGGAAGGGCAACCGCACCTTGGCATTCTGGGTGTGGGCAAAGAGCAGTTCCCGGCGCTCCCCTTCTCCGGTGAGCAGGTAGATGGATCCGGCTTCGGCCTTGAGCAGCTCCCGGGCCTTGGTGAGGATCAGGTCCAGCAGGCGGTCCAGGTTCTGTTCGGACACCAGGGCCCGGCCCACCTCGTGGAGCCGCTCCATGGAGCGCCGATCCTTGGCCCGTTCCCAGCCGGCCTTCATCAGGGCTAGGGCCGCGTCGCTCCCGGGCCAGGTCGGACACCCCGCGAACACGCCTTCCCCCGGGATCCCCAGGACCACGTCCGCCGGGGACCCATCCACAAAGACCAGTGCCTGACGCATCTCCCCGGTCACCCGGTCTAGGAGGGTGTTACGGTTTTCGGGGGGGACGGCAACAGTGAAACGCAAGGCGGAATCAGGCTCCAGGAAGATCGATTCAGGTTCCGGGGACAGGAAGTTACGGCCAGCATATCGGAATTCCCCTTCCCCGAAGGAAAGCTGGCGGGGCCCCATCGAGCGGCTGGCTTGGGGCGGCAAGGGCGTGGGCCACTCCGAAGATGGCCGCCTGCTGCTGCTGGAGGCCCCCCTCGCCCTCTTCCCGGGCGAGGTCGTGGAGGCCCAGGTCATCTGGAGGGCCCGCCATGGCGAGGGCCGCGTCATCCGCTGGATCAGCCGCGATCTGCGGCGGATCCCGGCCGCCTGCCCTGTGGCCGAGGTCTGCGGCGGTTGCGAGCTGTGGGAAGCCGGGCGCCACACCTCAGACTTAAAACGCCAGATGGTGGCGGACCTCCTGCGCCGCCAGCTGGGCGAGAACGTGCCCTGGGCCTGGCATCCCGCCCCGGAGGAAGCCCGCCGCCACCGGATCCAACTCCACTGGGATGGCACGGCCCTGGGCTACTTCCAGCGGCACAGTCATGTCCTGGTGCCCATCTCGGCCTGCCCCGCCGCCACCGATCCCCTGTCCGAGGCCATTCCCAGGCTCCACGAGGCCCTGACGGGCCAGGCCCTGCCCTTCCGCCCCGGCCGCTGGGAGCTGTCCACCGGCACGCCGGCCCAGACCGTGTGGGCCACGGATGAGCGCGGGCGCACCTGGCTGCTCGAACCCGATGGCTGGCACCGGAACGCCGAGCCCATCCGCCATCGCCTTGGGGAAGTCACGCTGCTCCACGAGTCCGGGGCCTTCTTCCAGGTCAGTCCGCCCTGGGCCGCAGAAGCCTTCGGAGGCCTGCTGCGCTCCTGGGATCTGAAGGGCGACACCCTGTTCGACCTTTACGGCGGCGTGGGTCTGTTCTCAGCCATGCTGGGCGATCGTTTCAAGCATCGGATCTTGGTGGAGTCCGGCGAAGCTGCTGTGGCCTGGGCCCGCCGCAATCTGGAGGCCGCCGGACTCCCTTCCGAGTGCCTGGTGGCAGACGTCGCCGCCTGGGTGCCCGAAGGCCTTGGCGACGCAGGCGACCTCATCCTGCTGGACCCACCCCGCGCGGGTCTGGAGCCGGCCCTCTGCGACCGGCTTCTGGGCGCCGGGGCCCGCACCCTGGTGCTGGTGGGCTGTGATGGCGCCGCCTTCTGCCGGGATCTGAAGCGACTCGCCGGTACCTGGAACCTGGAACAGCTGGCCGTGCTCGATCTCTTCCCCCTCACCACCCACGTGGAATGTGTGGCCTTGCTGACGAGGCGACCGTGACAGCCCTGGGACACCATCTCCTGGTCGAATTCGAAGGCTGTGATCCCTTGGCCCTGGCGGATCTGGCGCGGGTCACCTCCGCCATGCTCCAGGCCGCCGAAGCCTCCGGCGCCACGGTCGTCACCCACAGCTTCCACCACTTCAGCCCCCAGGGGGTCAGCGGCGCCGTGATCATCGCCGAAAGCCACCTAGCCATCCACACCTGGCCCGAGCATGGGTTCGCCGCGGTGGATTTCTTCACCTGCGGGGGCGTGGACATGGATCTCGGGGTGGCTGTCCTGAAGCGTGCCTTCGGGGCGACGAAGGAAACCCGGCTGGAGCTGGAACGCGGTCCGCTGCGGGCGGTCAAGGTTCCCTCCGAGCGGCAGGTCTGATCCTGAGATTTCAAGATCACCACGAATGACACGAAGAAAATAGAACCAGAACACTAAGGTCGGTTCAAGTTTGCCGACCCTGGTCCGCCGTGCGCCTCTCTTCGTGTTCTTCCTGCGCCTGCAGGGCGTATTCGTGTCATTCGTGGTGGTCTTTTCAGCCTGAGACGGGCGCGGGTCAAGATCTTAAGGCGCCCTCCAGCCTCAGCAGCCGCTCCTTCATGGCCAGGCCGCCCGCATAGCCTGTAAGGGAACCGTTGCCGCCGATCACGCGGTGGCAGGGCACCAGAATCGAGATGGGATTGGCCCCATTGGCCCGGCCCACGGCCCGGCTCAGGTTGGGATCGCCCAGGGTCGCGGCCAACTGCCCGTAGCTGCGGGTCTCGCCGAAGGGGATGGCCTGCAGGGCCTGCCAGACCCTTTGTTCGAAAGGGCTGCCATGGAGGCGGATGGGGATATCGAAGGATCGGCGACGCCCGGCAGCGTAGTCCTCCAGCTGCTCCTGCAGGCGGCTCACTACCTTCGGGTCGGGTCGCAGCACGGGTTCCAGACGAGCCAATTTCGCCAGCAGGGGCGTGCGGAATTCGTGATCGGAAAAGCCCAGGTAGAGGACTTCACCGTCGCCGTCAAAGGCCGCCTGCACAGGGCCGACGGTGGTATCGATCGGATGGATGGGACTCATGCGGGGATTCCTTTCAGGCTGGCCCAGAGGTGGAAGGTCGCCAGGCTGCGGTGGGGGGCGAAGGGCGTCATGAGGCGCAGGGTTTCGGGGCCATCCGGCCGGGCATCGAGGCCGAACCACCGCTGCAGGGCCAGGGTGAGGCCCGCGTCCCCCACGGGAACGCCATCGCGAAAACCCAGCCCCCGCATGAGCACGTACTGCGCAGTCCAGGGGCCGCAACCCCGCAGGGCGAGCAGGCGGCGGGAGGCGCTGGTGGCGGTGATCAGGTCCTCCAGCATCAATCGCCCCGAGGCCACTTCCGTGGCGGCGTGGAGCAGGTATTCGGCCTTTCTCCGGGAGAACCGGAGCGCCTGCAGGTCCGAAACCTCCAGCGTGGCGATTCGGGCAGCATCCGGATGGGCGATGAGGCCTTCTGACGTTGGCACCCCAACCAATCTGATCAGGTCGCGACGCAGAGCATAGGCGAAGGCCAAGTTCACCTGCTGGCCCAGGATAGCCCAGACCAAAGCCTCGAAGGGGTCCAGGGTCAGCAGCACCCGCAGGCCTTCCCGGCCCCGGGTTAGGTCCGGATGGGCCTGTTCGAAAGCGGATGGATCGCCATGCCAGCCCAGGAGCCTGAGGGCTGCACCATGGGCTGCGCCCATGGCTTTGGGTCCGGATTTTCCCGAGAGTGAAACAGTGATCGAATGATTCCCGAAGGTCATGGACAACACCGAGGCCAGGCCTTCACACAGGAAGGCCTTCTTCAAACAGGCTCCATCCACCCGCTCGGAGAGGCTCAGACCATCCCGGCCATGGAAGGCCAGCACATCCCCCACGCGGAGCCGCTCCGGCATGGGCAGGGAAAAGGAAGCCGTGGTCAGCAGGGTCCGGTAGGCGCCGGGGCTGAGGCCGGTCTGGCGCCGGAAGGCCTCGTGGAAGCCGGATGCACTTTCGTACCCAGAGGTGAAGGCCAAGTCCGACAGGTCCCCCTGCCCTGCGGCCAGGCGGGCACAGGCGACCTCGATGCGGATCCGTTGAAGGAAGGCCGCCGGCTGCTGGTGGGCATGGTCGCGGAACAGATCCTTCAGCTTGGTGACGCCGACAGCCGCCGCTTCCGCCAGGGCCTCCACTTCGGGAAAGGCCGCGGGCTGGGCGATGGCCTGGGCCATGGCCCCTTCCAGCCGGGCGAGATCCGCATCATCGCCCCGGTAGAAGGCATCGGGCCGGCACCGCTTGCAGGGCCGCAAGCCCGACGACTGCGCCGCAGCTTCGTCCGGGAAGAACCGCACATTCTCGATCAGGGGTTTGCGCGCTGGGCAGGAGGGCAGACAGTAGATGCCGGTGGTGAGGACACCCGTGATGACCCGGCCATCGAAGGACGCGTCCTTGGCCAGGATCCGTTCATAGAGTTGTTCCTTCGTCCAGCGCATGCACCCATGCTAGGGGGCCAGGAGGGCCTTGTCCTCCGATAGCCGTCGCCGGAAGTCTTCATTCATCCTCGAATTCCGGATGAATCGATTTCTTTCAATCCCAGGTGAGTGGCAGCCTCGGTTGGGGCGGGGCTTTCGGCAGCACGCCCTCCAGACGCAGCAGGAATTCCTTCATGTCCAGTCCGCCTCCGTAACCCACCAGGGAGCCGTCCGAGCCGATCACGCGATGGCATGGGATCAGAATGGAGATGGGGTTCGCACCATTGGCCCGGGCCGCCGCGCGGATGCATTTTTCGTCCCCCAGGCGGCGGGCCAATTCCAGATAGGAAATGGCCAGCCCATAGGGAATCTTCTGGAGCTCCTTCCAGACGCGGCGCTGGAACTCGGTCCCTTCGGCGACCAGGGGGATATTGAAGTCGCGGAGGTTGCCCGAGAAGTAGGCCTCCAGCTGGCGTTTCAGGAAGGGGAGGCTCTTCGGAATGGGTCCTTCGGGCTTTGGGGGGGAAACCCCATGGAATCTGATGAGTCGGACCAGCTTTCCGTCGTCATCAAACACAGCGCCCAGGTCCCCCAGAGGTGTGACGATCGGATGAAAGGCGTCAGGCATGGAACCAAGCATGTCAGAATCGCGGTTTTTTGGGATCAATGGCGTGCTGGATGGTCGCCCTGAGCGACGGGCCCGTCATGGCTTCTTCCAGCCATGGCCGGATTCGAGCTCGCGCAAGGCCTTCGGCAGGGGCCCCTCCCCAGGCAGGATCACCCGATGGGCTGGAATGAGTAGGGCGATGGGATTGGCGGCACAAGCCATCACGATGACTTCCCCATCAATCCCCAGCCAAGCGGCGAGTTCGGAGGGCAGACGGGACTGGCCATAGGGAATGGTGCGGACCGTCTCCCAGATCCGCTGATCCGTGAGTTTGCCCTGGGGATCCAGTGGTACCGTGAAGGTACGAAGCGTGCCCGCCAGATAGGCTTCGATTTGGCGGTCGAGAAAGCGCTTGGACTCCCGCTGCTCTTTGGGCGGCAGTGGACTGGTTTTGCGGGGATCAAAGCCTTCCAGCACCAGTTCCAGCAGCCGGCCCCGGCCATCAAAGGCCGCCCTCATCGGACCCATCAGAGTGTTCAGCTCGTAGTGCCAGAGGATCATTCCGGAATCATCGCATACTGATGCCATGGTTTCTTCACCCTTCCGCCTGTCCATCATCGACTACCTCAACGCCGCACCCCTCAACCATGGATTCAAGCACGGTCTGGGCTGGGAGCACTTCCACCTGAAGTTCCACTACCCCTCGGCCTGCGCCGATCGCCTGCGGGACGGGGAGGTGGATGCGGGCATCGTCAGCTCCATTGAGTACCTCCGGATCCCCAACCTGCTCATCGTGCCCGGCCTCTGCATCGCCTCACCCAAGCGCGTCCGCAGCGTCGTCATCCTGTCCAAGGTGCCCCCCGAGCAGATCCGCAGCCTGGCGCTCGATACCTCCAGCCGCACCAGCGTGGTGCTGGCCCAGCTGCTGTTGCGTGAGCGGTATGGCATCAGTCCCTTGGTCCAGGACCTACCACCGGACCTGCCCCTGATGCTGGAGACCAACGACGCGGCCCTGATGATCGGTGACGCGGCCATGCGCGCGCCGCGGCAGGGACTCTTCGTCCTGGACCTTGCCGAAGAGTGGCACAGCTGGACCGGCCTTCCCTTCGTCTTCGCCCTCTGGCTCATCCGACAGGATGCCCCGGAGCTGCCCGTGCCCGGCGGGGTCGCCCCCTTCTTCCACAGGAGCCTGGAGATCGGCATGGCCCAGCTCCCCGCCATCGTGGAGGAGGCCCGGCGCACCATCGGCTGGACCAAGATCGAGCTGCAGGAGTACCTGACCGAAAACATCAGCTACACCTTCGGCGAGGCCGAGCGGGAAAGCCTGGCCCTCTTCTTCGAGAAGGCCGTTCGCCATGGGTTCGCACCCAAAGAGAAGCCCCTCCGATTCCTGTAACCCGTCAACCACCGACACCTGCTCCTTCCAACGGAAACCCCATGACCGACCTCTCCGCCCGCTTCCACCTTCACATCGCTGACCGCCAGCGCACCACGGCTGAGGCCCTGACCCAGACCGGCTTTGACGCGCTGGTCATCTCCAGCGGCCGGGTCTACACCCACTTCGCCGACGACCAGGATGCGCCCTTCCACCCCACGCCCCACTTCGCCCACTGGTGTCCTCTGGCGGGCCCCCACCATGCGCTGATCCTGCGGCCCGGCCAGCGCCCACACTTGATCCGGTATGCCCCCGAGGATTTCTGGTACGAGCAGGCGCCCCTGGGAAATCCCTTCTGGGCCTCAGAGTTCGAGCTCGAAGAGGTCGGAACGGTGGAAGACGCCTGGAAGCGCCTGGGCCCCCTGGGCCGAGCCGCGTACATCGGCAACGAGACCGACCGGGCCGAGGCCGCGGGGCTCGAGCTGAATCCCGCCCTGCTCACCGCCCACCTCGATTGGCACCGGACCACCAAGTCCGCCTACGAAGTGCAATGCATCGAGGAAGCCACGGAGATTGCCGCCCGGGGCCACCAGGCCGCCCGGACCGCCTTCCTGGGCGGGGCCAGCGAGCTGGAGATCCACCACGCCTACATCCAGGCCGCCGGCATCGTGGATCACGAGATGCCCTACGGCAGCATCGTGGCCCTGGATGAGAAGGGCGCGACACTCCACTACGAGGGCAAGCGCAAGGTGAAGCACGGCGCGGTTCTGCTCATCGATGCGGGCGCCCAGGTGCGGGGCTATGCCGCCGACATCACCCGCACCCTGGCCGCGCCCCGCTGCGACACCCGCTTCGCGGCGCTCATCGCCGGCATGGAGCGGATCGAGCTGCGGCTCTGCGATCTGGTGAAGCCAGGCCTTCCCTATGGCGACCTCCACCACCAGGGGCACCTGCTCATCGCTGGCCTACTGAAGGAAGCAGGCATCCTGCGTGTCGACCCTGAAGAGGCGGTGGAAAAGGGGTTGAGCCGCCCCTTCTTCCCCCATGGCCTGGGCCACCACCTGGGCATCCAGGTGCACGATGTGGCGGGACGCCAGGGCGCGGCGGATGGCACGCCCGCGCCCCCGCCCCCGCAGCACCCCACCCTGCGCACCACCCGGACCATCGAGGCCCAGCAGGTGTTCACTGTGGAACCAGGCCTCTACTTCATCCCCATGCTGCTGCGGCCCTTCCGGGAGAATGGCCAGAGCGCGATGTTCAACTGGCAGCTCATCGACGAGCTGACCCCCTGTGGCGGCATCAGGATCGAGGACAACCTGCTGGTGACCGACACCGGGCATCGCAATCTTACTCGGCCGCACCTTCCCATCTGATCACCCACTGAACCAACGCTAGGGTCTGTTTTCAACGTGGATGTGGGCCGCGACGTCGGCCAGCCGCGTGATCCAGCAAGGCAGTGGCCGCAGGGCGATGCGGTTCATCGTTCAAGGCCGCTAACGCAGCTGGGCGTGCGGCTGGCCCCGTCCCTGAGGGCAAGGGGCGGCGCCCGGCGCGATACTACGTCAAGCTCCTCGCCAATAGTGCCGCTATTGCCTTCGTCGCTTTCCTTGTCTCGCTTGGGTGGCGCCC
>JANYLR010000011.1 GCA_025363715.1 Holophagaceae bacterium | reverse complement strand
CCTACAGCTGGTCCGGCACGGTGACGCCTACCAAGACCGGCTTCACCTTCAGCCCCGCCAGTCAGGCCTTCACCAATGTCCTGGCCGACCAGTTGTAGGACACCGTGAAGCTGTAGTTACCGGAGCCATCGGCGGTGGCCGTCTTGGCGGAGCCATCCGTGTAGGAGAGGGTCGTCCCTGCGCCAGCGGCGCCCGAGATGATGGGGATGATGGCCGTGGGCGTAAAGTTCTGCACCTGGTTGGCCAGGACATTGGTGAAGGCCTGACTGGCGGGGCTGAAGGTGAAGCCGGTCTTGGTAGGCGTCACCGTGCCGGACCAGCTGTAGGAGACCGCGAAGCTGTAGTTGCCGGAGCCATCGGCGGTGGCCGTCTTGGCGGAGCCATCCGTGTAGGAGAGGGTCGTCCCTGCGCCAGCGGCGCCCGAGATGGTGAAGGTGCTGGCCGTAGCCGTGAAGTTCTGCACCTGGTCGGCCAGGACATTGCTGAAGGCCTTGTTGGCGGGGCTGAAGGTGAAGCCGGTCTTGGTGGGCGTTACCGTTCCGGACCAGTTGTAGGACACCGCGAAGCTGTAGTTACCGGAGCCATCGGCGGTGGCCGTCTTGGCGGTGCCATCCGTGTAGGAGAGGGTCGCGCCAGCGCCGGTGGCGCCCAGGGCGCCCGAGATGGTGTAGGTGATGGCCGTGGCGGTGAAGTTCTGCCCCGGCTGATCGCTGGTGACGCTCGTGTAGGTTCGGCTGACGGGGGCGAAGGAATAGCCCGTCAGGGTGGGCGTGATGGTGCCGGAGGCGCCGGAGGTCACCGTGAAGCTGAAGGTGCCGGCTGACGAAGCCGTGGTCGTCCCGCCGGTGTAGGTGATCAGCGCACTAGCCACGCCCGCGCTGCCGGAGACGGTGTAGGTCGGAGTGGGTGCTGGGGGGGTAGAGCCGCCCCCACCACCACAACCGGCCAGCCCGAGCAGGGAAGCCACGAGAATGGCGGTACCAAGGAAGGATCGGATGCACACGGTGTTCCTCCGGACAAGATGGCTAGGTGGTCAATGACGAATTCTAGCTACCTTATCAGGTGGAAGGAGAGGTTCAGATGTGAAGTTTCGAGAGATTATTTCATAGGCCTGGCGCGAGGTGAACTGAGCTTCCAGGTAGCGGCGGCCGGCCCTGCCCAGGCGGGCGCGCAACGGCGGATCCGAGGCCAGCCGGTCCAAATGTTCCTGGAAGGTGGCCAGATCCCCGGCCAGGCACCAAAGCCCAGCCTGGGCCTGATCGAGCATGGCGCCAAAGTCCGTGGCGCGGTCCAGGGCCGCCAGGACTGGCATCCGGATCTCAAAGTAGGAGAGCACCCGGGAGGGGAAATTGGGGATGGTGAACCGCGGATCTAGGCAGATCAGGCCGATATCACATTCCCGTGCCAGGGCTTCGTAGTCCAACCTTGGGAGCTCGGACAGCAGGGTCACATGGGTCAGCCTTTGCGTGGCAATGGCCTCCGCCAACCGTTGGCGCTCAGTACCCCTTCCCACTACCAGGAAGTGGAGGTCTGTCCGGTGACGGTTGGCCTCGAAGACCTTCAGCAGGAAGTCCAGACCTTGGGGAACGCCCAAGTTGCCACCGTAGAGGGCGACCACGGCGTTTTCGGGAATCCCGTATTTGCGGCGGAGGGGGCCCGGGGGCAACAGCCCTTCATCTGGGCCGGGGGTACGGGTGTTGGGCAGCACCTCCAGCCGGGCGGCGGGAATCGCCGGATTGTGCTCGCGCAGATGCGCCACGTTGGCCGGGGACATGCAACCGATCATGTCCGAGACCGAGTAGAGCCGCTGCTCCTGGCGCCTGAAGTAGGCGAACAGCAGCGGGTTCCGGATCATCCCGAGATCACGAGCGTTCTGGGGGAAGATGTCCTTGAGAATGAGGTAAGTCTTCACCCATGGCTGCTGCCGTTTCAACCCATCGATAATTCGAGAGAAGGTGACCGGAGGGGCGACGTACAGCACCAGATCATAGCGGCGTTCAGGAAGGAACCGCGTCATGGCTCGGTTCAGGAGCCAAGGGATGGTGACGGTACCAAGCCCCTTTTCGTAGAGGCCAACATCAAAGATGTTGCCCGTGCGGACCCTCAGCACCTGAAAGGGACCCTCCTGGGTGAGCCGAGTCGGTCGATGGTTCTTCCGCTCGTCGATGGTGACGATGTCCACCTGGTGTCCCTGGTGGCAGAACTCTTCCATGAGCTGCTTGAGGTCCGAGGGGGGAGCGCTGTCCCCGGTGGGCATGGGAAAGCCGAAGGTGAGGTAGAGGACCTTCATGGCACGGGGTTTTCGGTGGCCGAGGCACGGGTGGCCCTGGGGGTGGCCGGGCAGGAGAGAGGGTTCCGCTTGATCACGGGGCGGGCCTATAGCGACTGACGACCACCATGAACTTGCCGGAGGCGAGTTGGGGGATCTGGTCCACATGCACCACGGAAACCGAGGCATCCGTCCCGAGGAAGCCCTTGGCCAGCTCAACGAAGGGCGCGTCTTCGTACTGTCCGATGGCCCCATTCAGGATGATCTGATACTGCCCCTTGGCTTCCTGGACGAACTGAAACTGCTTCAACCGGGTGAAGGGCCAGAAGTGATTGCACACGACGACTGGCGAAAGCAGGCGGTCCTGGGTGTCGTAGATGAAATCCAGCCTGCGGCCCTCCACCTCACTCAGGGTCTCGGTCCTCCATCCGCAGGAAGGGGAGGATTGCCTGACCACCACATCCCCCGTGTCGTACCGGATCAAGGGCATGGCCCGGTTGAACAGATCCGTGATGACCATCCGGGCCTGTTCACCGGGATCGGCGGGAAGGTCCTCATCCAGCTTGAGGAATTCAAACACATAGCTCGCCGTGTTGAGGTGGAACTCATCCTCATCGGGGCACTGCTGGGCGAGGACGCCGTTCTCCTGGTTGGAGTAGCGCGAAACCACTGAGCAGCCGAACCGGGAACGCAGCGCCTCCCGGGTATCCTGGGGGAGCCGTTCAGAGATGCTGATGATGGACCGCAGGGAAAAGGCCTCAGGCCCGTCCCCCCGCTCTTCCAGGTACCGGATCAAGGGGCCGAAGGTCGAGGGGTAGCCCAACAGGCACTGGATATCCCGGCCACGGTGCAGGAGGGCGCGCAGGGACTCCATGCGCTCCTCGTCCAGGGAGGAGATGTCGAACATGACCGCGTTCTCGCGGAAGGCCACCAACCCGGATTTCCGGTTGTGCTCGTTCCATACCCGGGTGAAGACGTAGCGATCTCCAACCTGGTAGCCCGCCCGGCGTCCGAAACAGATCATTTCGGCGAGGACGCGACGGCGCTTGTCCGGATCCTGCAGAATGGCGAAGGGCGTGCCCGTCGAGCCGCTGGTGCGCATGGTGTGCAGGCGGATGCCCGAAAACCCGGTCGAACGGAAGGCATCGTACTGCGTCTTGATGGTGACCTTGTTGATGACCGGGAAATCCTGCAGGGATGTGAAATTCTGGTAATCGGCGTAGAACGCTGCGTGCTCCACGGCGTACCGGAGCAGCTCCTCCAGCCGATCGGCGGATGGCATGCCTGAGTCCAGCCTGGTTTCGATATCCGCGCAGTGCTTCCGGATGGGGGAGCCCTGAAGCAGATCACTCGCCCAGAAGCCCCAATTCCGCACCCGTGCCGTGAGCATCAATCCAGTCCTTGCTGATAGTTGGGTCGGGCCGACCCATAGCGCCCAGCCAAAGGGTCCCCAAGCCCATGCCACAAGTCAACCGATTGACCGTTTGGCCCCGCCCCCAGCGCGGCCGGGTCGTTCCCAACCAGCCACGCAAGGCTGTTTCCGAGGCCAACGGCCGCGCCTCGATTGTGACGAACGAGATGGCCCCCATGGGTGGCGCGGCCGGAAGCGAGGGCATTCGGGCTCATGCAGAAGGCTTGTAGCGGCTGATGATTAGGGCGTATTTGCCCGATGGCAGGCTCGGAATCGGGTCCATGTGCACCACGGCAACCCTGGCGTCCTCGCCCAGGAAAATCCGGGCCTTCTCCACGAACTCCTCATCCCGGTAGTGGCCCTTGGCCCCATTCACCACCAGCTGGTAGGTGCCCTGACCTTCCTGGATGAACTGGAATTGTTTGAGCTGGGTGAAGCCCCACAGGTGGATGGACACGGTCGCCGGCGAAACCAGGCGGTCCCGGGTGTCATAGATGAGGTCTTCCCGGCGGCCGCGGATATCTCCCAGGGTCTGGGTCTCCCAGCCACAGGTAGGGAAGGATTGGCGAAGGACCACGTCGCCGGTGTCGTAGCGGATCAGGGGCATGGCTCGGTTGAACAGGTCTGTCACGACCATGCGGGCCTCTTCGTCAGGCCTGGCGGGCTTGTCCTCATCAAGCTTGAGGAACTCGAAGACGAAGCTGGCCGTGTTGAGGTGGAACTCATCTCCCTCAGGGCACTGTTGGGCGAAGACACCATTTTCTTGATTGGAGTAGCGGGCCACTACGGGGCAGCCCAGGCGTGCCCGCAGGGCGGCCCGGACCTCCTCTGGCAAACGTTCGGAGATCGTGATGATCGTGCGGAGGTGGAAGGACTCCGGCTTGTCGCCCCGGGCCTCCAGGTGCCTCGCCAGGGCTTCCAAGGTGGAGGGATAGCCGATTAGGCAGCCGATCCGATGGTCGTTTCTCAGGAGGTCCCCCAGGGCGCTCATGCGATTCTCGTCCAGGAGCGAGATATCGAACATGATCGCGTTTTCCCTCAGGGCCCCCAGCCAGGATTTCCGGTTGTGTTCGTTCCACACCCGGGTGAAGACGTACCGGTCTCCCACGTGGTAGCCGGCGCGGCGGCCGAAGCAGATCATCTCCGCCAGTACCCGGTGGCGCTTGTCCCAGTCCTGGTAGATGGACAGGGGGTTGCCCGTGGATCCGCTGGTATGCATCACGTGCAGGCGGGTGTTCCGGAAGCACTCCGACAGGAACCGATCCGGCTGGGCTTTGACGGTGGCCTTGCTGGTGATCGGGAAGTCCCGCAGGGATCCGTAACCGCGGCAGTCGGCGTAGAAGGGCGTGGTCTGCACCGCGTGTCGCAGGATGGCTTCCAGGCGCTCGGGAGACTCGGCCCCAGAGGCCAGGAGGGCATCGATATCCTCACAGTGCTTGCGGATGGGGGACCCTTTGAGCAGATCATTGGCATGGAAGCCCCAATTCCGCACCCGCGCAGTAAGCATCGAACCACTCCTTGCTAATAACAGTGGGTACCGCTGTTCATAAAGGAATGTACCAAGGGTTTCCAGGCCCGGGTCATAAGTCAACCCGATTATCGGCTTTGCTCGGCCATCAGGCGCAATGGCGATTTCCAATCAGGTCCCGCACCCAGGCTTGTGCAGCCCTGGGAAACGTCAGGATGAGGCGGCAGCATCCGTGCGTCCTTGGTGCGTACCAGAAACGGCGGAACGCCGCCCTGAAAGTGCCCCCGGAAAAAGGAATGGACAGGACTGGACGAAGGGGAGGAGCATAAACATTATTTTTCGCGTCAATGCCTTAAATCTACCAATAACTCCTCAACATCATTCGTACCTCTGGAGCCGCCCATGACCCTGCGAAATCTGTTGCTGGCCGCCGTCCTGATCCTTCCTTCCCCCCTCGCCCAGGCTGCGCCGAGGGAGCCTCGGCCCATCAAGCCCGTGCATGCCTTCGCCGACCACCAGGAGCTGAAAGGCCACCTGAAGACCTTGGGCTACAAGGCCAAGGGCGGGGTGGACAAGGCCACCGTCGGGCCGGAGTCCAGCCAGGGCCGCTCGTTCCCGTACTTCACCTCCTCCTTCCAGACCGGAGGCACCACCTACCCCTTCACCATGGTGGGCAATCAGCCCCGCTCGGGCCGGCCAGCCACCATTCGTTCCGTCATCGTGCCCCTGCGGATGAACTTCTCCTTCTTCGGGGTCAACCAGGACGTCAGCTTCAGCTTCGAGCCGGCCTCGGCGGTGGCAAATATGGTGGGCTCGCCCCTCTATGTCCCCGCCCACTTCCCCAACGGCACGGGCCAGTTTGGAGACCAGATGCAGCGGGCCGCCTTCTGGAACCGCATGGACCGGAACCGCGAGTGGCATGTCTGGATGTCGCCGCCGGTGGTGGCCCGCACCCTGGACATCGAGGTGACGCCTGAGACCGGCGCCCTGTTCAAGGATGCCGACGGCAACTTCTTCGGCGATGTGCTCATCGACTTCATGGATGCCCAGATCCAGACCATCCTCCAGTTGCTGAACCTCGACGCTGATGTTCTTCCCATCTTCGTCACCAGCGCGGTGACCGCGGAGGCCCTGGGCTACCACTCGGCCTTCACCCTCGGCTCCGGCAACCGCCTGCAGACGTACATGTTCACCAGCTGGCTGGATCCCGCCATCGTGGACCCGCTCTTCGCCGATGTGAGCACCTTCAATCACGAGCTGATGGAGTGGATGAACGATCCCTTCATCAACAACCTGGTGCCGGTTTGGATGTACCCCCCGGCCAGCGATCCCAGCACGGTCTGCTCGGGGAACCCCTTCATGGAAGTGGGTGATCCCCAGGGCAACGGCCCCACCTTCGTTGATTTTCCGACGGCCCTGGTGACCGTCCACGGCACCACGTACCACCTTCAACAGCTGGTGCTCTGGCAGTGGTTCGCTGACGAGGTCCCCTCCAGCGCCTTCGGCGGCTGGTACACCTTCCCCATCCCCAGCTCCCTCACTCAGCCAGCCGTCTTCTGCCCCTAGGAAGGCCCAGACCTACTGGGGCGGCAGCAGCACGGCGTCCTTGATGCGCACGGGGAACTGGGGGATATCGCCCTGGCCCCGGCGCCACTCCGTCTTGACCTTGGCGATCTTGTCCACGGCCTCCATGCCCGCGACGACCCGGCCGAAGGCGCAGTAGCCGAAGCCCTCCTCGCTGAAGCCTTGGGGGTCGAGACTCGGGTTGTCGGCCAGGTTGATGTAGAACTGGGCCGTAGCGCTGTGCGGATTCGCCGTGCGGGCCATGGCGAGGGTGCCCCGGGTGTTTTTCAGACCGGCCTTCGAGGTGGAGGCGACCTCGTTCTGGATCGGGCCCCGGCCGGGCTTCTCCTCCAGGTTCTCCAGCATCCCGCCGCCCTGGATCATGAAGCCGTCGATGACCCGGTGGAAGATGGTGCCCTTGTAGTGCCCGTCCTGCACGTACTGCAGGAAGTTCGCCACGGTCTTCGGGGCCAACTCAGGTTCCAGTTCCACCACGATGGGGCCGTAGCTCGTCATCAGCTGCACCCGGGGCTTGGCCACGGGCACGGGGGTGGCGGCGGGGGGCGCTGGAACCTGCGCGGCCAGGGGAAGCATCAGGGCGAGGGCAAACAGGGAGGAACGGAACATGGAGACTCCTGGAGGACGAGGGTTGTTTCCATTTGAGCTTAGCGGCAAGGAGTTAACCGGCCCAGGTGCGCAGCGCCTGGGACCGTGTTGAACGACGAAGGCTGCCACGACTAGATTCTGCCGCGAATCGAGCAGAAGCTCCCGCTATCGTATGGCCATGCCCTGGATCGACCTGCCTCCCTGGATGCTCTCCCTGTTGCTGGCCCCCTTCGGACTGGTGCTAGGCTCCTTCGGAAATGTGCTGATCCATCGCCTGCCCCAGGAGGATCCGGCCGATCGGAACGTCGTCACCAAGGCCAGCCACTGCCCGGGCTGCAAGGCCCAGATCAAGCCCTGGCACAACGTGCCGCTCTTCGGCTGGCTCTGGCTGAGGGGCAAGTGCGCCGCCTGCGGCTGGAAGATCCCCCTGCGCTATCCCCTGGTGGAGCTGCTCACGGGCCTGCTCTTCGCCGCCTCACCCTGGATCTTTCCCTTTGGCACCCTCATCTGGTTCAAGGGCCTCCTCTGCGGCTTCGCCCTGATCGTGCTGTTCTTCACGGACTTCACCGAGATGATGCTGCCGGACGTCCTGCAGTTTCCGCTGATGGGTATCGGTGTGTTGCTCACCCTGCCTCAGCTCCTGTGGCCCGAGACCCTGCTGAAGATCTGGACGGGGCCAGCTGAAATCCTCCAGGCCCTGGCCTTCCACAACGGTCTGCAGCCGGCACTCACCTATCACGGCTTCGAACCCACGGTCACCTGGCTGAACAGCCTCATCGGCCTTGCTGTGGGCTACGGCGTCCCTGCCCTCATGAACCTGATCTACAAAGCCATCCGCAAGACCGACGGCCTGGGCATGGGCGACTTCAAGATGCTGGCCTGGCTGGGCGCCTTCTGGGGCTGGGCCCCCATGCTGGGCATCCTCTTCCTGGGCGCGGGCCTGGGCGCCGCGGTGGGGGTGCCGCTCATGCTCATGCGCCGCTCCACGGGCCAGACCATGCTGCCCTTCGGCTGCTTTCTCGCCCTGGCCACTCCCATCGTGGTGTTCTTCGGGCGCGCGCTGTGGTTGGGGTACCTAGGGTGGGTGGGGTAGCTCAGACCAAATGCGGGCGAGGCGCTCCGCACCATCCGCCCAGTGCTAAGGTGTAGTCCTCTTGAACAACTCCGACTCGCCCACACCACGACCTGCTGGAGGTTGCTGATGGCCTTCCTTTCAAAATGGCGAAGCCTGGGACAGCTGGTCAGCGCCCTGCTGGTGGTCCTGCTCATCTCCTGCGCCGGGGGCGGAGGGAACCCTCCCCCGCCCGAGGGGAACCTCAGGGTCTTCAACGATGGCAACCTCACCCTCCGGCATCTCTACGTGACGCCCAGCACCAGCTCCAGCTGGGGAGTGGATCAGCTCGCACCGAGCTTCCTGCTACCCACCGAATCCATCACCCTGACCCGCCTCTATCCGGGTACCTACGATGTCCAGGCCCGGTTCTCGGATGGCAGCTGGGACCAAGTCTATGATGTTCGGATCCAGGATAGAGTCACGACGATCCTCAGCATGATGAACACCGGCAACGGGGCGGTCGCCGTGTTCAACAATTCTGGCTTCACCATCAACGGGATCTACCTGACACCGCACAGCGCGACCACCTGGGGTCCCAATCAGGCTGATCTGCCGCTCATCTCGGGACAGACCCTGACCCTCACTGGGGTCGCCCCGGGCACCTACGATCTGCGGGTGGTCTTCCTCAGCGGGGCCCCGGTCGACACCCTGAACTTCAACGTGGCCTCAGGGGCTGTCACCACCATCCAAGTGAACTAGGGGGGAGAACATGCGAATCACCTTGCCACCCGTGGTCATGATCCTGCTAACAGCGGGCCTCTCGGCCGTCACGGGTCAGTCCGAACCTGCTGGCGCCAGCCCCAGCCACCGCACCCAGGTGGTCCGGTCCGGGAAAGGTGAGCCACGCGTGCGGGATGCTGCAGCCGCCCGCACAGCTTCCGCACGCCCGGCCGCTCCAGCAGAAGGCACCGGACGCTCCCGCCCCTACCAGCCCGCCAAACCCGGTGAGGGTGCGCCCAAGCACTGATTCCAGAAAGACGCCCGCCAGCAGGTTTCCTATTGGGTGCGGGGAGGAGCCCGGCGCCGCTAGCAGGCTGCCCCACGCATAGCCAGGGTGGATCGGGAAGGCCTGGTTCGATTCTGGAAGGAGGGTCCTGCCTCCGCCATTCACCCCACCCAAGTGCCCATTCGTCCCAGGTAGGCCCTGGAGCTGGGGCCGGTGGGGGCATGCTGTTCGGATCCCAGCCCAAGGAGTCCCCATGCGGCTTCTCAGCACCCTGGTCCTGACCTTCCTGGCCTTCGTCTTCACGGCATCGGCGGGCACCCCCATTGCCATCGGCGAGGCCCTGATGCTGCCTTCCCGTATTCTCGGGGAGGAGCGCCGGATCCTTGTGTCCACCCCCGCGGCCTATGGCCGCAGCCAGGCGCGGTACCCCGTGCTCTACCTCACGGATGGCGATGCGCACCTGACCCACACCCGCGGCACCATGGACTTTCTGGCCCAGAACGGTCTCATGCCTAACGTCATCATCGTGGCCATTCCCAACACCAACCGCACCCGGGATCTCACCCCCACCCGGGCCTTTCGCCCGATGCCCGATGGGAGCCGCCAGGAAATCCCCCATAGCGGAGGCGCGGGGAAGCTCCTGGATTTCTTCGAGAAAGAGCTCTTCCCCTATGTGGAAGCCAACTACCGCACCAGCCCCTACCGGATCTTCGCAGGGCATTCCCTGGGCGGCATGCTGGCGCTGCACATCCTGTTGGAGCGGCCCGTACTCTTCCATGCCTACATCGCTGTGTCGCCTTCGCTGGACTGGGACGACAAGCTCATCCTGCGCCGCGGGGCCGAAGCCTTGAAACCGCACAAGGAATTCCGAAAGACGCTGTTTGTCACCATGGGCGATGAGGAAGCAGGTGCGCCCCGGCCCAACAGCTTCGACCGCCTGCAGAGCCTCCTCAAATCCGTGAAGGCCGCAGGCTTCAGCTGGGAAGCCAAGCCCATGCCGGACGAGGATCACGGCTCGGTCGTGCTGCGCAGCCACTACTGGGGCCTGCGCAAAATCTTCGAGGGCTGGCGCTTACCCCTGGATCGGCAGACCCGCACCTTCAAGGGGAGCCTGGCTGATATCAAATCCCACTACGCGGGGTTGACGCAGCGCATGGGGTATCCGGTTGATATTCCTGAGCAGCCCATCAACCTGGTGGGCTATCAGTTCCTGGGGCAGCGGGAGTTCGACAAGGCCATCGCCGTCTTCCGCTACAACCTGGAGCTGCACCCCACCTCCGCGAATGCCCACGACAGCCTGGGTGAAGCCCTGGAGAACCAGGGGAAGCTGGCTGAGGCCCGGGATGCCTGCGCCAGGGCCGTGGAATTGGGGCAGAAGAGCCAGGATCCGCTCCTCGACGCCTTTACCCAGAACCTGGAGAGGATCACGGCCCGGCTGAAGTGAGTGGGCAGTGAGGGCGCTCCTCACTCCATCGCTCCGGCGTGGATGGCGAGGACCTCGAGCCGCTTCCTTCCGGCCGGCCGCCGCCACACCACCTCGTCGCCGGGCTCCGCATGCAGAAGGGCCTCGGCCAGGGGCGAGACCCAGCTGATCTTCCCCAGGGCGGCGTCGGCCTCGTCCTCGCCCACGATGCTATAAGTCTCCACCCGGCCCTCCTCGTCCTGGACCTCCACGGTCATCCCGAAGCGGACCCGGTCCGGCGCCTGGGTCATGGGAGCCACCCGGAGGGCGCGCTGGAGCCGCCCTTCCACCCAGCGCAGGTCCCGCTGCACCGTGGCCAGCTCGTGCGGATCTGTGAGCTTCCCGGCCTCCCGCAGGCGGTCGCGGCGGGCGGAGAGGTCGACGGCCAGGGCCTCCAACTGCCTCAACCCGATCGGCGTCACATAGTTGGGGTGGGGACTCTGCGGGCGCTCGGGCACATCCTCCGGGCGTCCCGTGTCATCCGGATCCTTCATGAAGGCTCTATTCACGCGCCACTCCCGGGCATGTTCGCCTCAGCCCTGGGCGGCTGCGGTCATGCCGAAGAGCTTCGCCATGCGGGCCTTGGCCTCGTCCAGGCCACTGGCCGCAATGCCCGGGTGGTAGCTGCGGAGCAGTTTCATCGGACCAGTATAGGCCAGTGGCTTCAGGCTTCAGGCTTCAGGCTTCAGGCTTCAGGCTTCAGGCTTCAGGAAAGGACCCCTGAGACACTGCACAAGTGGGGCGACATCTTGTTTGTGTCTGCATCGACCCATTTGAACGGCCCGAACTGAAATATCGACTCGGCCCGCTAGGCCGCCTAGAAAGCCCTTTCTGAAGCCAGGAGCCGAGGGCCTGGGGGTCTAGCCGAGGGGCCCTTGGATGAAGAGGCCCCAACTCCCCCGAATCAAGGGGATCCAAATCTAGCCGATAAACGGGTGGATCAATTTGCGTGGGGAGCGTCCGTCATGGTGCACATCCAGTGGAAAGAGCGCTACAACATCGACTACAAAGAGATCGACGCGCAACACAAAGTGCTGCTGGATCTGCTCAACGAGCTGATTGATCTGGCGGGTGGCAGCGGCAACCCCGAGCTGATAACGAGCATCTTCCACCGGCTGTTCGAGTACGTCGTCACCCACTTCTCCACCGAGGAGAAGTACATGAAGACCTGCCGATACCCGCACCTGGTCTCCCATGAAGCGGAGCACGCCTCCTTCATTCAGAGAATGCTGGAGCTCAATAGCACCTTCAATCCCGAGGACCCCAACCTCCTGAACGAAACCCTCGAGTTCATCAAAAACTGGTACATCGACCACATCATGAAATCCGACCTGGACTATGCGCCCTGTCTGAAGCGCTACCACACCGAGGCGCCAGCGCTGGCCGTGCTGTTCGACTTCGGCAATGTTCTCAGCGCCTTCGATAACGGCAAGTTCCTGGAGAGCCTTTCCAAACTCTGCGGCGTGCCGGCCAAGGATCTGCAGACGCGGCTGTACAGCGAGTCAACCCTCACCCAGGACTACGAGCGCGGAGTGATCGATTCGACGGAATTTCTTGCGGGCGTCTCCAAGCTCTGCGGGGCGGAACTGCCCGAAGAGGACTTCCTCAAGGCCTACACGGACATCTTCACCCCCAACAAGGCCGTCTGTGACCTGCTTCAGCGGATCAAGCGCAACCACCGGGTGGGGCTGGTATCCAATACCAGCCCGTGGCACTTCGAGCATGTCATCGCCCAATCCGAAGTCTTCCCCTTGTTCGACAGCGTCACCCTCTCCTATGAGGTGGGCGCCAACAAGCCCGATGCCCAGCTGTTCGAGGATGCCCTCCACAAGCTGGACCTGATGGCCGAGGAATGCGTCTACATCGATGACAAGCCAGCCTTCGCCCGAGCGGCGACCGAGCACCTGCTGCACGGCATCGCCTTCACCACACCCGTCGCCCTCATGACGGAGCTGAGGCGCCACAAAGTCACCTTCTGATCACCCCATGCCAGGCCACGGGTGGCTGGGGGCCAAATTCATTCGCAAGTGGTTCCACCAGACAGCTGAGCCGCAGTACTCCCTTGGCTCAACTCCATCAGCACCCCGCCCGTTTCCGCCGGATGGATGAAGGCTACACGGCAGCCGTGGGCGCCGTTCCTCGGTGCCTGGTCGATCATGCGGACGCCCTTGGCCAGCAGGGTGGCCACGGCTTCGTCGATGTCGTCCACCTCGAAGCAGACGTGGTGGATGCCGGGCCCGCGCTTCGCCAGGAACTTGCCGATGGGGCCATCGGGATCGGTGCTCTCCAGGAATTCCAGGGTGCTCTGGCCCACGGGGAAAAAGGCCGTCTTCACTTTCTGTTCGGCCACTTCCTCAGTGTGGTCCGCGGTCATGCCGAAGAGCTTCGCCATGCGCGCCATGGCCTCATCCAGGCCGTTGGCGGCGATGCCCAGGTGGTTGATGCGGAGCAGCTGCATGGGAACTCCCTGAAGCATTGTAGGCGGGAGGCTCCAGCCTACAGGGTGGTGTTCCTCCCAGAGCTCCGGGGAAAGACTTCCTTCGCGCACTCGGGACAGATGCCGTGGGTGAACTCGGCATCGGTGTGCTCGTTCAGGTAGGCCTCGAGCTTGTTCCAGTAGCCCTTGTCATCGCGAATCTTCTTGCAGTGGCTGCAGATGGGCAGCATGCCGCCGAGCGTTTTCACCTCCGCCAGCAGCTGTTCCAGATTCGCCTGCGTGGCCTGCTGCCGGAGCCAGGATCGGTGGATCAACCAGGACGTCACCAGGGTCAGGCAGGCGAAGAGACCCACTCCCGCCAACTGCTGGGCGGTCTCCCGTCGCCACCCGTAAAGGTAGTCCTGCTCAGCCAGGCCCACCAGGAGGTAGCAGGGCCATTCGGAGACCCTGCGCACAGAGAACGTGCGCTGGACCCGATCGAAGGGAGTGCGGGCCTTGTAGATTCCGGAGTTCCTCCCGGACCAGGCAAAGGCCTGGAGCTCATCGGAGACGACCTTCTGGCCGATGGCGGTCCCGGAACGGGCGGGGCTCGGAAACCGAGCGATCAGGCCCAGGTCGAGATCGCGGAGCGCCACGGAACCATGGGCGCCCACATCCAGGGCGGCGAAGGCCTTGTCGAACTGGCTCAATTCGATCACGGCGTGAACCATGCCCGCGAAGCTGTGGTCGGGGCGCTCCAGGCGCCGGGCCAGGATGATCACCCAGGTCCCCGTCAGCTTGCCCACCAGGGGCTTGGAGATGACCAGCCCGACATTGGGAACATCCCGCAGCCGGATGAAATGCTCTCGGTCCGCCAAGGTGACGATGGTGGCTGTTTCGGGGCCGCCCCCATGGTTGATCACGCCCTGCGCATCCGTGGTACGGAGGGCCAGCAGTCCTGGGGCCCGTTCCAGTTGCCGCCGGATGAAGGCCTCCAGGTCGCGGCGACCATTCGCAGGGGGGGTGGTGGGGCGTTCGATCTCGTCCTTCACGGCCCATAGCGCAAGGTCAGCCTTGCTGAAGGTGTCCGCCACATAGCGATCGAGTACCTGGGCCAGGTTCTGGGCCGCGGCGCTGGCCAGCTCCTGGTGGTTGCGCCAGCTCTGCCGGAGCGAGACCACCGTCATGAGGATGACGAAGAGGTTGAGGATCAGGATGCCGAGGCCCAGCCTGACCATGAAGGTCTTGGGCACGAATGTTGAAAAAGGGACTTTCATGGGGTCCACGACGGAAAAGAATCCAGGGAGATCCTAACCCTATCCGAACGTGTCAACGGACCGGCATCGTGCCCACGCTTCGGGCAGATCTGACGCCCTTCCCGTCGCGGCCGGTAAGGACGCCCAGAATGCCCTTCCTGAAGCCCGGGGCCCGAAGCCTGCGGCCTAGTGCTGGCAGGCCGGCGCCATCCCCATGCTGATGCAACCATCGGCCACGGTGACTTTGCCTTTGCTGCCTAGGAAGGCGATGACGCCCTCGAAGTCGAAGCTGTCGCCGTGGCAGTTGCTGTAGATGGCCCCGGCGCCATGGGCGGCGACGGAGGCGGCCTGAAGCTCTTCCAGGCGGCAGACCCCGCCCTTTTCCAGCAGCAGGCTCATCAGATCGTGGCCGTAGAGGGGCTCGGACATGGGGATCTCCAATTCGGGAGTCTGAACTCCTAAATGTATTCTAGCCCAGCTGGGGGTGATTCCGGTCACGACACCAGTGAGAGCGCGACCTCCCGGATCAGGGGCTCGGGACTGAGGTTGCGGGGCAGGTGCCGCAGGGCTTCCAGGACCGCCTCCTGGGGGGCCTTCAGATCCCGGAGGGGCGTGGCCAGGGCGGCCAGGTCCTCCCGCCAGGGCGCCAGGGCCGGGGCCTCCCCGGTGCGGAGGCGGGCCAGGTCCGCCAGCAGGCGGAGCAGCAGCTCCAGGGGCTGCCGCAGCTGCTCGCCCTGGGCCAGGGCGGCCTCCTTCTCCGGCAGCAGGGGCGCCGCCCTCTCGGCGAAGGGGCGGCCGGCCATCAAGGCGATCCAGGCCTCGACCTGGGCCTCGGCCCGGCGGAAGGCGGCTTCCTCCAGGAAGCGCAGGCTGCCCTCCCCCAGGGCGGACCAGCGCTCGCGGTCGGCCTCCTGCCAGCCGCCCCTCAGGGCCACGGCCCAGGCCTCCCGGGGTGCCAGGGGGGCGAACGGGATGCGCTCGCAGCGGCTGCGGATGGTCTGCAGGAGGGCCTCGGGGCGGTGGGTGACCAGGATGAAGTGGGTCCCCGGCGGCGGTTCCTCCAGAGTCTTGAGCAGGATGTTGCCGCTGGATTCGTTGAGGCGGTGGGCCTCTTCCACCAGGACCCAGCGATGGCAGGCCATGGGCGGGGCGAGGGCGGCCCACTCGATGACCCCCCGGCTAAAGCGGGGCTGATTCATGGAATCCAGACCTTCGCGAATCTGATCAATGCGGATGACGCCAGCCTTGCCCTCGGGCGTGATGCGCAGCAGGTTCGGCAATTCGAAGGGCAGGTCCTCCCCCTGGAACATCCGACAGCCTTCGCATTGGCCACAGGCCGTGCGCCGGAAGCAGAGCTCGCGCTGGGCCAGCTCCAGGGCCACCCGGCGCTTGCCGATGCCTTCGGGCCCGGTGAAGAGCAGCGAACCCCGGATGCGGCCTTCCTGCAGCCGCAGCAGCAACCGCTCGCGGGTGGCCTGGTGGCCGACCAACTCCGACGAGTACATCAGTCGATCCCGAACCCGGCGCTGCGCAGCAGGGGCGCCACTCGGCTCCAGATGGCCGCTTCGACCTCGTCCACCGGATCGCGGGCCGGGATCAGCGCCACGCGGTTGGGGTGATTCTGCGCGATGACCAGGAAGCGGTTCCGCACCCGCCGGTGGAATTCGAGTTCGGCTTCATCGAACCGGGTCTCGGCGAACTCGATGCCCAGGGCCAGGTTGCGCACCTCGACCCGCTGCAGGGAAAGCTCGGGGTCCATATCCAGCAGGACGGTCAGCTGGGGCTTCAGCCCCCGCAGGACCAGGTCGTTCAGGCGATCCAGCGAGGACTCGGCCACGCCACTGGCGCCCTGGTAGGCACGGGTGGAATCCTCGAAGCGATCCAGGAGGACGATCTTCTCCTGAGCCAGGGCCGGCCGGATCACAGTCTCCAGGTGCTGGGCCCGGTCGGCGTAGAACAGCAGCAGCTCGGCTTCGGCACACCAGGTTTCGCCGCTGGGATGGCGCTCCAGCAGCAGGCGGCGCAACTCGCGGCCCAGGGCGGTGCCCCCGGGTTCCTTGGACACCACCAGCGGCAGCCCGAGGCGCCGCAGGCGCTCAGACAGGCGCAGCAGCTGGGTGGACTTGCCCGATCCCTCCACGCCTTCGATGGTGATGAACACGCCCTGCACGGCACCTCCGTGATTCGAGGATAACCGGCCCAGCGGGTGTCAGGGGTCGGGCGACAGCTACCTGACAGAGTGGTATCCTGCTCGAAACACCAGGAGTGACCGGTGGCCGAAGCGATCCATTGCCCGAGCTGCACCACCCGCTACCGTCTTCGCCCCGAGCGGTTGAAGCCGGTCATCCGGCGGGCTAAATGTTTCTCCTGCGGCGGGGAGTTCCCCGTGGGCGATATCGTGCAGCGGTTGTTGGCCCTCCCGGCCCAGGCTGCCACCGCCGCCTTTGCCCCGGCTGCCGTGGCGGCCATCCAACAGGACGACTTCGAGCCTGCCCTGCTTAGCGCCTCTTCCCTCACGTCCTATGATCTGAACGGCTCGGACGTGGAGATCCTGGAAAAAACCCTCGTGGCCTTGCCTCCCTCCCTCCCGGAGGCCAAGGTCGAAACGCCCAACCCTTATCCAGCTGAAATCACCGAGACCACCCTCTCGGGCTACACCTCGGCCCGGGATGCCATCGAGAAGCTTTTCGGCAGCGCCCCAGCGCCCAGCTCGGCCCTGAAGCCGCGCCAGGACTCCAATCCCACGGATATGGAAGCCACCCTGTCCGCCCTGGAATCGACCCTCGGCGGCACTTCGGTCCCTTCGCCCTCGCCGGCGACCGGCACCCAGGGCGATAGCCTCACCGCCTCAGGGTTGACGGAGGAGGATCTGGAGGAGCCCTCCAAATCCACCTTGCGGCTGTCCCAGGCGGATCTCCTGGCCGCCATCGCTTCTGCGCCCCCTGCCCCCTCTCCAGCGGCATCAGAGCCCACCGTGGCCCTGCGGGCCTCAGATCTGATGAGCGTCCGGGAGGACCACCCCGGCCCCGGGGCGACGGTCCCCATCACCCGTTCCTTCTCGCCCCTGCCTGAAATCCCCGATCCCAGTTCCGAACAGCTGCGCCTGAAGATCGGCGAGGAAATTTACGGGGGCCTCACCATGCCCCAGCTGATCGGCTGGGTGGAAGAGGGGCGGATCCTGGAAAACCACCTCGTGGCCCGGCAGCACAGCGAGAACTGGCTGGAGGCGCACAAGGTGCCGGGCCTTCGCCCCATCTTCGAACGCCTGCGCCGGGAACGGTACAACATCGCCCCCACCCCGGAGGCACCTGCGCCTGGCGAGATTGCCCCCAAGAAGAGCCTATTCGGCGGCCTGTTCGGAAAGGCCTGACATGAAGATCCTCCTCCTGATCGCCACCCTCGGCCTGGCCCAGGAACCCCCCTTGCAGATCCCGCCCCCCACTCCGACGGCACCCGCCGAGGGTTCAGAAACGGCCAGCAAGCCCGCGTCAGCCTCAGCCCAGCCACCGGCCGTACGGCCCCCTGTTCCCGCCGCCACGGCCCCGACCCCGCAAACCACCCTGTCTCCCCTCTCGTTCTATTCAGAGGGCTTCAGCTTCTCCTGGGACCGGGTCATCCCCCTGTCCATCAACCTGGATGGCCTGAAGGTGACCAGCATCTTCTTCAACAAGCGCGCGGTGCAATCCGGCTTCCTCGGCATCCTCAAGGATGCGGATTTCGGCACCCGGGCCCAGGTCGAGGTCACCAACACGGGCAAGCGCCCCAAGGTGCCCGGCTTTGCCGTGGCCGTCCTGGACAAAGAAGGCCGCCTCATCGGCACGGCTTCCGGTGGCACCAAGGTCGGCACCATCAAACCCGGCGAAACGGAAACCTTTGATCTGAACTTCACCCAGGTAAAAGAGCGCCTCGCTTCGGGTGACCGGTTCCTGCTGGCCATCGAACTTCGGAACTAGTTTGCTTCCTGCTCGTGATAGTGGGCCAGGATCTCGACGGGTGTGACGGTGGCAGTGCCCACCTTGCCCACCACCACGCCGGCGGCGGCGTTGGCCAGCATGGCGGCCTCGCGCCAGTCGGCGCCGGCGGCGATGGCGGCGCTGAAGGCGGCGATGACCGTATCACCTGCGCCACTCACGTCGAATACCTCCCGGGCTTCGGTGGGGATCATCCAGGGCGCGGCATGCTCGGCCTCCGGTGAGAACAGGGCCATGCCCCGTTCGCTGCGGGTCACCAGCAGGCCCTTCAGGCCCAACTCGGTCATGAGGGCGCGGCCCGCGATGGTCACTTCCATGTCAGACCGGGCACTGCGGGTGGTCAGTTCGGCGATCTCCTTGGTGTTGGGCGTCATCAGCGTGGCGCCTCGGTAGAGCAGCCTGTGGGCGGGTTTGGGATCGACGATCCAGGGGATGTCGCGGGCGGCGCAGAGGGCGCGGACCGTGTCCATCACCGGTTCGTTGACGGTGCCCTTCGCGTAGTCGGACACGATGAGGGCCGACGCCGTACCCAGGGCCCTTTCCAGGCGATCCTTCAAGCCCAGCAGCACGGCTGCATCCGGCGGTCCCGGATCCTCCCGGTCGATGCGGAGCATCTGCTGCTGCTGGCCGATGACGCGAGTCTTGATGATGGTGGGGCGCGAGGTATCCAGCACCAGCCCAGAGATGGAGATGCCCAGGTCAGTCAGCAGGCCCAGCACCCGATCTCCGGCCGCATCCTTCTGCAGAGTGCCGATGAGCAGGGGCTCCGTGCCCAGGGCCTTGAGATTGGCCGCCACGTTGGCCGCGCCGCCCAGGACCGCCCGCTCCCGGGTCACCCGCACCACGGGCACCGGCGCTTCGGGCGAAATGCGGTTCACCTCGCCGAACAGGTACTCATCCAACATCACATCGCCTAGCACGGCCACCTTGCGGCCTTCCATGCGCTGGAGCAGGGAGGCGGCCTGGGCGCGGTCGAGTCTCACACGGCCACCTTCTTGGCCGCATCCACCAGCATCACGGGAATGCCGTCCTCGATGGGATAGAGCAGCCCGCAGCCCTGGCAGTGCATGCCTTCCGGCTTCTCCAGGAGATCGCCGTGGCAGGCCGGGCAGCAGAGGATGTCGAGGAGGCGGGGGTCGAGGGGCATGGGGAAAAGCTATCAGCTGTCGGCCATTCGCGGTGGGCAAAATGCCCCGTCGGCGGGAGGGGTAGACTGGACCCGGTCTACTCTGTGAGGAACCCCATGAAACGCCTTGGCCTCGTCCCCCTCATCCTGTTCGCCCTGGTTTCTCCCACCGCCGGTGCCCAGGTACCGCGACCAGCCGGACAATCCAGCGCCGAGCCTGGCCCCGTAACCGCCCGCCTCACCCAGGAGCTGGTGGCCCAGTACGGCGAGGGGCAGAGCGCCCGGATCCAGCGCGGGCTGCAGCAGACCAGGACCTTTTGGCGGGCGGCGGATGGGGACGAGCGGACCTTTGAAGCCTTTGTGCGCGCCCAGTTCGCGGGCGATGCCAAGGCTCTGGATGCGCTGTTCCAGCGCCTGGAATTCGTGCTGGAAAGTCATTTCGGCCACGCCCACGAGATCGGCCGGGACTTCCGCTGGCACACCGACCTCGACCTGGGGCCCATGTTGCCCATAGACGAGCTCCTGTCGGGCTACGATGCTGGCGCCCACTTCATCGAGGATGCCTTCACCAGCAAGCTGGCCTTCGTGGTGCTGCTGAATTTTCCCTTGTCGAGCCTGGAGGAGCGCCTGCAGGGGGGCGAGACCTGGACCCGCCGCCAGTGGGCCGAAGCCCGGCTGGTGGACCTCTTCGCGAAGCGCATCCCCGCAGAGGTGAACCAGGCCTTTGCCGAGGCCAGCGGCCAGGCGGAACGCTACATCGCCTCCTACAACATCTGGATGCACCACCTGGTGGATGCGAAGGGTCAGCGGCTCTTTGAGCCGAAGAAGCGCCTGCTCTCCCACTGGAATCTCCGCGATGAATTGAAGAGCCGCTATGCCCAGGGACCTGCGGGCCTGGTCCACCAGCGCACTATCCAGAAGGTCATGGAGCGCATCGTCACCCAGACCATCCCGGCGGCGGTCATCGATAATCCGCTGGTGGATTGGAACCCCCTCACCAACGAGGTGAAGGCCGCCAGTGTGCAGGATAGCGACCGCCCGATTCCCGCCGGGTTCAAGCCCAGCGCTGCGCCTGAACCTGACACCCGCTACAAGGTGCTGCTGGACTGCTTCCTGGCGGCGAGGCAGGCCGATCCCTTCAGCCCCACCGCCCCCACGCACATCGCCCGCAGCTTTGACGAGGGCCGGCAGCTCCCCGAGGTCCGGGTCAAACAGATGCTGGAAACGGCCTGCGGCAGCCCCCTGGTGAAACAGGTGGCACAGGTCATCGAGCGACGCCTGGGGCGCAAGCTGGAACCCTTCGATATCTGGTTCAACGGCTTCCGCCCCGGCGCTGGCCTGGACGAGGCCAAGCTGGACGCCCTGCTCAAGGCCAAGTACCCCACACCCGCCGCCTACAAGGCTGACATGCCAAACCTCCTGCGCGGCCTCGGCTTCAGCCCGGAGCGTTCTGCCTGGCTGGCCAGTCGCATCGAGGTGGATCCCGCCCGGGGATCGGGCCACGCCATGGGCGCCCAGCGCCGCGCCGACAACGCCCACCTGCGTACCCGGGTGGGCCGCGACGGCATGGACTACAAGGGCTTCAACATCGCCGTCCACGAAATGGGCCACAACGTGGAGCAGACCTTCTCCCTGGTGAACGTGGACCACTGGCTGCTGAACGGGGTGCCCAACACGGCCTTCACCGAGGCCCTGGCCTTCGTCTTCCAGGCCCAGGACCTGAAGCTGCTGGGCCAGCCCCTGCCGGACCAGAAGGCGCTGGCTGAGAAGGCCCTTAACGACTTCTGGATGACCTACGAGATCGCCGGCGTGGGTCTGGTGGATACCGCCGTCTGGCACTGGATGTACGACCACCCGGCGGCCACGCCCACCCAGCTCAAGGAGGCCGTGCTGGCCATTTCCAAGGAGGTCTGGAACCGCTACTACGCACCCGTCCTGGGGCAGAAAGATTGCGTGTTGTTAGGCATCTACAGCCATATGATCCACAGCTTCCTGTACCTGCCGGACTACTCCATCGGGCACATGATCGCCTTCCAGATCGAGCATGAGATCGACAAGACCGGCAAGCTCGGCGAGACCTTCGAGCGCATGGCCACCCAGGGTCGGCTGACGCCGGATCTTTGGATGAAGAAAGCCACCGGGAGGCCGGTGGGTCCCGAGGCCCTGCTGGAGGCCACAACCAAGGCCCTGGCGACCCTGCGGTAGGAACCGGCGCACTCCGTGCCCGATGGCCTGGGACCATCGGGCACGGTGGGATGAAGTGCGCGGCCGAGCCTCAGGGCCCGATGGCGAGGCCGCCGGATTCCCCAGTTCTCACCCTGAAGCAGTCTTCCAGGTTGAGGACGAAGATCTTCCCGTCGCCCAGGTGGCTGGGCTCGGACTTGGCCGCGCCCATGATGGCCTCCACTGCGGGTTTCACGTAGTCCTCGTTGACGGCGATCTCCAGCTTCACCTTGGGCAGCAGCCGGACCAGGCCGATCTTGTTGCCCCGGAACTGTTCCGCGAAGCCCTTCTGCGTGCCGCAGCCCCGGACATCGGACACGGTCATCAGGTAGATGTCCTTGGCGACCAGGGCGGCCTGCACCGCCTCGAACTTGTCCGGCCGGATGATGGCGATGATCATTTTCATGCTTGTCTCCTCTTGCGCGTGGATGGGCGGTGGATTCCGGAGCCGATCACTTCTTCCCCACCGGAACCTTCAGCGGTGCGCCCGCAGGCGAGGCCAGGGCCGAGATCACATACTCGGGATAGGCCGAGATGCCGTGCTCGTGGAGGTCGAGACCATCGTGCTCGCCGTCTTCGGAAAGACGGAGCCTGCCCATGGCGTGGATGGCATACATGACGGCGAAGGACACGGCGAGGGTCGCCGCGGTCACGATGCCGCTGCCGATGGCCTGGGCGAGGAGCACCTTGGTGCCGCCGCCGTAGAAGAGGCCCGTGAGCTTGTTGGTGAGGTCGGGGGCGATGGGGTCGCTGCCGATGGCCGAGTACTGGCCGCTGGCAAACAGGCCCAGGGACAGCGTGCCCCAGATGCCGTTGATCATGTGCACGGGGACCGCGCCGATGGGATCGTCGATGCGGAGGTACTCGAGCAGGTCCACGCCGAGGATCACGATGACGCCGGCAATGCCGCCGATCAGGACCGAGCCGAAGGGGCTCACCCAGTAGCACGGACAGGTGATCGCGACCAGGCCCGCCAGGAAGCCGTTGGTGATGGAGCCCGGGTCCCACTTCCCGGTGCGGAAGTAAATGTAGAAGACGGCGGTGAGGCCCGCGGCACAGGCCGCGAGGGTGGTGTTGGCGGCCACCCGGCCGATGCCTTCATAATCCATGGCGGACAGGGTGCTGCCGGGGTTGAAGCCGTACCAGCCGAACCAGAGCAGGAGGCCGCCGCACACGGCGATGGTGAGGTCGTGGGGCGTCATGGGGCCGCCGCCGTCCCGCTTGAATTTGCGGCCGAGGCGTGGCCCGAGGACCACCGCGCCCGCCAGGGCCACGGCCCCGCCGATGGTGTGCACCACGGTGGAACCGGCAAAGTCATGGAAGTTCATGCCCAGCGAGGGCAGGAACTTGCCGGCGCTGCCCATGGTGGCGAGGAAGCCGTCCGGGCCCCAGGCCCAGTGGCCGATGATCGGATAGATGAAGCCCGAAACGGCAAAGCTGTAGAGGATGTCGCCGATGAAATCCGTGCGGCCGATCATGGCACCGGAGGTGATGGTCGAGCAGGTGTCGGCGAAGGCGAACTGGAAGAGCCAGTGGGCCAGGATCGCGACGCCAGTGGTCCCGTAGGTCACCGGAGCGCCCTTGAGGAAGAACCAGTGGTAGCCGATGAAGCCGTTGCCTTCGCTGAACATGAAGGCGTAGCCGATGGCCCAGAAGAGGATGCCGCAGAGGCAGGTATCGAAGACGCACTCCACCAGCACGTTCACGGTCTCGCGGGAGCGGCAGAAGCCCGCCTCCAGCATGACGAATCCCACCTGCATGGCAAAGACGAGGAAGGCGGCGATGAGGGTCCAGACGGTGTTGAGGGGGTTCACGATGTCCTTGGCCAGTACCACGGGCGGAGCGGGGGCCGGGGCCGAAGCGGCTTCCGGCGCGGCAGCTGGCGCCGTTGTGGGCAGTTGCGCCTGCGCGATGGTCACCGTATCCGCCTTGGCGGAAGTCCCCGTGAGCAGTACGGGGATCAGGACCATCATTCCAATCACCAGGGCGAGGCCGAGCACCTTCCCGGAGGCCAGGGTGAAGCCGTAGCGGCGCCACTCCGGGTCCTTCATCCGGTCAGCGAGTCGGACGAGTTTGTCCTTCAGAGATAAGTGCTCGCCCCTGGGTGTGGTTCGTGCCATGTCAGACTCCTTGAGAAGAAGGTCGATGCTTCGTGTGGGTAGGGCTCGGCCACCCGAGGGCGGGGCCATCGGGGCGCGGGTCGGTGGGTGGGGGTCTAGAAGGCCTTGGCGATCGTAAAGGTCAGACGGTCCTTGCCGATGTTCCGGCCCAGGGCGTTCTCATAGACCGTGACGTCGTTGTCGGAGGCCCGGGACTTGGTGTCGGCGTTGGTCCCTGCGAGGGTGAGCGTGTAGCCCTTGATCTCCTTGACGATGCCCACCTTGTAGTCGGTGTAGCTGAATAGGGAGTTATTCCCGGTCATGGTGCTTCCGTTGAAGAAGTAGCCCGGGTTCGCCTTGGTGGAGTAGGTCGTCTTGCCCCCATGGGCCAGCACGGTCCAGCCGCTTTCACCCAAGGGAATGGCCAGAGAGAGATCCACGTAGGTCGTCCCGCCGGAGTTGTTCACTCCGAAGGTGTTCGCGCTGATGACCTGCGAGTACTTCAGGCTGGCCCAGGAATAGCTCAGCCCCAGGTAGCCCTCGGTGGTAGCCGGATTCCGGTAGGCGCCGAGGTTGTCATAGGTGCCCGGGTAAAGGTAGCGATAGAGTCCCACATCCAGGGTCCAGTCCTTGGCAAAGCCCCATTTGTAGCCGCCGAACAGGTCCAGTTCCACGCTGGCGGAGTTTACCTTGCCAGGGAGGTACGGTGCGCCCACGGCTGCCGGTGAGCCTAGTCCGGTGCGCGCGCTGGCGAAGCCTGCGTTCTGGTCCGTGAACCAGGAGATGTTGCTCATGGCCACGCTGGCATAGAAGCCCGTGGGATGCACCAGGTCCAGTTCCACCTGGACCGTGGGCTTGCCATCGGTTTGCGTGAGACCACGGAAGATGTACTGGGACCCGATCGTGGTCGAGCCCGTCACCGCGAAGCCCAGGATGGATGGAGGGGGCGGTGGAGCGGGCGGTGCGGCCGGCGGAGTGGGGCTCTGAGCGACCAAACCTGTGGCCAGTGCCGCGGAGAGCGAAAGGGTGGTCCAGAACTGCATGGAGTGCTCCTGAGAAAAAGTCTTCAAGGTGGTGTGTCGCAGAATCCGAGATCCCGTCTGACTGGGGCGGGATGAGAAGGGCGAGCCATGGCTCAACGAGGCTGTGATCCAGATTTCTGAGCCGTCTGGTTCAGCGGATCTCCCCCGCCGTCTGCATCAGCCGCAGCGAAGAGTGGGGTGATGGCCGCCAGGGCCACGACCACGGCGAGCGCCCGGTACAGGGTTCGCCTGTTCATGGGAAAGCTGTCCGACGTCGCGCTGGGAATAGGCGCAACGAGGGCCCATGGCAGGTGATGGGCGCTCCCAGTAGTCATGTACCCTCCGCTGGTTAGGTTCCAGGGGCTCGACCATCGGCCCCCGCTTGAGTTTGTGAGCAGGGAGCGTGCCGATACGGAACCTGCCGTCGGGCATGATTCTTTATTTTGTAACAAAAGGGGTTGTAGATAAATAATTGCCTTGCCAGGCTGCCCAGCCTCTTAACATAAATGTATAGTTTCTGAAAATAAGATACATTTTTGTATCAATTTATTCAAACCTTTCGGAACCGCTCGGGTTCCAGACCGTACTTCTTGATCTTGTAGTTGAGGATCCGTTCGGTGGTGCGGAGCAGCCGAGCCGCCCGGGCGCGGTTCCCCCTGGCCGACTTCAAGGTGTCCTGGAGCAGGTCCCGTTCGAAGGCGGCTACCGAATCCCCCAAGCCCACCGAGGGCAGCGTTCCGGAAACCTCGGCGGTCTGTAGGGAGGGCGGCAGGTGGTGGGCGTGGATGACGCCGCCTTCGGACACGAGGATCGCCCGCTCGATGGCGTTCTCCAGCTCCCGCACGTTGCCGGGCCAGTGGTAGGCCACCAGCATGTCGATGGCTGAAGTGGAAATGCGGCGCACGTCCTTGCCCTGGGCGGCAGCGATCTTTTCCACGAAGTGATCCGCCAGCAGCAGGATGTCCGCCTGGCGCTCCCGCAGGGGCGGCATGAAGAGCTCGAAGACGTGCAGGCGGTAGTAGAGATCCTCCCGGAAGGTACCGGCCCTGACCGCAGCCTCCAGATCCCGGTTGGTGGCCGTGATGAGGCGGACGTCCACCTTCACGGGCTTCACCCCGCCTAGCCGCTCGAACTCCCGCTCCTGCAGGACCCGCAGCAGCTTCACCTGGATGGCCGGGGACAGCTCACCGACCTCGTCCAGGAACAGCGTGCCCCCATGGGCCAGCTCGAAGCGCCCCTTCTTCTGCTGGCGAGCGTCCGTGAAGGCCCCGGGTTCGTAGCCGAAGAGTTCCGATTCGATGAGGGTCTCCGGCAGGGCGCCACAGCTCACCTTCACGAAGGGCTTGTCCGCCCGGGGGGAATTGTAGTGGAGGGCATGGGCCGCCAACTCCTTGCCCGTGCCGGATTCCCCGCGGATGAGCACGGTGGTGCTGGCGGGCGCTGCCTGGGCCACGGCCTCGTAGACCCGCTGCATGGCGTGGCTATGTCCAATCAGGTGTCGCAGATCGTAGCGTTCCCGCAGCTCCAACCGCAGCTGCTGGTTCTCCTCCACCAACCGCTGCCGGTCCGCCGCCACGAGCCGGGCCACCTTCATGGCCAGCCCCACCATGGAGGCGGCGATCTGCAGCTGCTTGGTATCCCGGTCGTAGTCGCGGTGGCGGTCGTAGGGCACCGTAAGACAGAGGGTTCCCGCCGTGCGCTGGTCCAGGAAGACGGGCACGCAGAAGAAGGAGAGCTCCACTTTCTTGCGCTTCTGCTCCTTGAGCACGCCGGTGCGGTCCAGGAACAGCGGCTCCTGGCTGGCCTGGGGCAGGACCACGGCCTTGC
>JANYLR010000100.1 GCA_025363715.1 Holophagaceae bacterium | reverse complement strand
GATCTCCACCTGGATTCCACCTACATCGAAGAGCTTCGGTCGTTTTGTCATCACCCATTGGGTGATACCATGAACCCACTAAGTTCCAACTATGGCGCTGGTTTCAACGAATTTCTTGAACTCGGATGATTAGGTCAGGCTTATACGATTGGCAGGAGGATGGCTATGGCTGCAACGAATGCGCTGGGTCAAGTCCGAGTTAGCCCCCGACTTGCTCCAGGGCCGATTGTTGGGTCTATGCCGACGCGCAGGGCTCAAGCGTGCCGTCACGCTTCTAATGTGTGAAGGACTCACAGGCCCCAGCGTAGTTGGAGTCCTGCGTCCGGCGATTCTTGTTCCTGCCGGATGGTTCTTGAACCTATCCCCTGACTATGTTGAGGCGCTGCTTGCTCATGAGCTAGCACACGTCTTGCGCCACGATTACGCCGTGAACCTTTTACAGTCACTGCTTGAAGTCGTACTTTTCTATCATCCTGGTGTCTGGTGGCTCTCACGCAGAATTCGCGCTGAACGGGAGCTTGCCTGTGACACGTTTGCTGCACGCCTCATGGGAGATCCCCTCCCTTTGGCAGAAGCACTGACCGCTTTGGAACGCCGTGGCTTAGGCCACGCTTCACCTGAACTCTCACCTGCCGCCAATGGAGGCTCACTAATGGAACGAATTTCTCATCTTCTTCTGCCGCCACATCGCACATCAAGTGCACCAGCTTTTGGCGCATTAGCAATTCTAGCTGCGCTCCTGGCTTCTGGGCTCCATCTGGTTGCCCAGACACCCGATCCATCACCTGTGGTGCCGCCGGAAATCCCTCATAGGACTCTGAAGGTGACGAAAGTTGACGGAAAGACGATTACTGAACGCCCAGCCATTTACATTCACAGCCGGAATGCCAAAGACGCTGATGGCAAGGACATTCCCTACACGCAAATTTTGGACATTCAGGCGCACCAGGTGGCTTTGTATCAACTCTGGAAAGTCTTTGAGGAAGTGGCAAAGGACAAGCGCCCCAATATGGAAGCCTGGGTCAGCAAGGATGACAAATTCCAGGGTCCACTTGTGGACGTAGACCTACATGGTGCCAAGCCTGAGGACGTGTTCGCTTCCCTTAATCGCCTGGCTAAGCAGTTCGGTGTTGGCCCATATCAAGCTCCAAGGCCATCTGAGTTCGGGGACATTTATGTGGCCAAGTACACCAACAAGGATGGCCAGGTTGTCCTGAACCTGCATGCCCGCCAGGTAAGCACAGTCTTTCTCGACCGCTTGCTTGTCACTGCCAAAGATCTTCCTCCTGGCACCAGCGCAGGCTTTGAACGTGAATCGGAAGAAACTGCTGGCCCGAAATTTGATGCCATCTTCGAAGGGCTCACCCTCCAGCAGCTTGAAGCTCGCGTTCGAAAGCTCCAAACAGAGCAGCAGTAAACTTCATCTTGCATGCGACCCGGTGCAGGCGTGTAAGTCTGTGCCGGGTTTGCGTTGTCAGACCATCCGATCTTTCTCCCGTCGCGCATCCTTTGGTTCCATCAACCTCTCGGTCGGAGGGCGTACCATAGATACACACCGGATCAGCCAGGACATAAATAAGTGCATAGATGAGATGGTGAAGAGGGTCTCTGATTCAGAGATAGGCCTTTGATGATGAAGGGGCGCTTAAACGGACTGTGTAGTTCATACAGGTGGGCACTGACGGCTCAGTCCAGTCAGCACTGAGTCAGCACGACAAATCCTGTCATTTTATATGTATTAATAAAACAGCAGATAGAAACAATAGGCCCGGGGCTCCCCAAGCTGAATGTCGCCAGTTCAATCCTGGTCGCCCGCTCCAATCGTAATCGGCCCCCGAATGGGGGCCGATCGCTTTCCGGGGAAGGTTGGCGGGCTTGAAACCTTGAATCAAGCCCAGCCTTGCGCCTGATCAGGCCTTGGTCTCCTCGCACTTGGCGGGACAGCAGCGGTACTCCTGGGACTTCTCCAGGAGCTCGATCTGCTTGCGCAGCAGCTCGTTCTCGAGGTGGACGCGCTCGCGCCGAGCGGGTTCGCAGGTGTTGCATTCATCCAGGCAGCCCTTGACGATGATGCCTGCCGTCGGCAGGGAGAATTCCAGCGTGAAACCGAATTCCTTCTTCAGGGTTTCTGAGGGCTGGCCATTCTCGCCCAGGATGCCCGCGGCCATCAGCTCCGCATCCAGCTGCTTCAGGATGTCGGCCCGCATGGCGGGCGTGATGGTCGGCGAAACAGCCGAAAGGTTGGTGGCGCCGACGGGTGAGGAAATCAGCCGGTCGATGCTCACCAGCTCGAAGGTCACCTTCTGCTTCTTATTCAGGCGGTAGAAGAGGTAGGTGATCGCGTGACACGAATTGGGGTTGGAATACTCCCGCGAGGAGGCTTCGAAGTGGTCCTCGGATTCCCCCTCGATGTGGGTGCGGGTAGCGACCTCCCCCACGGAAATGGAGTGCGCACTGTGGGTGGCATGAACGGCCTGCGTAGCCGAGGCGTGCATGTTCGAGCTCTGGCGGTGGAGATAGTCCAGGGTGGAGGAGCTGTCGTGGTTCCCTGAGTCCTTGGTACCGGCGCTCACGCTGGGATCCCAGGGCCAGGGGGAGACGCTGCCCTTGGCCTCGCCGCTGAAGTCCCAGTGCCCCTTGTCCGTGGCCACGTCATGGCCGGACTGGGAGTTCTCCAGATCCGAGAAATAGGACTGCGAAGCGTTCATCCAGTACTGCTCTTCGGAGATCTGTTCAGACCGGTAGCTCAGCTTCGTGCTGGCGTCGTAGGTGAACGAACTCCGGCGGTCCGTGGTGGCGAGCTTCACCTTCTCCCCCGGCAGCAGGGTGGTGGTGTAGACCGGATCGCCCAGGGTCAGGCCCAGGGTGCAGCGCTTGAGGCGAAAGGTCAGGAGGAGCTGGACCCCGAGCCGGAACTCCCGTTTGTACATGAACGGATAGTTCAGAGTCCGGGTGAAGGCCAGCACGTCGCAGTTGTCGTCCCGGAGCAGCTCCGGACAGCAGGGCACTTTCATCGAGTCCATCGGGGTCTCCTTGCAATGGGGTACCCACCTCTGGATTCCAAGGGTTTGGAGGGAGGGAGGTACCGCGATCCAGCCCCCTGGAGCAAACCCGGTGCCACGGGCGAACATCAACTCCGCTCTTGTCAGGACAGGGAGTTGCGTGGGACCGGCCTCGGGCGGGCCGGCGGTTTCGGGTCCGCTCCGACCCACTCGGGTTGAAGGCGACCCAGTCCGGACCGGGGACGCCCCTATCCCGCGCCCTGCCCCTTGGTCTTCATCTCCACAAGGCGCTTGGCCTCCCGCCTTAGTAGCTCAGCCACGTTCCGGTCCTTGATGAGCAGCTTCATGTCGCTCTCATAGAGCCGCTTGAAGTGGGTGAGGGCCACGGGCAGCGGGGTGCGGGGGTTCATGACCAGGGCCTTGGTGATGGGGTACTTTTTCATCCACTCGCGGCTGTTGGAGATGATGCGCAGCACTTCCTCGTTCACCGTGCGCATCTGGGCGATGTAGGCCACCTCGCCTTCGCTGATGCGGCCATTCCTCATTACGTTCACCTGGATGAGCCGGTTGGCCTCGCGGATGAGGAGGGCGCGTTCCTCTTTGCCCCCCTTGATGGCGAGCATGATCTTCTGGTTGGTGCTGAGCTTCATCACGCGTTGGGTGAGGGTGAGGGTGATCTCATTGCCTTCGTCGTCCAGGAGGGGCTTCATGGACAGCAGGCGGCGTTCCACGGCCATTTCCTCGGATTCGACCTCGGCATCGGCCTCCTCCTTCGACTTCTCCTTGGGCAAGGGCAGCTCGGACCAGGCGCGGTCGAGGCGGCCGGCCTCCACTTCGTCGATGATCTCCAGCCGCTGCCGCTTTACCTCTTCCGGTATCAGGCGCAGGACGTCGAAGCGGAACTCGTTGACGCGCCGCTTGATGACGTACTCGCCCTCGGGGTGCTCCTCCAGGAGGTCCAGGATGCGATGGCACTCCATCCAGAGCACCTGGTTGTTCAGCACCACCTCGAGCACCGCGCCGGGCAGGCTGGGCACCGAAGCTTCGACGATGGCCGCCGTGAGCGAAGAGTTCAGGAGCACCGTCTCCAGCAGGGCGAGTTCCTTGCGGTGGCAGAGCACCAGTTGCAGGGGCTTCGGGGGATCGAAGGGTTCGACCATCACCCCCGCCAGCAGGGATTCCGGCATGGTCGCGAAGAAATCAAGGGCCCGCTTGGCATAGGGCGTATCCCTCAGGCCCGCGTGGGCCAGGGCCTGCAGCAGGTCCGGGGTCGGCACGGGCAGGCTTCCCCCCACCAGAGCCATGGCCATGGGCTCGGGCAGTCCGCCCTGGAGGAACCGCTCAACGATCGGATGCATGGTCATGGCCGGGGTCCATCCTCATCATCACCGCGCACCGGGGCCGCTGCGGGGAGCGCAGGAAGCTTCGGCTGAAGCCAGCGCCCCTCCCCATCGAACTGACCGGTCCAGGACTCGCCCACGCTTCCCCCGTGGGCGATGCGCCGGCCTGCCACCTCCACGTTCACTACCCCGGCATCGTCGAGGAGGAGCGTGAAGGGCCCCTTCACGCGCAACTGCCAGGGCTCCGACACCCGGAGGGTGTGCACCTGGACTTCGCCACCCTGGTCCGGCTGGGGCTCGATGCGCACCGAACATTCACCCATGCTGCGGAGGCTCACGAGGATGCCCTGTTCGTTCAGGGGCGATTCCGGCAGGAGCTCACCCAGGACCGGATAGGGCGAGGAGGCGGGCGGTGGAGGGGGTGGCAGCGTGGGCCGGGCGAGACCGGTGAGGTAGCTCGGCGGCGGCTTCCGGCCCAGCCGCGGCCCCGGCACCACCAGCCAGAGCACCACGACCACGGAGGCGGCAGAGAGTAGGCCCATCACCATCCGTTCCAGCCGTTCCTGCCGGGGGTCTGGAGGCTCCAGCTCCTGGACGCCGGGCACGATCTGGAAGGCCCCGGTGTGGTATTCCAGATCCACCTCCAGGCGTGCGGCCAGCTGGCGGGCCAGGGGCCGGGGCCGGCCCGGTGGCAGCGCCGCCCAGTGATCGCCCTCGATGGCCTCCAAATGGCGGATGGGCAGCTTGAGCTCCTTGGCCAGGGCTTCCAGGGTGAGGCCCTTGGCCATGCGGGCCCGCTGGATCAGCTGACCGACGGATTCCTCTTCAAGCACCGGTCCACCCCACCGGCAGTTCCTTCAGCAGCTTGGCCAGCTGCTCGCGCCGGTCGCCACGGTTGAGGCGGCGGTCGTCCAGGCTGCCGCGGTGGGCCATGGTGTCCGAAAGGGTGCGTTGCAGATCATCCGGCGTGATGAAATCCCGGCCCTCCAGCCAGGCCTCGGCCTGGGCGAGACCCAGCCAGTGCTTGGCGGCGCGGGTGGAGCAGAACCCGCCACCCGTGCGGATGCGCTCCACCATGCGCTCGACATAGTCCAGCACCGCTTCGGAAACCTTGACGCCGCGCACCGCCAGGCGGGCCTGGCGCCACCCCTCCAGGTCGAGTACGGGCGAGAGGGTGTCCAGGCGCTCGGAGCCCGCCTTCCCCGTGAGGATGAGCCGCTCGGCCGCCCGGTCCGGATAGCCCAGGTGGATGGTGCAGGAAAACCGGTCCAGCTGGCTTTCGGGCAGGGGGAAGGTGCCGGCATGATCCAGCGGATTCTGGGTGGCGATGACGAAGAAGGGCTCCGGCAGCTTGTGGGTGCTGCGGTCCAGGGTGACCTGCCCTTCCACCATGGCTTCGAGCATGGCGCTCTGGGTTTTTGGGCCGATGCGGTTCAGCTCGTCCAGCAGCAGCACGTGGCAGAACACGGGACCGGGCTGGAAGCGGAACCCCTGCTCCTTCGCATCCCAGAGGTGCACGCCCAGCAGATCCGAAGGCAGCAGATCATTGGTGCCCTGCACCCGCTGGAAGCTGCCGCCGAGGATGCGGGACAGCCCCTTGGCGAGGGTGGTCTTGCCCACGCCCGGCAGGTCTTCCAGCAGCACGTGGCCCCCGGCCAGCATGGCCGCGAAGGCCCGCCGCACCTGAGCTTCCTTGCCCACCACCACCGCCTGGAGGGCTGCCAGCCCGGCTCGGGCGGCGGGACGAACTCCCTCTGGGCTGCACACCGGTGGGATCAGAATGGGCGGGACATGGATCATGGGGCCTTCCGGAACTGGGGGCTGTCTCCACCTGGCTCGCCCTTTGGGCTGACGGAGGTGGAGCTTCTATCTTCGAGAGAGATGCCATGCTCCCGCAAGCGCTGAGCGAGGGTCCGCACCGTCAGCCCCAGGGTTTCGGCGGCCCGGGGCAGGTCCCCGGCGGTCAGGGCCAGGGCCCGCTGCAGCAGTTTCCCTTCCGCGCTCCGTGCGATGGTCTTGAGCATGCCCTCCAGGCCGCCGGCCTCGGGCCAGGGCAGGCAGAGGGGGGCTTCCAGACCCAGGCCCAGGTCGGTGAAGGTCCGAATGGCGGGGCTATCGGAGAACAAGAGGGTGCGCCCCACCAGGACCTCCAGTTCGCGGACATTGCCGGGCCAGTCATGCTCCAGGAGCTGCCGCTCCGCGCTGCGCTCCAGCCAGGGCACCGGCCGCCCTTCCCGCTTGGCGACCTGGTCCAGCAGCTGACGGGCCAGGGCCAGCAGATCTTCGCGTCGCTCCCCCAAGGCCGGCACCCGCAGTTCCAGGGCGCCCAGGCGCTGGGCGATCTCCGGGGGCAGCTGGGCCCCGGCCTCCACACTGCCCATCCACGCGAGGCGGCTGCCGGGGCCACTGTCCATGGCCCGGGCCAGGGCGCCCGCCGCCGCCGGCGAGAGGTGCTCCAGCCCCGGGAGAAACAGGCTGCCGCCCTCCAGCAGCTGGAGCAGGCGTGGATCAGGGCCTTCGGCGCCCAGGGTGGACGCGGGCAGGCTCAGGTAGGGGGCCACCGGGTGCCGGAGGACATGGAGACGCCGGGCGCAGCGCTCGCGCCCACAACCTCGGGGACCGCGGAACAGCACGGGCAGGGTGGAGGCCGCCGCCTGACGGAGGGCCACGTCCAGGGCCTGCATGGCAGGGCTGTGGGCGGTCCAGGGCTCGGCGGGATCCGGCGGCGGCGCCCCCACCAGGGCCCGCAGACGATCCAACAGAGCCAGGAAAGCATCCAGATCGAAGGGTTTGGGCAGGAAGTCATCGGCGCCGAGCCGCATGGCCTCCACGATGTCCTTGGGTTCGCCGAAGGCCGACATCAGCACCACCCGCAGGCCCGGGTGCAGGCGCCGCGCCCGGCGGATCAGCTCCAGGCCACTCATGCCGGGCAGGCGCAGGTCGGTGACCAGCACATGGAAGGGTCGTTCCTCCAGGGCGCGCAGAGCCGCCTGCGGATCGGCCACAGCCATGACCTTCCAGACCGTGCCCTCCAGGGCCTGGCTCAGCAGGCGCCGGAAGCTGTCCTTGTCCTCGACCAGCAGGAGGTCCATGCGTTGAAATTAGCAGCTATCCGCCCTCAAAGGACGCCGCCACACCCCTCGATGAACCGCCTACTCTGCGCCTCGGCCTGGGCCTCGAAAAGCGTCGCCCCTGCCACGAGCTGGAGGCCTGCCTCCCGGGCCCAGAGGGCGAAGGCGGTGTCTTCCTTGTAGATCCACTCCAGGGCCCAGCGGGCAGTGGCCTGGGCCGCTGTCAGCAGCTCAGGGAAGGGAGCCAGGTCCGTGGGATCCATGCCCAGGCTGGTGGCCTGGACGAGGCCCACGGGCGCCAGGGCAATCACCTCTGCCACCGTGGCGGGGTGGCGCCGGGACACCTGGAGCACGGCCCTGCCGGCTGCTTCCAGCCGGTCCCGGCTGGTCCTGGCCACGCCGCCTTCGCCCAGCAGCAGGACGGGACCCGCCTGCAGATTAGACAGAGATTGTTCAAATGCCTCCGCGTCCGTGTTCGCCCCCTGCCAGGCCTCTCCTACTTTCCGTCGCCAGAGGGTATTCAGGGGGCCCTTCAATCCAAGCGCTTCGGGCAGCGTGAGTTTCAAGGGCGCGGTGATGCTCAGGCCAAGAATGCCGAGGGCCTCCAGGGCCTCCACCGCTTCGGCCGCATCGCCGCAATGGAAGGGCAGGTAAACGAGGTCCTTTAGGGCGTACTGGAGGCGGGGGTTGTGGAAGGCCGGCCCCCGCGAGTGCAGGACCGGATCCCCGATGACGCCGCAGAGGCCGAAACCCGGATGGAGCTTGGCGGCCCGCCAGGCCCGCAGGGTGGAGAGGGGCAGCTGGCCCGGCGCGGCGGCAGGACCATCATCGGGAGCCGCGTAGGTGAAGGCCCCGCCCCAGACCGCCTGGAGGGCCCGGCTGGGCAGGCCCTTGGGGCCCATGAGAAAGGCCGCCAGGCGGATGCCGTGATCCTTGGCCCACTCCAGTGGTGCCCGGAGACGACCATTGTCGCCCAGGCGCCCCGCCCAACCCACCCACTTATAGGCCTCACCTTCGGGAAGGTTGCGCAGGCGCGCCTCCAGGTCGAAGACGCCCGGGCGCACATGGATGGAGCGCAGCAGCCGCACGTGGGTGCGGGCCGCCTGGATCTCGGAGGGGATGGGCAGCTCCCATTCCAGATCCAGCCACTGCGGCTTGCCCTTCAGGGCCTTGACCAGCTGGGCGATACGCCCGCCCTCATCCTCATCGGGCCAGCGTCCCCCTTCGGAGACGCGGCGGCAGGTCACCAGGCAGCGGCGCTTCAGGGCATCGACCAGGGCCTCGGGATCGGCCTCGGGGAACAGGTCCAGCCGCAGTTCTGGCAGGGCATCCTCACCTAGGCGCCGGGTGCAGGCCAGGGCCGCCTCCCAGTCAGAGTGGGTCAAGGTCACAAGGTAGAATGGCAGGGGATTCACGGGGCGTTCCTGAAGGGCCATCCTAACCTGCCGTGGCGCCCCGCGCAGACTGACGCATTGCAAAGCGCCCCGTCGAAAAACGGCCTCCAACCTTTAAGCAACTAAAAAAACCAAGGGCTCGCATCATTCATTACCGACACGTCTGCTACGATTTCCACGTCCCAGGTTCGCCAGAGCCTGAATCGATAAGGAGAACCGGCAATGTCCCCCGCACTCATGTTCTGGATCCAATTCGTGCTCGTCCTGGGCGCCATCCTCATCGGCATCCGCAAGGGCGGCGTCGCCCTCGGCCTCATCGGCGGCCTGGGCGTGGCCGTACTCGTGCTCTGCTTCCGGGTGGCCCCTGGCACCCCGCCCATCGACGTCATGCTCATCATCCTGGCGGTGGTGACCGCCTCGGCCACCCTGCAGGTGGCAGGCGGCCTCGACTACCTGGTGCAGCTGACGGAGCGCCTGCTCCGCGCCCATCCGAAATACGTCACCATCCTGGCACCCCTGTCGACCTTCCTCCTCACGGTCTGCGTTGGCACGGGGCACGCGGTCTACGCGCTGCTGCCGGTCATCTCCGACGTAGCCCTGAAAACCCGCATCCGGCCCGAGCGCCCCATGGCCATCTCCAGCGTGGCCTCCCAGATGGGCATCACCGCCAGCCCCGTGGCCGCCGCCGTCACCACCTTCCTGGCCCTGGCCGCCAAGAATGGCCACCCGGTGGGCCTCTTCGACATCATCCGTATCACCCTGCCCGCCGGCATCATCGGCGTCCTGGCCGCCGCGGCCTGGAGCTTCAACCGGGGCAAGGAGCTGGACCAGGATCCCGAATTCCAGGAGCGCATGAAGGATCCCGAATTCGCCAAGGCCCTGGATGCCAATGTCACCACCCTGGGCAAAGTGATTCCTACCTCGGCCAAGCTTTCGGTGGCGTTGTTCTTCGCCGGCGTGCTGACCATCATCCTCATCGCCCTGAAGCCCGGCCTGCTGCCCATGGTGAACGGCAAGGTGGTGCCCATGACCACCGTGGTGCAGATCATCATGCTGGCCTTCGGCTCGTTCATCCTCTTCGCCACCAAGGTGAAGGCCCCCGAGATCGCCCGCTCCAGCGTCTTCATCGCGGGCATGATCGCCGTGGTCTCCATCTTCGGCATCGCCTGGATGAGCGAGACCTTCATCAAGGCCAACGAGAGCTATCTCATTGCCAACATCAAGACCATGGTGCAGATGGCCCCCTGGACCTTCGCCATCGCCATGTTCTGCGTGTCCGCCTTCGTGAAGAGCCAGGCCGCCACGCTCACCATCATGCTGCCCTTCGGCTACGCCCTGGGCCTGCCCACGCCCCTGCTGCTGAGCCTGATCCCCGCAAGCTACGCCTACTTCTTCTTCGCCTTCTACCCCAGCGATCTCGCGGCCATCAACATGGACCGCACGGGCACCACGCGGATCGGCAAGTACCTCCTCAACCACAGCTTCATGATCCCCGGCCTGATCGGCGTCGGCACTTCCACGCTGGTTGCCTACGGCCTGTCCAAGATCCTCGGCTGAGTTCTGCGCTGAAGCAAAAGGCCCCGCCATCCGGCGGGGCCTTTTGTTGATTCGGGATGGTTACCAGAGGCCCAGCACCTTCCACCACAGGCCGCCCAGCCCCACCCAGATGACGATGTTCACGAGGCTGATGAACAACCCCATGCGCCACCAGGTGCCGATCTCCACGTACCCGGTGCCGAAGAGCACCGGCGCGGGACCGGTCCCGTAGTGGGTCATGCCCGCGAAGAGGTTGCTGAAGAAGGCCAGTACCAGGGCAGCCAGCACGGGCGGCGCCCCGGCGGCGATGGACACGCCCAGGAAGGCCGCGTACATGGAAGCCACGTGGGCCGTATTGCTTGCAAAGAAGTAGTGGCTGTAGAAGTAGACCAGCGCCAGCACCAGGAAGGCGGCGATCCAGCCCTTGCCCGCCACCAGGCCGCCCATGCTCTTGCTGAACCAGGGCACCATGCCGAGCTTGTTAAGGAAACTCGCCATCATCACCAGGGCCGCGAACCACACCAGGGTGTCCCAGGCGCCGGTCTCAGCCTTGATGTCCTCCCAGTTCAGGACGCCGGACAGCAGCAACACTGCCAGGCCCGCCAGGGCCGAGGTGGTAGGGTTCAGCTCGCCCAGCTGCTTGGCGAAGATCCAGAGCACCAGCAGCAGCACGAAGACGCCCAGCATGGCCCATTCCTGCCGCTTGATGGGGCCCAGGTCGCGGAGGTGACCCTTTGCCATCACCACCGCCTCGGGTGTCTCCGTGATTTCTGGTGGGTGGAGCTTGTAGATCAAGAAGGGCACCATGATGAGGGCCACCAGCCCCGGCACCAGGGCCGCCAGGGCCCAGCCGCCCCAGGTGATGGGTACCTTGAGATCTCCCGCTAGCTTCTGGGCCAGGGGATTGGCGGCCATGGCCGTAAGGAACATGGCGCTGGTGATGCAGTTCACCTGGTAGGCAGTCAGGGTGAGGAATGAGCCCATCTTCCGGGCACTGGCGTCGCCAGGCTTGCTGCCATAGGCCCGGGCGAGCGAGGCCATAATGGGCATGACGATGCCCCCGCCCCGGGCGGTGTTGCTGGGGATGGCCGGGGCCAGAACCAGATCCGTGGCCGCCAGGCCGTAGCTCAGCCCCAAGGTGCGCTTGCCCAGCAGCGCCATGAAGGTATAGGCGATACGCGCCCCGAGGCCAGTCTTGATGAAGCCCCGGGAGATGAAGAAAGCCAGGACGATGAGCCAGATCACCACGTCGGAGAAGCCGCTCATGGAATCAGCGATGCTGAGGGTGCCAGACAGGGCGGTGACCGCGATGCCGACCATGGCCACCGCGCCCATGGGCAAGGCCTTGAGGATGATTCCCACGATGGTGCTCACGAAGATGGCGAATAGATGCAGGCCCTTCACCCAGTCGGCCTTCCGCTTCGCCTCGACCTCCGCCTTGGCCTTGGATTCGGCCTCAGCCTGTACCTTCGCCTCGGCATCAGCCTTGGCTTTCAGCTCGACAGCAGCCTTGGTTTTGGCCTCTTGCTCGGCCAGTACTTTGGCTTCCAGCTGAGCCTTGGTGAGAGCTTTGGACGGAGCGGCAGCCGGAGCCACCATCGGCGCGGCGGGCTTGGCCTCCGGCTTCGGCGCAGGCTTGGCGGGCGGCGCAGGCTTGGCCGCCACCGGCAGCCCCGTGAAGAGCTTGGTATCCGGAACCTGCACCAACCTGGGCAGTCCAAAAAAGAGCAGGAGGCCCAGGGCCAGGGTGGCGAGTGCGGGCGTGGGCCTGGCGCCCTGCCATCCGGAGGAAGGTCCGGCCAGGGCCGTTCCAGATACGGATTCTTGGCTCATGGGGAGCCTCCATGGTTTGGGATTTCGCTGCGAAGTCTACTCGCCAGTCGGATATTGTGAAGGGCCATCTGGCGTGCTTTTTCGGCACCATTCATCGCATTTCAGCGACCATTGCATGTTTTTTCGGAGGAGATCCCCATGCGTGACTTCCGGATCGCAGTCATCCCGGGGGATGGCATCGGCAAGGAAGTGGTGCCCGAGGGCATCCGCGTGCTGGAGGCCGCCGCGGCCAAGCACGACCTGCATTTCCACTGGGACCAGTTCCCCTGGAGCTGCGAGACCTACCTCCAGACCGGCCGCATGATGCCCGAGGATGGGCTCGACCAGATCCGCCACCACGACTCGATCTTCCTCGGCGCCGTGGGCTTCCCTGGCGTGCCGGACCACATCTCGCTCTGGGGCCTGCTCATCCCCATCCGGCGCGGTTTCCGCCAGTACGCGAACCTGCGGCCCGTGAAGCTCATGCCCGGTGTGCCCTGCCCGCTCGCAGGCAGGAAAGTGGGCGACATCGACATGGTGGTGGTGCGCGAGAACAACGAAGGCGAGTACTCCAGCATCGGCGGGCGCCTCTACGAAGGCACGGATCAGGAGCTGGCCATGCAGCAGAGCGTGTTCACCCGTCAGGGCGTGGACCGCATCCTGAAGATCGCCTTCGACATCGCCCAGTCTCGGCCCAAGAAGCACCTCAGCTCGGCCACCAAGTCCAATGGCATCGCCATCACCATGCCCTACTGGGACGAGCGGGTGAAGGCCATGTCCGCGGCCTACCCCGAGGTGAAAGTCGACCAGTTCCACATCGACATCCTCTGCGCCCAGTTCGTGCGCAACCCCCACTGGTTCGACGTGGTGGTGGGCTCCAACCTCTTCGGCGACATCCTCTCCGATCTGGGCCCTGCCTGCACCGGCACCATCGCCATCGCCCCCAGCGCCAACCTGAACCCCGAGCGCGAGTACCCCTCCATGTTCGAACCCGTCCACGGCTCGGCACCAGACATCTACGGTCAGGGCATCGCCAACCCCATCGGCCAGATCTGGGCCGGATCAATGATGCTGGATCACCTGGGCTGCCCCGAGGCGGGCGCCTCGGTCATGGCCGCCATCGAGAAGGTGCTGGCCAGCGGCCTGCGCACCCCAGACATGGGCGGCAAAGCCAGCACCACGGACATGGGTAGGGCCATCGCCGACGCCGTTTGACGCTTCGAATCCGTTGTTTGGAGATCAGGTCTGAAAAGGAATTTTGAAAGCGGAGGATAACGGAGGGGCTGAGGAAAGCGGAAAACAGCAAACGGCCATCTTTCTGTCCGGCTTTACTCCGCTCTCCTCCGCTTCTCCGCGAACCTCCGCTTATCAATTTCTTTTCAGTGTCCGTGCCCGTTCAGCCCGGACGAATGGCGCCGGGCCCTCGCGCGGGCAGCGGCATTCTGATCCCCTGGCTCTGTTTCTCCCTTACCTTTTCCATGAGTGTTTTGGCGGCCTTGCCCCGCAGGCGGATCATCCGGCCGTTCTGTCCCAGCCGGAATTCGGCGGCACTGAGGAGGGCCCACCAGGAATCGCTGGGCGCCTTGTCCAGCAGCACCTCGCCCCAGGGAATGGAGGCGGGTCCCTTCCAGTACAGGGGCTGGAAGGGGAAGGGCTGTTTGAGATGGAGGAAGCGCCGCCCGAACTTGACCGACATGGGGCAGTGGCCCCGGAAGGTGCCGAACTCGACTTGCTGCCAGCCCAGGTTCTGCTCGATGGGATCGTCCGGATCCACCGGCCAATCCCGATACATGGCGTCGATCCCCAGCAGCTTGTTCGTGAGCCAGGTGGCGCCCAGGAAGACCATGGGGACCAGCAAGAAGATCCAGGTAGGCGGCGGGGGTCCCGCGGGGCGGGACAAAAACATCGAGAAATCCATCAGGGCCTCCCCTTCCGCTTCGCAGTCTGCCAGGCCGCTTCCATCTCAGCGAGAGTCCGCTGTTCCCAGCCGCCATGGGCCTGGGCGTCATCCTCTACCTCCCGGAAGCGCCCCTTGAAGCGAACCATCTGACGCCGCAGCGCGGCGTCGGGATCCACACCCTTCTTGCGGGCCCACTGCATGAGGCTGAACAGCACGTCGCCGAACTCCTCCTCCACGCGCACGGGGTCGGATTCCGCCTGCAGCTCGGCCACCTCCTCCTTCACCTTGTCGAGCACGCCTTCCAGGTCCGGCCACTCGAAGCCCACCTTGGCGCAGCGGCGGCCGATCTCCAGGGCTTCGTCCATGGGCGATAGCGTGGCGGGAATGCCTTCCAGCAGGCGGGGCTCAGTCTCTGCCGTCAGGCCTTTTTCCTCGAGTTTGATGGCCGCCCAGTTGGTGAGCACGTCTTCCGCGCCAGCCACTGCCACCTCGGCGAACACATGGGGATGCCGGCGCACCAGTTTCTCCACCACGGCCTGTTCCACGTCGTGGATGTCCCAGGCGCCCCGGTCCGCCGCCAGCTGGGCGTGGAAGGCTATCTGCAGCCAGAGGTCACCCAGTTCCTCGCAGAGGTGGGCTTCTGTGGCCGGATCAAAGGGCCGGTGAGCGACCAGCGCCTCGAGCACTTCCGCAGCCTCCTCACGCAGGTAGCGGGCCAGGGTCTGGTGGTCTTGCTTCAGATCCCAGGGGCAGCCGGTCTCCGGTTTGCGAAGGGCGGACATGACGGCGCGGAGGGTGGTGGGTTCCATTGGATGAGATTAGCGAAGAACTCCTGCGCCGGCTTGGGGATCGGCCCACCCAGGCCCCGACCTGGGAAGCCCTGGAATATCAAGTTTTTCAAGACGGCACAGGAAAAGGAGTTGGTCCCAGCCATCCTCGCGGGCGAGCGGGAAAAGGCGGACAAGATCGGAACGGGCATCCAGAAGGTCCGGCTGGACCGGATTTATGCCCTCATCGATGCCATCGAGAAGTGACCCGGAATCAGTGATCCAACTGAAACGGGCCCAGCTCAGAGCCTTCGCAGGATGGCCCTGGCCAGGTCAGTGAGGGAGGGATCCCGGGCTCCCATCACCAGGATCAGATCGCCTTGCCTTGCCTCGGTCGCCAGCCGCTCCACGAGCCACTCCCGTGCAGGCGCGCATTCGGCGGCCACCCCCCGGACGGCGATGTCGTCGATGACCTCGGCGCTGCTGATGTCCCGGGCGGCGCTGCCGCCTGCGTAGAACACCTCCAGGAACCAGAGGCGATCCTGGACTCCCAATTCCGTCGCGAAGGTTTCCACGAAATCCGACCGGAGGAACTTGAGGGGACCGAAGCCGTGCGGCTGAAAGACCGCCAGGATGCGCCCACTCTCCCCTACCCGCAGGTGGGCCGCTCGAATGGAGGCCGCCACCTTGGCGGGGTTGTGGCCGAAATCATCCACGACGATCACGCCCCGGGCGCTGCCCAGAACCTGGAAGCGGCGGGCCACACCCTGGAAGGAGGCCATAGGTTCCACCATGGTCGCCAGGGGTACCCCGAGGGCTTCACAAGCGGCGATGGCCGCCAAGGCGTTCTCCACGTTGTGCCGGCCCGGCACCGGCAGCCGCAACTCAGTATCCCGCACGCGGAAAGAGGATCCTTCCACGCCCAGACCCAATTCCTCGGCGCGAAGCCCGGCCCCTTCGTCGAAACCGAACACGGTGGCTCGGGTCGCAAATTCCCGCAGATTCGGGGCCTCGCCCACGACGGTGGTCTCGCGTACCTGGGCTCGGAAGGCGCGGAACATTTCAGCCACGGCATCCATCTCCTTGTGGTCCCGCTGCAGGTTCAGCAGCACGCCCACCGCAGGGTGGTAGCGCACCACGGAGCCGTCGCTTTCGTCGGCCTCGATGACCAGCAGGTTGGAGGCGCCCGCCCAGGCATTGCCCCAGAGCCCCTCCCGCTGCAAGGCCAGCAGTTCGCCGCCGGTGATGACGGAGGGATCCAGCCCCGCGCCGCGGAGGACCTCGAAGATCATGGCCACGGTGGTGGACTTGCCGCTGGTGCCGGTCACGGCCACGGTGCGGTACCGCGCCACCAGGTGCGCCAGCAGCTCTGAGCGGTGCAGCACGGGTACCCCCAGGCGCCGGGCCGCCACGACATCCGGCACCTCCTCCTCCACGGCGGTGGACACGATGAGGGCCGAGCAATCGCCCTCCAGCCCTGTTCCGTCTTGGGGGTGGAGGGCCACGCCCAGGGCCTCCAGCTGCGCCCTGGATTCGGGCCGCTGGCCCCGGTCGAAACTGCGATCGCTGCCGCTGGCCCGGCCCCCTTTCATGGCCACGAACTGGGCCAGGGCGCTCATGCCGCTGCCCGCCACACCTGCGAAGTGCAGACGCCCAAGACCGAGGTCATCGCCCTGGAGCTCCTCGGCAATGAGCACCAGATTCCCTTCAGTGACGCGATCGAACAGCTGGATGACCGCGGTGTTGGCCAGGCGCACGCAACCGTGGGAAACAGGCTGGCCAAGCTGAGCCTCCTGGTTGGTACCGTGGAGGTAGATGTAGCGCTCCAGGGAATCCAGCCCGGGCCCCCGGTTCCAGCCCTCCTCCAGACCGTCCAGGGTCAGCACGCGGGTGAGGATCAGGTCCTCGTCCACGGCCTCACCCCTCCAGACTTCCCCCGTGATCACGCGACGGCGGAACACGGCGCCCGGCGCCGCCCCCGCACCGATGCGCGCGTGGATGCGGTGCCAGCCCGTGGGCGTGCGGTACGAACCCTCTTCGCAGCCCAGGCCATTCACCGAGGTGGAGATGGCCGCCTCGAAGAGCAGGAGACCATCCTGCAACAGGCCCAGGCGCTGGCGGGCCGTGTCCACCACCAGGACTCTGGAGCTGGGTTCCAGGGTTGGCGCGCCCTCACGCGCCTGATTGCCCAAGAGAAGGGCGCGGTATCGGGCGGCTTGAACTGGATCAGGCATGGAGAAGCTCGACTGAAATATCGGGTCCACGGGTTTCACAGATTCACATACATTCGAAGAGAAGGAGAGAGGCGAGTTCCCAACCCTCTGGTGGCACAATGATGTCTTCCTCCAAAGGGTCCATGAAGAACCTGTCGTTCCCCAAGCGCCTTTCCTTCAGCCTCCAGGGCATCGGGGCCGCCTGGAGGCAGGAGGCCAGTTTCCGCTTCCAAAGTGTCATGGCGCTGGCCGTGGTCGGCCTGCTGATCGCGCTGCGGCCTGCCCCGGTTTGGTGGGCGCTGCTGCTCATGAACACGGGGCTGGTACTCGCCGCAGAGCTCATCAACACGGCGCTGGAGCAGGCCCTCGATCACCTGCATCCCGACATCCATCCGGCCATCAAGGTATCCAAGGATTGTGCCGCAGGCGCGGTGCTGGTACTCAGCTTGAGCTCCGTGGGCACCTTCCTGGCCTTTCTGTGGTCGGTGTTCGTCAGAACTTCATCGCCAGGCTGAGGCCGTAGCCGCCGGGCTGCAGGGTGGGGGCGAAGGTCGCTGACAGGGTCGATCTGTGCTGGGCCCTGAGCGACTGGTTGTAGACCACCACGCTCTTTCCGACCAAGGTCCCGATGAGCCCTCCGGCTACGACATCGGACAGGTGATGCTGGCGCTGTTCCACCCGCGATAGACCCACCAGGCCGGCGAGCCCATAGGATAGGCAGGACACCCAGGGGCGATCCGCGTGCTCGGAGATCACCGAGGCCAGCGCGAAGGCTTGGGTGGTGTGACCTGAGGGGAAGGATTCACCTCGGTTCAAGGGGTGGAAGTCATGGGTGCCTTGGTCGTCACGGGGCCGGGACCGGCCCACCAGCACCTTCAGAGGAAGGGTGATCAGGAGTTGAGCGATCCCCATGGTCACCATGGTGTCGATACCCGTGGCCCGCACTTCGGGCTCCTTGAAGGCCACCCCGGCGAGGTAGGTGCCCCCGGCCATCAGGATGCTCGCCGTGCCCCCCAGGTTCTGGATGGCCTTGGCATCCCGGTCCCAAGAGCTGTTGGCATGTTTCGTCATGAATCGTTCCACGGAATGATCCAGCACCAGTCCCGCGCCTAGCACGGCTGCGACGCTCCAGCCCGCGGTCTGCCAGTCCGAACGATCCCAACGGGCGGGAGCCGTGACCACATGTCCGGCATCGTCCCAGAGCAGACGGGGGAGGTGGCTGAAACGATCCGGATCCGATGGGGAATCCATCGGCACGGCCTTCGAAGGGGCCTCCCCAGGCTGAGGAATCGCGGACTGAAGGGCGGGTTCGGGGCTTCCCCCCAACAGCCAACCCGAAGACAGGAGCAGGGCGCAGAGTTTGAGGAATCGCATGAAGGGCATCTTCTCCAAGGGCCAGGGTCTGTTTCCAAAGTGGATGTGGGTCGCTTTCCTTGTCTCGCTTGGGCGGCGCCCCTTGCGCGGCCACACCCCACCTTGAAAACAGACCCTTGGCCACTATCTCAGGCCTCTCGAACCAGGTCCACAGTCACATCACGCCCCCGCGATCCGTCCGGCCAGGGCGCTGGCGGCGACGGTGGCGGGGCTGGCCAGCCACACTTGGCCGGGGCCGCTGCGGCCCGGGAAGTTCCGGTTGATGGCACTGATGGTCACCTGTTCCGGATGGGTGGACACACCGGGTCCAGCGTTGATGCAGGCCCCACAGGAACTGCCCAGCACCACCGCGCCCACGGCCTCGAAGGCCGCCATCCAGCCCTCGGCCTCGGCATACCGCCGTACGTCCTCACTGCCGCACTGAACGAAGAACTGCACGCCTTCTGGCACGCGTTTCCCTTCCTTCGACGCCGTGCGCACCACCTCGTAGGCCCGCCGCAGATCCTCCCGCTTGCCGCCGGTGCAGCTGCCCAAGTAGGCGATGTGGATGGGCACGGTCTCGCCCAGATCCGCCAGGGCCACGCCGTTCCCGGGATCGCCGGGGCGGGCCAGCATGGGCCCCAGGGCCGCGCAGTCCACGTCCAGGGTCTGCGCGTACTCCGCGCCATCGTCACCACGCATCCAAGGTTCCAGCGCCAGCTCCACGCCCCGGCGCTCCTTCACGAAGCGGACTGTTTCGCCATCCGGCGCGATGAGCCCCGTGAAGCCGCCAATCTCTGCGGCCATGTTGGTGAGGGTGGCCCGCTCGTCGGTATCAAGGTCCAGCAGGCCCTCGCCCTGGTATTCAATGACATGGCCGATGGCGCCGCCCTCCTGGATGAGGGGCTGGGCCAGAAGATGCAGGACCAAGTCCTTGGCCGATACGTTCGCCCGCAACCGGCCCTGCAGGCGCACCCGCAGGGTGGGTGGCACGGTGACTCGGACATCGCCCGTCACCCAGGCGCAGGCGATGTCGGTGGTGCCCACGCCGAAGGCCAGGCAGCCCAGGGCGCCGGCATGGGGGGTGTGGGAATCCGTGCCCACCACCAGCTGGCCGGGCAACACGTACCGCTCTGCCATGATGGCGTGGCAGATGCCTTCGCTCCCCGAGCCATCCGACAGCTCGCCATGCAGCCGGATGCCATGCTTCACGCAGAAGGCCTCCTGAGCGGGCTTGAGTCGCTCCGCCACGGCCAGCAGACCCAGGGCCCGGTGCTCGGGCACCATGCTGTGGTGCAGGAAGGTGAGGTGGTCCCGGAAGGCGAGGATGTGTTCGGGGTCGCGCAGCACGGCATCAGGCCCCAGTGCCTTGGCCAGGAAACTCGCGGCCATGGGCGTCACGTAATCGTGGCTGAAGCGCCAGTTGGCCTGCACGAAGAGGCCATCGCCGGGCCGCACGGCAGACAGCCCCACCTGCCGGGTCGCCGCGTCCACCACCGCGTGCCTGGCCAGCAGCTTCTCCGCGTAGGTCATGGGTCGCGGCGCGTGGACCGGCCACGGCGGCGCGACCTCGCCCCGGAGGCGCGCCGCGTTGTAGGGGAAGAGGCCACCCCGGCGCACGATCTCGGCGGTCACTGGATCCAGTCCCGTCATGAATTCGGCCAGGGGGATGGCCTCACCCCGCCGGATGCGCGGGATCAACCCGAAGTCCGTGCTGGTGAGCAGGCCCAGGTTCTGGGCGTTCTGGCGGTAGATGCGCTCGAAGCTTTCGGCGATCAGCAGGCGGATGCCCGCGCACTGTTCCGCATAGGGGCTGGCCTCCCGGCTGCTGCCCTTGCCCCGCCGCTTTCCGGCCACGCTCACAGCGAAACCCCCGGCGCGGACCGTGCCCGCTTTCATCGGGAAGGCACCGCCGCATTTCAGACCCAGGTAAGGAAAGTCGCCCAGCTTCTCATCGAAGTGGTAGCAGATGAAGGCCGGTGTGATCTCGTCCGTGCTGATCTGGTCCCGCAAGGGACCGGTGTCAGAGGCTTCCAGATCCTCGCCGTTCAATTGGCGGAGGATCCGTGCCGGATCCTCCGTGAGGAAAAGGATTCGGCCATCAAAGCGAACAGAGTCGGGCAGCATGCTTCCAGGTTAAGCCAAGGGGCCACAACCTACCTGCGGTCAGGTCGACAAATGGGGGTCCCAAGAGCCTCGGCGGGAGTTAGGATCGGCAGCAATCCCCCCGACTCGATCCAAGCATCCGACAGGAGCCAGCCATGAATCCCTTCGAAAAGGACCTCCAAGCCACTCAGAGGTACTTCGACAGCCCCCGGTTCGCCGGGATCCGTCGGGTCTACTCCGCGCGGCAGGTGGTCGAACAGCGGGGGCTCATCGCCCAGGACTACACCGTCGCCAGGGAGGCGGCGGAGGCCTTCCATACCCGGCTCCGGGAGCTGTTCTCGGCGCGGAAGTCCATCACCACCTTCGGTCCCTACTCGCCGGGCCAGGCGGTGACCATGAAGCGGAAGGGGATCGAGGCGATCTACCTGGGGGGCTGGGCCACCTCGGCGAAGGGCTCCGTGAGTGAGGACCCGGGGCCGGATCTGGCCAGCTACCCCCTCTCCCAGGTGCCCGACGAGGCCTCGGGGCTGGTGCGGGCCCTGCTCACGGCGGATCGGAACCAGCGCTTCCTCCGGGCCCGGATGTCCCCGGCCCAGCTCGCCGCCTCCCCTGAGGTCGATTTCCGCCCCTTCATCATCGCCGACGCAGACACCGGTCACGGCGGGGATCCCCATGTCCGCAACCTCGTGCGGCGCTTCGTGGAGGCCGGCATCCCCGGCTACCACATCGAGGATCAGCGTCCGGGTACCAAGAAGTGCGGCCACCAGGGCGGCAAAGTCCTCGTGCCTTCCGATGAACAGATCAAGCGGCTGAACGCCGCGCGCTTCCAGCTGGACGTGATGAGGGTCCCGGGCCTTATCGTGGCCCGCACCGACGCCGAGGCGGCCAACCTGCTGGAGAGCCGGAACGATGAGCGGGACCAGCCCTTCATCCTGGGGGCGACCAATCCGTTCGTTCCCTCCTACAAGACTTGCATCCTCGCCCTGCATCGCCGGTTCTACGCCCTTGGCGTCACCGAGCTCAACGGGCACTTGCTCTACGAGATCCCCGAGTTCCAGTACCAAGCCGCTGATGCCTGGCTGGACCGTTCAGGCCTTGAGGCAGTGATCGCCGAGCATGCCGCCGCCTGGCTCAAGGGATCCTTCATCCATCTCGACGCCATGTTTGACAAGGTCGAGTCGCAGTTCATGGTTGTCTGGGAGACTGACGCCGGACTGCAGACCTACGGAGACGCCGTGGCCGAAGTGCTCGCGTTCAGGCTTTCCGAAGGCGAGACCTTCCCCATCACCCTCGAGGGCTGGAATGCCTTCGCCCAGACAGCCTCCTTGGCTGCGGCCCAGGAGCAGGCCGAAAAGCTCGGGATCTACGCCACCTGGGACTGCGAGACCGCCAAGACCGCCGAGGGCTACTACCAGGTCCGCGGGGGCATCCCCTACGCCATCGCCAAGTCCCTGGCGGCCGCTCCCTTCGCGGACATCCTCTGGATGGAGACCAAGACGGCGGACCTGGCCGATGCCAAGATTTTTGCGGACGCCATCCACGCGGCGTTCCCCGACCAGATGCTGGCCTACAACCTGTCGCCATCCTTCAGCTGGGATTCGACGGGCATGAGCGAGGACGACATGCGCCGCTTCCCGGAGGAGCTGGGGAAGATGGGCTTCGTGTTCAACTTCATCACCTACGGTGGCCACCAGATCGACGGCCTGGCGGCGGAGGATTTCGCCACGGCCCTGCAGCAGGACGGCATGCTCGCCCTGGCCAACCTCCAGCGGAAGTTCCGGATGTTGGAATCCCCCTACCGGACCCCCCAGACGCTGGTGGGTGGCCCCAGGCTGGACGCGGCCCTGGCCGCGTCCTCGGGCCGGACCTCGACGACCAAGGCCATGGGGAAGGGCTCGACCCAGCACCAGCACCTGATCCAGACCGAAGTCCCGAAGAAGGTCCTGGAGGACTGGCTGGCCATCTGGCGGGAGCACTACGGCATCAAGGAGAGCCTGAACGTCACCCTGCTTCCCCACCGGGCCGGTTCAGAACTGCTGGAGCTGGCAGTGGTCGGAAAGGGAGGAGAGAAGCATGCCAACCTGATCTTCGCGCCCATCCGGGACCGCCGGGGCCGGAGCATCCTCTCGGTGCGGGACCAGAACACCTTCTCGGACCTGCTGCGGAAGAAGCGGCTCATGACCCTGGTCCACCTCTATCTGGTCCATCGGTACAAGGTGGATTCCGTCCACTACGTCACCCCCACCGAGGACAACCAGTACCAGGCGGGCAAGATGCGGGATCAGGGGCTCTTTTCGGAAGTGGCCCAGGAGGTCGGCCAGATTATCGTGGCCGACATCAACCAGGCCCGGGTCAAGGAGCTTCTGGATCCGACGAAGGACGCCTTGGGGAAGCTGATCCGGAAGGAGGGTTGAGAAGTCGCGTGTTGCGCCTTATATTTCCACCCTCGCCCCCGGAGGCAACCATGGCTCAAATGACCCTGCCCGCCATTGGCACCTTTTGTTGGCCGGAGTTGGCCACCCGCGATCTGAAGGCTGCCCAGGCCTTCTATGGGGACCTGTTCGGCTGGCACGCCAACGAGATCCCGACTGCCATGGGCAACTACGTCATCTTCACCTCCGGCGAGCGCCAGGCCGCGGGTCTTTGCGCCCAGAGCGAGGAACAACGCCAGCAGGGCATTCCCTCCCACTGGCTTTCCTACGTCTCCGTGTCCAATGCGGATGCGGCGGCGGCGAAGGCGAAGGAACTCGGCGCCCAGCTCCTCATGGGTCCCTTCGATGTGATGGAAGAGGGCCGCATGGCCCTGATCCAGGATCCCGCGGGCGCAGTCTTCGCCCTCTGGCAGGCCAAGAACCACAGGGGCGTCACCGCCTATGGGGAGCCCTCCGCCCTCTGCTGGACTGAACTCGCCACCACCGATGCCAAGGGGGCCCAGGCCTTCTACCCCGCCCTCTTCGGATGGACCGCCCAGCCCTCCGTGGATCCCAACATGCCGTATTTCGAGTGGGTACTCAATGAGAACCACTTCGGCGGCATGATGGAGATCAACGAGTACTGGGGCCCCGCCTGGAAGGACATCCCCTCCCATTGGACGGTCTACTTCATGGTCAAGGACGTTGACGAGCGGACGGCCAAGGCAACAGCCCTCGGTGCCAAGGTCCGGGTGCCTCCGCAGGATATTCCCAAGGTGGGGCGCTTCGCCATCATCGAGGATCCCCAGGGCGCCGTGTTCTCCCTCTTCCAGGGCAAGCTTTGACCCATTCCGGCCATCGGGCCGGAAGGTACGCAGGAAGGCCCCCGACCGGGGGCCTTCCTGCGCCCGGGAGGGCGTTCAGTCCTTCTCTTCCTCGGCCTTGAGCTTGGCTTCCTGCTCATCGAGGTGCTTCATGAGGCGCTCGGCCAGGGCTTCGTCCTCCAGGGGGGTGAACATATCATCCTTGACCTCGAAGATCTCCAGGCTCAGGCCCTCCTCGGGATCGGCGGTGCCCTCCTCCTGGGCCTGCAACTCGGCCAGGGGCGCGAGGATGGCGAAGTTGCGGTCCTCGAACGCGAGCTCTTCCAGGATCGCGAACTCCTCCTTCTCGCCGTTCTCGTCTTCTAGTTCAACGACTTCGATTTCGAAGGAATCGTCGTGATCGTGGTTGCAGTCTGGTCCGTGTTCGTGACCCTCGTGAGCCATGGGCTCCTCCTTGCGCAAGGGTCAAGAATAAGGTCGAATCCTTGTCCGGCCAAGGGAAGATCCTGTGATGGCCGTCTACTGCAGTCGGGCCTCGCCGGGTCCCGTGACAATGGCCGTGAGGGGCCGTCGGCCTCCGGGGGATTCCAGGCGCACCCGGTCCCCCAGACCTGCCTTGCTCTTGGCCATGGTATCGACGGTGATGGTCAGGGCCTCGCGGGTTGCAGTCAGACGGACCTTGTCTCCGCTCTGGATCAAGGGAACGGATTCCAGATCCCCCTGGGTCAGGATCTTGCCCGACACCACGGATCGCATAAGCCGCTGGCCCTCGGGAATGGCCCGCAGGAAGCCCTGGGGCGGCACCCCCTCGAAGGGGCCAGGTTCCACCTGGTCGGCGCTGAGCTCGGTCTTCCGGGTCAGGTCCGACTTGGCCCGAAGCACCGTGCCCACCCAGCTCCCCTCCAGGTCCACCCGGGTCATGCCCACCCGATCGCCATCCACCTTGATGGCCAGCACCACAAAGAACCGCCCCAGGGGCTCGAGTTTGCTGAGGTGCATGGGCTCGAAGGTGACTTTCCCGGGGCGCGTTCGGGGCACCCTCGGTGGCTGGGCCACCTTGAACGTGTGCTCGCCGCCCAGCTTGCCCGCCTCCAACCTGGCGAAGGCCAGGGCGACTTCGGCCATGCGTTCGGCCGGGGCATCCGGGGCCTGGGCCACCAGGGCGGGGGCGAACAGGAGCAGGGCGAGGGCGCGCATCCAGGTACTCCTAGGAGCGCTTGAGGTTGGCCACAAGGCCCAGCATGCTGTCCACGGTCTGGATGGTCTTGGAATTCGCCTCATAGGCCCGCTGGCCGATGATCATGTTCACCATCTCCTCGGCCACATCCACGTTGGAGACTTCGAGGGAGCCCTGGGCGATGGTGCCCAGGCCATCGGTACCGGGCGTGCCATCGATGGCGTCGCCGCTGGCCAGGGTGGGCTGCAGAAGGTTCCGGCCCAGCTGGTTCATGCCCGTGGGATTCACGAAATGGGACAGGGTGATCTGGCCCACGGTCTGGGGCTGGGTTTGACCCGTCTGGGTGACGCTCACGGTGCCGTCCGGGGCGATGGTGACGCTCAGGGCATCCTGGGGGATGGTGATCTGGGGATCCAGCAGGTAGCCCGCCGAGTTCACCAGGGCGCCATTCTGGTCCGTGGTGAAACCGCCGTCCCGGGTGTAGGCCAGGGTGCCGTCCGGCTGGGTGACCCGGAAGAAGCCATCGCCCTCGATGGCCATGTCGAAGCGGTTGCCCGTCTGGCGCATGTTGCCCGTGGTGTACTGGTGCTGGATGCTCTGCAGCTTGGCGCCATGCCCCATCTGGATGCCCGAAGGGATGGTCGTGTTGTTGCTGGAGCCCGTTCCCGCCAGGTTCACCGTCTGGTAGAGCAGATCCTGGAACTCCGCCCGGGCCTTCTTGAAGCCCGTGGTGTTCACATTCGCCAGGTTGTTGGAGATCGTGTCCATGTTGAACTGCTGGACATTCATGCCAGCCGCCGCGGACCACATCGCTCGCATCATAAAAACCTCCCGTTCAATTCACTGAAGACTAAGGACTGAGAACTGAGGACTACCGGCTGATCGCCACATCGTTGATGGAGCGGGAATCGAGATCGTTGGTGAGGGTCGAAGCCACCTTCATGCTCATTTCGAAAAGCCGGTTCAGGCGGATCATCTCGACCATGGTCGAGGCCGAATCCACGGCGCTCTGCTCCAGGTGGCCTTGGGTGACCGTGGCCTTCACCGGGGCATCCGTGGCGCCGGTGGGATCGAAGCGCAGGGCCCCGGTGCGCTTCAGGGCGCCGGGCTTCTCGTAGGCCTTCAAATCCAGCTGGCCCAATGTCTGGTCCTTCTGCGAAACGGTGCCATCGGCGGTGATCGAGACATTGCCGTTCTTGGGGTCCACCTTGATGGGCTGGCCGTTTTTGCCGAGTACCGGATTGCCATCCATGGCCTGGAGCTGACCGTCTGCGCCCATCTGGAGTCGCCCGTCCCGGGTGACCCGGTCGCCGGCGGGGGTCCGGATCCGCAGGAAGGCATTACCCTCCACAGCCAGATCCAGGGGCCGACCCGTGGCCTTGAGGGCGCCCTGCTCGGTGATCACACCGGTCTCGGCGAAGACCACACCATCATTGAGGTACCCACTGAGGGGGAGCCTCCGGCCACTGCCCGCGGCCTTGTTGAACACGGCGAAGAAGGGCATGTCGGGCTTGTAGCCCACCGTGGCGGCATTCGCCAAGTTGTTCGCCACCACTTCCAGCTGGAAGGAGCGGGCCTTCAGACTGCCGGCGGCAACATAGTATCCAGGATCCATTGGGCACCTCTCGCCCAGCCAGCGGCTAGGACGAAGGGACTACCGCCAAAGGGATGCCAAAAGCCCGGGGAGGTCAGCGGGGTTTCCGTGCTCCCCAGACAAGCGACAAAGCAAAAGCCCGGCTGTGCCGGGCTTTTGCTGGGGGTCCCGGGGGTGTGCGCGCAGCGCGGGACCCCCGGAGGAAGTTAGGTCAGATCTTGGTGACGTTGGTCGCCTGGGGGCCTTTCTGGCCCTGTCCCACGTTGAAGCTGACGCGCTGATTCTCGTCCAGGGTACGGAAACCCGTGGTCTCGATCGCGGAATGATGAACGAAAAGATCGGCGCCACCCTCATCGGGGGTGATGAATCCGAAACCCTTTTCGGCGTTGAACCACTTGACGGTGCCTTGAGCCATGATTGTTCCTGCTTTCTTCGTCCTGGATATGAATGCGATGTCCCTTCCAGGCGAGGCAGCAACGCTTTTTTATGCCCGCACAACAGACGGGCAACAGCCAGTGTAGGACCTTTCTGCCCACGATTTTCAAAAAATCGATGGGGACCGGAAAAAAGGGGCCACTTGGGATCGAATCCGGCCTCTGGGCCTCCCGGCGGATGGATAAGTTCAGTGGAAGGGGCTCTTTTGCAGCAGGAGGGCCACGGCCCCCTGGACCCGCGCCTGCTGGGCCGAAGTGGTCACGGAAAGAAAGAGCTCAAGGAAGTTGGGATGGGTGACCCCGCTTTCGATGAAGCAATGGCGTTTGGCCCGGAGCAGGCCCGCCAAGATCTCGTTCCACTCCTGGTCGGTGAAAGCCCGGTCCAGGTGCCTCGACAGATTCGCCACATCCAGAACGGCCTGCTGTTCGAGCAACCCATCCACCGCGACCAGCAGCCAGATCAGATCCTCGATGGCCTCGTGCCGCTCGACCGTGGTCATGTCCTTGAAGAGCCGCAGGGCCTCGAGATGGTCCAGCCGGGCGTGCTGGGCCTCTTCCATCCAGTGGCAGCGAAAGATCTCCCGAGTCAAGGGATCCAGCTCATCGGACTGGCTCATGGAACTGAGGTAGTGGTGCTGGGTGAACCATTCGATGGCCGAGGTCAGCAGCAGCACTGCGCCCTTGTTCTTGCTCAGGACCGCATGGGCGACCTCGATTTGTCCGGTCACGAGCTTCAGGGGAAAGCCGAGCTTGACGTCCACCCGTCGGGCGACCTCACGGAAGAGATGGATATGCTTGACTTCTTCCGAGGCGAAGTTGGTGAGTGCTTCAAAGGCCTCCCCATTCACCCCCTGGGAATCCAGGGCCAGGTCTGCCATGAGAGGTGCGATGAAGGTTTCCACGAAGGCGAACAAGTGCGAGTAGGCACCCATCTCCACCTGGGTCAGCTTCTTCTTCTCCTCGGGATTGAGGCAAAAGACGCCGCCGCCACCGGATAGGGCCGCCGGGAGCCAGGGACGATCCAGATCAAACTCCAAAGAGCCCAGCACATCCTTGATCTTCCAGTTGATCCGGTAGGACTGCTCGATGCATCCGCCATAGGTATAGGTGGCCATGCAAACACCTCCTCGGCGAGATCTCGTCATCCAGTAGTGCCGCAAATCGAATATGAGTCTCAACTTGTAACGCGTCAATTCTCAAAGAACTCGAGAAGTCCGAAAAGATCGCCGGCTACAGGTAACTCCGGACCCCCACCAGGGTCTTCTGGTAGTAGCGGTCGGCAAGCTCGTTCTGGCGGATGCTCTGGCCGGATCGAGGCGCGTGGATGAAGGCACCCTGGCCAAGGTACAGACCCACATGGCTCACCCGGCCTCCCACCGTGGAAAAGAAGACCAGATCCCCGGCCCTGGCATTCTCAACGGCCACGGGAGTGCCCGCTTCAAACTGGGCCTGGGAGGACCTGGGCAGGTTCAGGCCATTCAGCCGGTAGACGGCTCCGGTGAGGCCGCTGCAATCGAAGCCCCGCTCCGTGGTGCCGCCGAACAGGTAGGGCACGCCCAGGTAACCCCGGGCCGATTCCACCAGGCTGGCCCGCAGCCCCCGCTCGTCCGTGGGGCGGATGCGGATGGGTCCGGGGGCGGTCGGGGCCGAGCCATCCGGGGCCACCACCCAGAAGGCCTCGATGATGCCCGTGGCCTTCAGGGCCTCGCCCCGGTTTCGGGCCTTCTCCTTGGTGGTGAAGTCTCCGAAGCGCACCCGGAATAGCCCGTCGCCCGAAGCATAGTAGGCCGCCTCGAGTCCCTGGGCCTGCAGCGCATCCGAAAAGCGCGCCGCGTTTTCCACCTTGGCGAAGGCCCCCGCCTGCAGCGTGTAGCCCAGACGCGGGAGGGGCCTGGCCGAGGCGATGGGGACCGTTCGTCGCTCGGACAGCGTGCCTGGAGGGCGGGAACAGCCCGGGACCAGCAACAGTGCCGCCCCCAACCCTAAGCTGAACCTCACCCCATGCTGCCGCATCATTCCCCGCCCCAAGATCTGGAGGGATGCTATCAGGCTGCGTCGGTCCGGTAGACCTGCAGACCTTTCTGTGTGGATTCCGCTCCGTGCCGCGCCAGGCGAGGTGGGACAATGGCTGGGTCCACTTCAACCTGAGGATCCCGCCCGGAGCCGCTGCGGAAGGGGGTCCAGAAAGGGCCCCATGGTACCCCTTTGCTGGCCGAACCGCTCTCGATGGCAGTCACTTGCCATGGCCATGTTGGCCCTGGTTTTCGCCGCCTGCGGGGGCGGCGCCAAAGGCGGGGCGATGCTCACGGTGAAGGCCCCGGGTTCGGTGGGGGGCGCCCTGCCCACCGGCATGCCCGCCCACCTGGCCGTGGGGCTCTTCGAAGATACTGGGCAGACCTGGATGAAGACCAGCGGCGCGGCCTGGGATGCGCGCTACCGCTACTTCACCAAGGGCTGGGTGAACAACTGGGGCTATGGCGCCTACGACGGTTCCTGGGGCAAGGCCTACATGCAGGAATGCGATGCCCAGGGCTACCTGCCCGCCGTCCAGTACTACCAGATGAACGGCGAGAGCAATTACAACGAAGGCGCCTTCTTCGCCACCACCCAGAACGCCGCGATCATGGCCAGCTACTTCGGCGATTTCAAGCTCCTCATGCAGCGCGCCAAGGAGTTCGGCAAGCCCGTGCTGGTGTTGATGGAAGGCGACGGCTACGCCTACATGCAGCTCCAGTCTGGAAACAACCCCGATGCCTACTCGGCCATCGCCGCCAGTGGCCTGGCGGAACTGCAGGGCCTGCCCAATACCGCCGCGGGCTGGGGGCTCGCCTTCCTCCAGCTCCGCAAGGCCGTGGGCGCCACCAATGTCATCCTGGGCATGCACATCTCCGCCTGGGCCACGGGCAAGGACATCGCGTACTTCAGCGTGACGGATCCGCTGGAGCCCGAGGTCCAGAAGGCCTATGGATTCCTCTCCAAGCTTGGGCTAGCGGCCAACGTCACGGGCCAGACCTACGATGTGCTCGTGGGCGATCCCCTGGACCGGGATTCTGACTTCTACCGCCTCACCCGCAGCGAGGATCGCTGGTGGGATGCCAGCGATAGCGCCCCCATCGCGTCCAAGAGCTTCAACCGCTACGCCGAGTGGCTGCGGCTCTGGAACCAGACCGCCGGCAAGCGCTGGGTGCTGTGGCAGATTCCCCTGGGCAATTCCAACCATCTGAATGTCTACAACAACGGCGGATCCAGGGAGGGCTACAAGGACAATCGGCCGGAGTATTTCTTCGGGAGTGGCACCGCCCACCTACAGAAGTTCGCGGATGCCGGCGTCATCGCCCTGCTCTTCGGCGCCGGCGCGGGCGGCCAAGCCTCCTACACCAACGATACCTACACCGACGGGACCCTCTTCATGAAGACCCGCGCTGGCGCCATCCTGGCCACCGGGAGCGTGCCGCTGGCGCCCTAAGAGTTCTTCCACCTGTTCACCCGCCGGCGACCGTGGAAGGGACAAGCCTGCCTCCCTTTAGCGGCCCTGCCATTCTGGCCTGCGCTTTTGCATGAAGGCGTCAATGCCCTCCCCGGCGTCAGCGCACATCATGTTGCTCGCCATGGCTTCGGTGGCAAGCCCGTAGGCACCTTCCAGGCCCAGCTCTAGCTGGTGGTAGAACGCCTGCTTGCCCAGCGATAGGGCGGCGGCCGACTTGCCGCAGATCGAGTCGGTCAGTTGCTTCACTTCGGCATCAAGCCGATCCAGTGGCACCACGCGATTCACCAGGCCGCGCCGCTGCGCCTCGGCCGCATCAATGAAATCCCCGGTCAGGAGCATCTCCATGGCCTGCTTGCGCCCCATGTTGCGCGCCAGCGCCACGGACGGGGTGGCGCAGAAGAGGCCGACGTTGATCCCGGACACAGCGAACCGCGCGGCCTCTGCGGCCACCGCGAGATCGCAGGTTGCCACCAACTGGCAGCCGGCGGCGGCGGCGATCCCGTGGATGCGGGCGATCACGGGCTGAGGCAACCGCAGGATGGTCAGCATCACCTGGCCGCACTGCGCGAAGAGCCGCTGCATGTAGGCCTTGTCGTGGTTGGCGCGCATCTGCTTGAGGTCATGCCCAGCGCAGAAGGCCTTGCCGGCCCCGGCCATCACCACCACCCGGACCGAAGCCTCCTGGGCGATGGCATCTAGGGTGCCCTGCAGCTCAGCGAGCAGCTCCGTGGAAAGCGCATTGTACTGGCTGGGCCGGTTCAGCGTCAGCGTGGCCACGCCGCCCGCGTCGCTGCGCACCAGGATGGGTTCACTCTCGGCTTGCGGTGCGGCGCTCATGGGCGGCTCCTCGTCGTGAATGCCAACGGCAACATCGGTTCCATGCCGGGTGGAGGGGAGGATGAAACGCCCATTCTGCCCCCTAGAGGAGGCGGAGCAACAGGAATCGGGTTGACGTGGGTCGGGAGGCGTCCAAGCCTTCCCTGGCTGGAGCCAACCTTCACTTCAGGAACTCCAGCAGCGCCGCGTGGAATCGATCCGGCGCCTCCAGGTGGGGGATGTGGCCGACGCCTTCGAGTTCCACCAGCCTTGCCCCGGGAATGACCGCCTTCGCGCGGCGGCCCAGCTCGGGGAAGCGGCCCAGGGTGGCCAGCACTTCGGGTGCCAGCGCCCCGCGGCCCAGGGTGGTGCGGTCTGCCTGCCCGATGATCAGCAGGGTGGGTACTGCGATCCGTGGCAGGTCTTGCAGCACCGGCTGGGTGTAGATCATATCGTAGGTCAGTGCTGAGGCCTTGGCCGCCCGGGGCCACTCGCCACTGAAGGTGGCCCGCCAGGCCAGCTCGGACCAGAGGCCGAACTCGGGCCTCCAGGTACCGAAATACGAGCGATAGAAGCGGTCCAGGCCCTCCCGGGTGGGTGTCAGCATCGCCTGGGTGGTGGCGTCCACGCTGGTGAAGGGCACCTTGACGCGGTAGTCCTCCAGGCCGATGGGATTCTCCAACACCAGGCGGGTGGTGGCCGTTGGATACTGCAGCGCGTAGCGCACCGCCAGCATCCCGCCCATGGAGTGGCCCACCACGGTAGCCTTCGCCACGCCCAGGCTGTCCAGCAGGGCCCTGGTGGTCTGGGCCAGCAGCTCGAAGCTGTAGTGGATATCAGCCTTGGGCGACTTGCCGAAACCGATCTGGTCGGGCACTACCACGCGGAAGCCCGCCGCGCTGAGCGCCTGGATCGTGCCCGCCCAGTAGGCCCCGAAGAAATTCTTCCCGTGGAGCAGCAACACGGTCTGCCCATTGGCCATCCCTGTGGGTGCCACGTCCATGTAGGCCAGGCGCAGGTCCTGGCCCTCCACCGTCACGGGAAAGAAGCGCACCGGATGGGGATAGGCCAGGTTCTCCAGGGCCACGCCCAGGGGCTCAGGCGGCGGCGCCTGGGAGAACGCGGGAGAGAGCAGCAGGAGGAGGGCGAGGGCGTGCTTTTGCATGGGGCGGAGCATAGCAAAATCACGCCTACAAGGCGCCACTAGTTTGTGGGGTTATTTGAGCTTGGCGAGCTCTTCTTCGATGCGCTTGCGCTGGTCCTCAGCCTGTACCTTGTCGAGGGCCTTGCGGTAGTATGTGACCGCCTGGGCCTTGTCGCCCTTGAGCGCGTAGGCCTCGGCGAGGCTGTCGTAGGCGTTCCAGGACTCCGGGTGGTCCTTCACGTTGCGCTGGAAGACGGCGATGGCTTCGTCGAACTTGTTCTGGCCCAGCAGGCCGTAGCCGGTCTGGTTGACCTCGGCCTCGGTGGCGATGGTCAGGGCTTTCGCCCGCAGGGTCTCGGCGCCCTTGGCGTCGCCCTTCTTCTCCAGCAGGGCTGCCTTGACCCGCAGGCCCACGTAGGTTTCCCGCATCTTGAGGGAGCGGTCTGCCCAGGCCATAGCCTCATCCAGGTTTGTATCGTTGCGGGCGCACCAGGCCGCCGCGCCGCTCCAGGGCTCCGGGAAGAACTGGTGGAGGCCCTTCAGCTGGTCCCGCAGGCTCTGGACCACCACCGCCTTGGTATCCACCTCGATGGGGATGGGCACCCGCAGCTGCTCCCACCGCAGCGACAGGGTGGCGCCCTTGTCGCTGGGATCGTCGAAGGTATAGGCCAGGCGCTCAGTCGCCTCGGCGGCCACGGGCGTCACCGTCACTTTGGCCAGGTCTTCTTTCGCGTTGTAGCTGTAGCTGCCCCAGCCGCGGGACTGGCTGCTGAACAGCACGGTCCAGGTGGTGGCCGTGGGCAGCATGTGGAGGCCATAGCGCCCCGCGGGCAGGGTGGTGCCGCCCACGGTGACGGGGGTGGAGAAGGCCACGACGGTGTTCTCGTCGGCCCCAGCCCGCCAGACCTGGCCGTAGGGCACCAGCCCGCCCCAGACCTTGCGGCCCTTCACCGCCGGGCGGTTGTAGGTGACCGTCAGGTCCGTCAGCCCCACTTTCTGGCTGACCGTGGCCCTGGGACTGGCCACCGGCAGGGTAAGGGGTGGCGCTTGGGCCAGCAGCACCGGCGCAGCCACGACAAGGGCAAGGGCGATTCGACGCATGGAACACCTCCGGGGAGCATCGTGAACCCGAAGCCACCGGTTAGGGGCGGAAAGTGGGGCGACCTGTGCCATTTCTGGGGTGAGTGGCGCGGGTCCGTCGAAAAGAACGCTTCGCGAACGCGGAGGAGAGCAGGGTGGCTGAGGAAAGCGGAGAACAGATTTCCTTGTCTTGGCTTTTCTCAGCTCTCCTCCGCTCCTCCGCAATCCTCCGCTTACATGAGCTTTTCATTCGGTCTGCCTTCAGCCACAGTCCTGAAGGAACCCCCTACCGGAACTCCCCGCACCGCACCAGCCGCAGCACGGCCTGCCGAAAAGAACACTTCGCGAACGCGGAGGAGAGCGGAGCTGCGGAGGAAAGCGGAGAACAGATTTCCTTGTCTTGGCTTTTCTCAGCTCTCCTCCGCTCCTCCGCAATCCTCCGCTTACATGAGCTTTTTCCCTGACCTAAGCGCCTCGGCATCTTGAGGCGCTTTTCATTGCCCTCGGAACGATTCGCGGAGGCCAGCGCGACCGCGCACGCCTTATGTGACAGGCCTTCGGCTCGGGTTGTGGCTTGGATCCTGGTCGCTGTGAGGTTT
>JANYLR010000098.1 GCA_025363715.1 Holophagaceae bacterium | reverse complement strand
AAACCTCACAGCGACCAGGATCCAAGCCACAACCCGAGCCGAAGGCCTGTCACATAAGGCGTGCGCGGTCGCGCTGGCCTCCGCGAATCGTTCCGAGGGCAATGAAAAGCGCCTCAAGATGCCGAGGCGCTTAGGTCAGGGTTAGGCACTCTAAGGGTAAGATAGAGGACTCTCCGGGAGGGACCTTGGAACGGGGTAAATTGTGGCGGACGGCCTTCGGGAACAACCTGCGGCTGTTGGAGTTGAACGGAGCCGGCCTGACGCCTGAGCTGGCCGCGAAGCGCCCCGCCAGCGGCGTGGCCTCGGCGGCCTGGATCGTGGGTCATCTGGTCAATGCCCGGCGGCGCATCGTCAGGCTGGTGGGTGGCCCTGTCCTTGAAGAACCCGCCTGGGAGCAGCACTATGCCCGCGGCGGGCCGGGCGCCACCGCCCACCTGGACTGGGCTGGGCTCGTCGCGGCCTTCCAGGCCACGGATCAGGACCTGAAGGCAGCCTTCCAACTGGTATCCGATTGGGATCGACCCACCACGAACCCGGCTCTCGGGATGGAGCAGCCCCTGGAGCAGGTCCTCAGCTTCCTCTTCATGCACGAGTGCTACCACCTGGGCCAGATCGGTCTCATCCGCAAGCTGCACGGCCTGCCGGGAGCCATATGATGCAGATCATCCTGGGAATCACCGGCGGAATCGCGGCCTATAAGGCGGCGGATTTGGCCCGGTTACTGACCCATCAGGGACATCGAGTACGGTGCGTCCTGACCGAAGCCGGGGCCCGGTTCATCACGCCCCTCACGTTGACGAGCCTGACGGGGGAGCCCTGCTATGGGGCCAATCCCGACCAGGGAGAGTGGCGAGCGAATCCCAGTGTCGAGCACATCGAACTGGCGCGCTGGGCGGATCTGGTGGCGGTGGTTCCCGCCACGGCCAACATCATCGGCAAGGCCGCCAATGGCCTGGCCTCGGATCTGCTCAGTACGCTGCTGCTGGCCACCCGGGCCCAGGTGCTCTGGGCCCCGGCCATGAACACCGGCATGTGGGAGCATCCGGCCGTTCAGGCCAATTTGGCTCGGCTCCGGTCTTTTGGCCACGCCGTCGTGGACCCGGGCGAAGGCGTCCTGGCCTGTGGTGAGGAAGGCTCCGGCAAGCTGGCTGACGTGCTTTCCATCGCCGAGGCCATCCGGGCGCAAGGGACACCCAAGCTGAGCAGCCTCAGCGGTCGGCGGGTAATCATCACCGCCGGACCGACCCGGGAGGATCTGGACCCGGTGCGGACTCTCACCAACCGCAGCACTGGCGCCATGGGCATCGAACTGGCCCGGGCCTTCCGGGACGTGGGGGCGAGGGTCCAGTTGGTGCTGGGGGGAGACCTGCCGTCTCCCTGGGGGGTGGAGACCCTCAGGGTCCGCAGCGCCCAACAGATGCTGGAAGCCTGCGAAGCCCGCTGGGCGGGGTGCGATGGCCTCGTGGCCGCGGCCGCGGTGGCGGACCAGAGGCCAGAGGTCCCTTCGGCCCAGAAGATCAAGAAGGGTGAAGGCACCGAATCGCTGCATCTGGTGCGCACGCCTGACATTCTCGCCCAGCTTTCGGCCTCGCGCCGAACCGACCAGTGGGTGGTCGGATTTGCGGCGGAGAGCGAGAATCACCTGGACCATGCCATGGCCAAGCTGCGAAACAAGCGCCTGGACGCGGTCCTGGTGAACGATGTCCAGGGCGGCCAGGCCTTCGGAGCCCAGGCCAACACCTTGACGCCCATCACGGCCCAGGGACCCCACCCCCCCATCGGACCCCTGCCCAAAGATCAACTGGCCCTCGCCGTGGTGCGATGGTGGTCTCAGCGATTAGAAAACAGGCTGACTTAGCCGCCTCGCTCAGAGGTTGGGATCCAGCCAGGGAAGCACGTCGCTGGGCCTCCCAGGCACATTGCCCAGGCGAACGGCCACGAGCACAATCCAGCCCTGGGGTCGCTGCAGGGACTTCAGGTCCAGGGTTAGGGACTCGCCGGGGCCTGGCAGGTCCGGTCGTCGCCGTTCCAGCACCACTTCGCCTCGGCTGAAGACTTCCTCAGAGGTGGGTTTGGTGAGGCTCAGGGGGAGATAGAGCACCCGCACGATATCGATGCCTACCAGGGAATCGCCTTTGATATCCGCTGCAGGCAGAACCATGCGGACCCTTCGGAGGCCTTCCAACTGAACCACCATGGCCTTGGCCGCCGCCCTGGGCCGGGGGATGGGGTCGCCCTTCCGGCCGCAGTGGATTGCCGGGACACAGAGTGTGATGGCGATCAGGGGATTTGCTAGTCTGGAAGAAATCATCCTCTCCATCATGCCCGAATCCGAGGTTCACCTATGCCCGTGACCAAGATCCTCATTGCGAACCGCGGTGACGATGACCCCTCCGCGATCGAGCGGAGCGAGGGAGCGGGAGCGAAGCGATCGGGGTCAGGTCCCCACGCACGCCAGCGATGCGATGTAAAGGAAAGGGAGTAACCCATGCCCGTGACCAAGATCCTCATTGCGAACCGCGGGGAGATCGCCATTAGGGTGATCCGCACCTGCCGCGAGATGGGCATCCCCACCGTCGCCGTCTATTCGGAGGCGGACCGGGGCGCGCTGCATGTCCGCATGGCTGACGAAGCCTATTTCATCGGCCCCGCCGCGGCCCGGGAGAGCTACCTGGTGCTGGAGAAGATCCTGGATGTCTGCCGACGCAGCGGCGCCGATGCGGTGCACCCCGGCTACGGGTTCCTCTCTGAGAACGCCGGGGCCGCGCGGGCCTTCGCGGCCGCAGGCATCACCTTCATCGGTCCCCGGCCCGAATCCATCGAGAGCATGGGCTCCAAGACCGCCGCCCGGGTCGTGGCCCTTCAAGCCGGATGTCCCGTGGTGCCGGGCATCCAGGAGACCATGGAAGACGCGGAGCTGCTGGTGGCCTCCCAAAAGATCGGCTTCCCCGTGATGCTCAAGGCCGCCATGGGTGGCGGCGGCAAAGGCATGCGGCTGGTCCACAAGCCCGAAGAATTCACATCCTCCCTGGCCCGGGCCCGCGGCGAGGCGCTGTCCTCCTTCGGGGACGATAGCGTGTATGTGGAGAAGGCCATCCTCCAGCCCCGCCACATCGAGATCCAGATCTTCGGTGACACTCACGGCAACCATGTCTATCTGCACGAACGGGAATGCTCGGTGCAGCGACGCCACCAGAAGGTGATCGAAGAGGCTCCCAGTCCCCATGTGACCCCCGAGATGCGCAAGGCCATGGGGGAGGCGGCTCTGAAGGTGGCCAAGGCCGTGGACTATGTGGGTGCTGGCACCGTGGAGTTCCTGGCGGACGCCGACCGCAATTTCTATTTCCTGGAGTTGAACACCCGGTTGCAAGTGGAGCACCCCGTGACGGAGTGGATCACCGGCCTCGATCTGGTCAAATGGCAGATTCTGGTGGCTCGGGGCGAGCGGCTACCCATGACCCAGGAGGAGATTCCGCTCAATGGGTGGGCCATCGAATGCCGCGTCTATGCCGAGGATCCGGATAGAAACTTCATGCCGAGCCCCGGCAAGATCACGTTCCTGCGCACGCCCAGTGGACGCAATGTCCGCGATGACAGCGGGGTCTATGAAGGCGCCGACGTGCCCATGTTCTACGACCCCATGATCAGCAAGCTCAGTACCTGGGGACCCACCCGTATCGAAGCCATCGAGCGCATGCGGGCCGCCCTGGCGGAATACCGCATCGGTGGGATTCGGCACAACATCGCCTTTCACGAAGCCCTGATGGAACACGAGCCTTTCCGCGAAGGAGAGCTGCATACCGGCATGCTCGACAAGCCCTTCTGGAAGCGGAAGGAACAGGGCCCCGACCTGAAATTCGCGGTGGCCGCGGCCCTTCTGCACGAGCTGGAAAATGAGCAGCGGCGGGCCGTCCAGCCTGCCGCAGGTGGAGATGGGAAACCCGATGCCTGGAAGCAATGGGGCCGATTCAACCGGTTGTAGCTGAGGAGCACTCAAGATGAAACGCACGCTTATCCTTGGCAAGGAATCCCAGGACGTGGAACTGCTTCACCAGGACGGCGTGTCCACGCTGGTCTGGGGAGGACAGAGCCATCCCATCGATATTCTCGAAATGGAGCCTGGCTGCTACTCGATTCTGATGGAGGGCCGATCCGTGGAGGTCCGCCTGGACCAGGCCAAGTCACCGGACCCCGAGGCGCATGCCTACCGCGCCATGCTGTACGACGGCGCCTACGAGTTCGCCCTGGTGGACCCCCGCCGTGCCCTGCTTTCCGCCGCCGGCGGGGCGGGCGCGGGCGGCGGACTGCTGTCCTCCCCCATGCCCGGCAAGATCGTGAAGCTCCTTGTGGCTGTCGGCGACCAGGTCCAGGAAGGCCAGACTCTCCTGGTGATGGAGGCGATGAAGATGCAGAACGAGCTGAAAACCAACACGAGCGGGACCGTAACGACCGTACACGTCCAGGAGGGCGCCACCGTAGAGACAGGGGCTGCTCTCATCACGGTGGTGGCGCCCGAAGCCTGATTGGGGAGTCTCGCGTATCGCCGAAGGCGATACCGAGAGGATGCAGAACGAGCTGAAAACCAACACGAGCGGGACCGTAGCGACCGTGCACGTCCAGGAGGGCGCCACCGTAGAGACAGGGGCTGCCCTCATCACGGTGGTGGCGCCCGAAGCCTAAATTGGAGGTCTCGCGTATCGCCGCAGGCGCAATAAGTGATGGTTTGCATACCGTTGTTGGAGAGACAGGGGCCACGAATCGAAGCATTCCAGGGCGACGGGAAATCATTCACGACTTCCCCCGGTTGGCCAGTCCTCAAAGTATTAACGCCTGGAAATAATTTAGAATTGATCGATAAATACCTATTCCTACTTATGGTATCCAGAGCGTTTGTATGAAATTCTGAACAGCCTATTGCCGGATTTCTGTTGCAGGTTCCCATGGTCGCGGCTAGCGTGTGATGGAGGTCACACCTCGCTTTTGGAGGACTTTATGAAACGAACCCTGCAGATCCTGCTCGCGGGAACCGCCCTGACCCTCTCTGCCCAGCAAGGAACCGCATGGGTGGCCGGTTATGTGGGTGAGACCGCCTGGGAAGGCAAGGCCAACCTCAAGGATCAGATGCATTACGGTCTAGGCGTGGGACACTGGTACACCGATCGTTGGGGCCTCGATGCCCGGGCTCTCCGCAACAAGCTCGAACTGGATAAGAACCCCTTGGCTATCGGTTCTGGGAACCAGACGCACCTGTTGCTATCCGGGCTGTTCAACCTCCGGCCCGGGGCGGAGAACTGGTACCCCTACCTCGCAGCGGGACTGGGCGCTACCAACCTGGGCTCCCCCTATTCGGGTAAGTCGAATAGTGCCACTCGGCTGAACTACCACGCGGGCTTGGGCATTATGGGACGCCCCGCGGAAAGCTTCTTCCTCGACGCCAGCGCCAAGGCCGTTCGGGTGGACCTCCCGACCCCCCGCACTGAGGTCCTGGGAACCTTCGGCCTGGGCTATACGTGGGGCGGCGTCAAGAAGGCTGCTCCTGCCCCGGCGCCCATGCCCGCACCTGCCCCCGCTCCCGAACCCAAGGTAGAGCCCGTAGCTCCGCCACCGCCCCCCCCGCCCCCTCCGGCCCCCGAGCCGGTCAAGGAAGTGGTTGTTCCGCCCCCACCCCCGCCGCCGCCGCCCGCCAAGATCGTGCTGGACGAAGCCGTCCTGCACTTCGCCAATGGCAGGGCTGAGCTTGGCCCGGATGCCAAGGCCGCCATCCAGAAGGTGGCCGATGGGCTTAAGGCCTATCCCGGGGAGTACACCCTGCTCGTCAGCGGCCACACGTCCTCGGTGGGTGGCAAGGCCCTGAACAAATCCCTCTCCAAGCTTCGGGCTGATGCCGTGGCCAACGTCCTGATCGATTCAGGCATCCCCGCTTCCCGGGTTACCACCGTGGGTGTGGGGCCTGACAAGCCCATCGCCGACAACGCGAGCAAGGAAGGCCAGGCGAAGAACCGCCGCGTAGAAATCGATGTCAAGGTCAACGACGGCAAGGCCGAGGTCCGCAAGACCACCACTGGGACGGTGGAGACCGTCCCCGCCCCCGCGCCCAGGAAGCCTGCCAAGAAAGCTTCCAAGTAGGCACGACTCATAGCCGGCGGGGGTTCACGCCCCCGCCGCATTCATTCGGAGGGATGTCATGTCCATCAAGGACGAGTTCAAGGCCTTTGTCATGAAGGGCAACGTTATTGACTTGGCCGTGGCCGTGGTCATTGGCGCTGCCTTTGGCAAGATCATCACTGCTTTCGTGGATGGCATCGTCATGCCCCTGGTGACCTACGTGCTGCCCGCGAATATCAAGTGGGAAGAGTGGGTCCTGGGCAAGTTCCGCATCGGCACGGTGCTCGGCGCCACGGTGAACTTCCTGATCATCGCCCTGGTGGTCTTTCTCGTACTCGTCAAGTTCCTGGGCAAGTTCATCAAGAAGGAGGAGGCCCCGGCCCCTCCCACCACCAAGGAATGCCCGGCCTGCCTGGAATTGGTACCGATCAAGGCCACCCGCTGCAGGCACTGCACGAGTCAGCTCTAGGACGCACTTCTGGATTGCAAGAGCAAGGAGAGGGCCCGGGAATCCGGGCTCTTTCTCTTGTGAGCGCAGGGGTTCCGTGGTGAACTGAAAGCTCAACCCCGGGGCGCTTGGGTGCGCCCCCCGACGCACGAGGGCGCCGATGAGCGAGCAAGCTCCGGTTAAGAAGTATTCGGTTTTCCTTCCCAGGACCGACTTCCCGATGAAGGCGGACCTGCCCCAGCGCGAGCCGAAGCGGCTGGAACGCTGGAAGGCCGAAGGCCTCTACCATCGTATCGAAGCTCGGCGGAAGGCCGATAACGCGGCCGGGAAAGGGAAGGGCAGGGAGGTCCTGCACGATGGCCCCCCCTACGCCAACGGCGCCATCCACATGGGCCACGCGCTGAACAAGATCCTCAAGGATGTGGTGGTGAAGTCCCGATGGATGGAGGGCTACGAATCGCCCTACGTGCCGGGCTGGGACTGCCACGGCCTGCCCATCGAGCATGCCGTCGAGAAGGACCTGGGCCCCAAGCGCCGCGAGATGAGCCGCGCCGACTTTCTGCAGAGGTGTCGAGCCTATGCTCAAAAATGGATCGATACCCAGCGCACCGCCTTCCAGCGCCTGGGGGTTCTGGGCGCGTGGGAACAGCCCTACGTGACCATGGATCCCCTCTACGAGGCAGAGACCGTGCGCCACCTGGCGAAACTCTTCGACAGCGGCAGCGTCACCCGCAAGCTGAAGGTCGTCCATTGGAGCTACGGAGCCCGTACGGCCCTGGCCGAAGCCGAGGTCGAATACGCCGATCGGACCAGCCCGGCCATCACCGTCGCCTTTCCGGTAGCGGATGCCGAAGCGAAGCGACTGGAACTGCCCACACCCCTCTTCGTGCCCATCTGGACCACCACCCCCTGGACCCTCCCCAGCAACCTGGCCGTGGCCATGCATCCGGACCTGGAGTACGCCGTGGTCCGTGCGGGCGCTCAGCACTACATCGTGGCCGTCACGCTGCGAGAGGACTTCGGTCGAAAGCTGGGAGTCGAGCTGCACACGGTGGAGATCCGCCGGGGCAAGGAATTCCAGACTCTCGTGGCGCGGCATCCCTGGGTCGGCCGGAATAGCCCTGTGCTGCTGGCGGACTATGTGGTGGCCGACACCGGCACGGGCCTGGTCCACACTGCACCCGACCACGGTGTGGACGACTTCAACCTGGCCCACCACCTGGGCCTGCTCCAGCTGGTGGGACCCGACGGCAAATTTCTCCCCGCCGTGAATGATCCTGAACTGGAAGGCAAGAACATCTTCGACTGCAATCCGTTGGTGGTGGACAAGCTCCGGCGCATCGGGGCGCTGCTCCACGAGGAGTCTCTGACCCACAGCTATCCCCACTGCTGGCGCACCCGGACACCGATCCTCTTCCGGGCCACCGAGCAGTGGTTCATCACCATGGATTCGGAGCTGGCGGGGAAGGGCCGCAGCCTGCGGGAGCTGGGCATCGAGGGCGTTGAGCAGACCCAGTGGATCCCCGCCCAGGGCCAAAACCGCATCCACGCCATGATCGCGGGCCGCCCCGACTGGTGCATCAGCCGTCAGCGGGCCTGGGGCACACCCATCACCGTGTTGCGCTGCGAAGTCTGTGGTGAACCCCTCGTGGCGGCGTCCATCTTCGAGACTGCAGCCGCCGCCATCGAACAGGGCGGCATCGAAGCCTGGGGCGAGCTGCCCGTGGAGCAACTGCTGCCCGCCGGTGCGGTCTGCCGCTGCGGATCCAAGGCCTTCCTCAAGGAAACGGACATCCTCGATGTGTGGATCGATTCGGGCGTCAGCGCCTCGGTGGTGTGCGAATCCCATCCCGAGCTGAAGCGGTCGGATTATGGCCAGTTCATCTACCTGGAGGGCTCGGACCAGCACCGGGGCTGGTTCCACAGCTCCCTGCTCTTCAACCTCGCCGCGACCGGCACCAAGCCCTACAAGCAGGTGGTCACCCATGGCTTCGTGCTGGACGGCAAGGGCCAGAAGATGTCCAAGAGCCAGGGCAACGTCATTACGCCCGAGGAGATCCTGAAGACTCTGGGCGCTGACATCCTGCGCTGGTGGGCCGCCTCCTGCGACTACAGCGAGGACATCCGCATCTCCAAGGAGATCCTCGACCGCAGCGCCGACGCCTACCGCAAGATCCGCAACACCCTACGCTTCCTGCTGGGGGCCCTGGCGGACTTCGATCCCGCCAGAGACGGCGTGGCCGCCGCGGACCTCGCCCCACTCGACCGCTGGGTGCTGGACGCTTTCGCCCGCACCACCGTCGAGGCCAGGGATGCTTACACCCGCTTTGAGTTCCACCGTGCCACCCAAGCCATCCACGGCTTCTGCCAGCTGGAATTGTCGGGCCGCTACTTCGAGATCATCAAGGACCGCCTTTACTGTGATGCGCTCGATTCCCGCCGCCGCCGTAGCTGCCGCCAGGCCTGTTGGGAACTGGTCCAGGGCCTTTGCAGCCTGCTGGCCCCGGTGATGAGCTACACCGCCGACGAGGCCTGGGAACAGATCCCTGGTTGTTTGGGGAGTGTTCATGAGCAGAGGTTCCCGTTGCTCAGCGGCTTCGCCGCTGAGTTAGGAAAAGACAAGGCATGGGAAAAGCTTTGGGAGGTTCGAGGCGCGGTACAAGCGGCGATGGAGCCCCATCGGGCTGCCAAGACCATCGGCACCAGCCTGGATGCGGCCGTGCAGATCACCCTGAAGGATCAATCCGAATGGGACCTGCTCGACACCCTTGGCGAATCTCTCGACGACCTTCTTGTTGTTTCTTCTCTCGCTCGAGTCGTAGATTCGAGCGCCGCCAGCGGCCCCATCGTCTCGGTCACCACCCACAACGGGCAGAAGTGCCCCCGCTGCTGGAACCACAAGGGCGGTCATGGAACCGGCGAGGATGCGGCCCTCTGCGTCCGCTGCGCCGCGGTGGTGATCTAGTGCGCCGGCTGCCCTGGCTCCTGCTGCCCGCGAGTATCCTGGCCCTGGATCTGGGCTCCAAGGCCTGGATCCTGAGCCTGCTGGCCGAAGGCGAGTCGAAAACCATCATCAAGGGCTTCTTCTACCTGACCCTGGGCTTCAACCGGGGCGCCATCTTCGGCAGCCTGACCTGGCTTCCGGACGCAGGCCGCGCCATCCTCTTCGGCCTGGCGGGGCTTGTCGCGCTCTTGTACTTCGGCCGTCTGTTCCTGGCGAAAGACACCCCTGCCTGGGAGCGTGTGAGCCTTGGCTTGATCCTGGGTGGCGCCCTCGGCAACGGCATCGACCGGATCCTCCGACACGCGGTCGTGGATTTCCTCGATTTCGTCTTCGGCACCTGGCACTACTGGACCTTCAACCTCGCCGACAGCTTCATCTTCGTGGGCGTGATCCTCTACCTCATCCGGATGATCCTCGCGCCAAAAGGGAACGAGTCCACTGAGGTGGCCACGGGGGAAGAAAAACCAAATTCAGCCACAGATGAACACAGATAAACACGGATGAGGGAGCCGCCTGGTATCTGTGTTTATCCGTGTTCATCTGTGGCTAACCTTCTTGTTTGTTGTTGTTTGGTACCTACTGCACTTCGATGGCCTTCAGCAGCGCTGGATCCTTCGGCAGCTGATCCACTTCGGCGAGCCTGGGGATGAGCCGCTTCCAGAAGGGTTCGGCGGCAAATACTTGCTTGAAGATGGGCAGGGCCTCGTTCAGCTTGCCGCTGGAAGTCAGGGCCACGGCCTGCCAGAAGGGCATCTCCCAGATGCCGGGTGCCAGCTTGGTGGCGGCTTCGTAGGCGGCCCTTGCCTCAGGCCATTTCCCGGCGGTGACAAAGCCATCCCCCTCGTCCATGAGTCGATAGGCCCGGCGCAGCTGGATGAGGCGGGCCAATTCCTTCAGCGGATCCGGGTTGTCTTCCACGCGCAGGTCGAAGAGGCGGTCGTTCCAGGGCTGCCCTGAGGGCTTGCCCCGCACGATCAGGATGGCCGCGCTCTGCTGCCCGCGAATATCGCCACCCTCAGTCTGGGCTGCACGCAAGGCCGCCAAGAGTCGATCGGCGAGGTCGCCCTTGGCAACCCGGAAGGCCTTGGCCATGGCGGGCCAGACCGTGGCCCGGTCCATGAGGTTGGCTTCCACGGTGAACCCCTCGCCCATTTCGTGGCCCGCCGCCTGGATGCACTTGGCCCCGGTATGTGCCGCCGCGCGGCCCTGGGCGTCCACCATGGCCACCTGGCGCACCTCGCGATCGGCATCCACCGCCAGCAGGGCCTTCAGGGCCTCCGGCGCGGACTTGCCCGCCTTCATGAGCGCCAGACCTAGCGGGCCATAGCTGGGTTCGGTGAAGCTCTGCGTGGCCACCACGCCCACTCCGGGCTCTCCCCAGGTCACCGCTGACCCGACCGAGAACCAGTGGCTTTGCACCGCCACGCCCAGATCACCCGTCACCGCATCCCGGGCCACGATGGAGTAGGTGTGGACGGGGCGGCGCGGGGTTTCACCGGCGGCCAGAGACAGGGAAAGACAGGCGCTCAGGAGAAAGGCGAGTCGGTGCATGGGGTCTCCATCAATGGGCAGATCGACTCCATCCTAGGCCGATTCAGGGCGCTCGGTTCTTCCCACAAGCAGTACGATGGTCTTCATGAATCGAATCCCCGTCTCCGCCGCACTGACCCTGACCTGTCTTGCAGCCCCAAGCCAGGATGCCTACCGCACCTCCGTGGATGCCTGGCACGCGAACCGCGTAGCCCGGCTCGCGGCCGAGGATGGCTGGTTGAGCCTCATCGGAAGGGATTGGCTGAATCCCGGCGAGAACTCGCTGGGGTCGGCACCTGGCTCCACCGTGCTGCTGCCGGACTGGGCCGCCCCCGGCAAGGCTGGCCTGTTCCTCGTGGAGGGTACGACCGTGCGCTTCCGGGCCTTTCCGGGCAGCGGTCTCCTCCTGAACGGCAAACCGGCGATTGAGGCCGTGCTGAAATCCGATCTGGATGGGAAGCCGGATTTCCTTCAGGCCGGGCGGGTGAAGTTCTACGTGATCCGCCGGGGCAACCGGGTCGGGATCCGCATCAAGGATCCGGAGAACCCGGTCCGCAAGGCCTTCCATGGTGTGTCCCGGTACCCGGTGGACCCCGCTTGGCGGATCGAGGCGGACTTTGTTCCCTACGCCACGCCGCAGGTCCGCCAGATCCCCACGGTGCTGGGGACTTCGGAACCCATGACGGCCCCCGGTCTGCTGAAGTTCAAGGTGGGTGGGAAGGACATCACGCTGGAGCCCATGATCGAGGATCCGGAACATCCCGAGCTCTTCCTGATCTTCAAGGACGCCACCAGCGCCCACGGCACCTATCCAGCGGGCCGCTTCCTGTACGCCGAGATGCCAAAGGACGGCAAGGTGGTCCTGGACTTCAACAAGGCCTACAACCCGCCCTGCGCCTTCACCCTGTTCGCCACATGCCCCCTGCCGCCGATGCAGAACCAGCTGGTCGTCGCCGTCCCCGCGGGCGAGAAGGACCCCGGCCTCCACTGAGGCCCGGCCAAGAAAAGCAGAGGCCGGATGATGGTCCGGCCTCTGCAGTTTCAGGAAGCAGCCTATTCGATGTACTTGCCTCGGGGCACATAGTGCGTGTGCAGGAGCTTGTGGCTCTTGTGGCCGCAGGGGCCATCTGTGAGGAATTCGTTGTAGATGGTCAGCACGTCCGGGTTCTCGTGGGATTTCCGCACCTCGTAGGCTGCGTCCTCGGCATAGATCGCCTTGGCGCGGGCTGAGCGGATTTCCGGAGAGGTGGGGATGGGTTGGCCGCCTCCACCGATGCAGCCGCCGGGGCAGCCCATGAACTCGATGAAGTGGCATTCGCTGAACTTGCCACCAGCCTTGATGTCCTCCATGACCTTCTTGGCATTGGCGGTGCCGTGGGCCACAGCGACCTTCAGGGTGGCACCCTTGAGCCAGTTCCAGTCGGGCACCAGGTGCTTGAGAATATCGGGCACCGGACCCACTTCATTGATGGGCAGCTCGACGTACTTCACGCCTTCGAAGCCGCGCACGGGAATGATGTTGGCCTTCTCGAAGAGGCTTTCGACCTTGGTACCGGTAACCAGTTCGATGACCGTGCGGAGAGCGGCTTCCATCACGCCGCCGGTGGCGCCGAAGATGACACCGGAGCCCGTAGCGGTGCCGAAGGGGGCGTCGAAATCGGACTTGGGCAGCTTGGGTAGCTCCAGTCCGGCCTCGCTGATCATCTTGGCCAGCTCGCGGGTGGTGAGGCCGTAGTCCACGTCCTTGTAGCCGCTGTCGTCCATCTCGGAGCGGTTGCATTCGAACTTCTTCGCCGAGCAGGGCATGAGGGCGACGGTGATGATGTCCTTGGGGTCGATGCCATGCTTTTCCGCATAGTAGGTCTTGATGACCGCGCCGAACATCTGCTGTGGGCTCTTGGCCGAGCTGAGGTTGGGGATGTACTCGGCATAGAAGTGCTCGAGGTACTTCACCCAGCCTGGTGAGCAGCTCGTGAACTGCGGCAGGGCGATGTTGGCGTCCTTGCCCACCAGGGCCTTGTAGAGGCGCAGGATGAGTTCGGTGCCTTCCTCGATGATGGTGAGGTCCGCCGTGAAGTTGGTGTCGAAGATCCGGTCGAAGCCGCACATGCGGAGAGCGGTATTCAGCTCGTAGGTCAGCGGGGCACCGGGCTCCAGCCCGAAGCACTCGCCGATGGCCGCGCGGGGGCTCGGGGCGGTCTGGATGACCACGTGCTTTTTGGGATCATCGATGGCCGCCCAGACTTCGTCCGTGGGATCGTTGGCGCGCAGGGCGCCAGTGGGGCACCGGTTGATGCACTGTCCGCAGTTGATGCAGACCACGTCGCCCAGAGGCTTGTCCTTAAAGGTCGTAATGTAGCTCTTGTCGCTGCGGCCGGCGACCTCGATGGTGCCCACTTCCTGCAGGTCAATGCAGGTGCGGACGCAGCGGCGGCAGAGGACGCACTTGTCGTTGTCCCGGATCACGGAATAGCTGGAGCGGTCGATTTCGTACTTGGGCTTGGACGGGTGTCCGAAGCGGAAGAAGTCGACCCCGTATTCCTTGGCCAAGCCCTGCAGCTCGCAGTTGTTGTTGCGCCCGCAGGCATAGCATTCGCCGTAGTGCTCCGAGAGCAGCAGGTCGATGACATGCCGGCGGCTCTGGCGAACCTTCCTGGTGTGGGTAAGGACCTTGATGGGGGAGGTGATGGGGAAGGCGCAGGCAGCCTGGAGGGTGCGCTGGCCTTCCACTTCCACGACGCAAACCCGGCAGACCCCCGCGACGCAGAGGTCGGGATGGTGGCAGAGGGTCGGGATGCGGACGCCGATCTTTTCAGCGGCGGCCAGGATGGTGGTGCCCAGGGGCACCTTCACTTCCTGGCCGTTGATACTGGCCGTGACGGTTCCGCCGATGGCTTCGTCGCCGGCAGACCGTGCAATGGTCAGGGACTGCTGGCTCTTCGGAGCCCGGCTGCCGGTTTCTTGGATGGGTGTGGGTGACATGCTCGAATCCTCCCTCATTCACACGTGGGAATAGGTTCGGCCCATGAGCTCTTCCCGGAAGTTTTTCACCACCGAGAGGAAAGCACTTGGGCTGCTTTGGCCGAGGCCGCATTTGGAGGCGATCTGCATGGTGTCGCCCAAGGCGCAGAGTTCCTGCAGGTAGGCCATGGAACATTTGCCTTCCCTTAGGAGTTCGACACCTTCCAGGAGCTTGCGATTGCCGAGCCGGCAGGGCGTGCACTGGCCGCAGGACTCGTCGACGAAGAAATCCAGGAAGTTGTGGAGCACATCCAGCATGTCGCGCTGCTGGCCGAAGACGATGATCGAGCCACCGGTGGGGATGTCCTCGAAGGCAATGATCCGCTTGAACTGGCTGGCTGGGATGCACAACCCGGAGGCGCCACCAACCTGGACAGCCTTGGCGCCTACCCCGCCCACTTCCTTGAGGAGCTGGGCCACGGTGATGCCCATGGGGAACTCATACACACCGGGTTTTTCGCAGTCGCCGGAAACGCTGAAGATCTTGATGCCCGTGGAATTCGCCGTGCCCGTCGCCTTCCACCAGTCCGCGCCCTTCTGGAGGATGCAGGCGGCCGAGGCCAGGGTCTCGACGTTGTTCACGACCGAAGGCCTCCCCAGGAACCCGGTGTTGACGGGGAAGGGGGGCCGATTGCGGGGCTCCCCACGGAAGCCCTCTAGGGCCTCGATGAGGGCGGTCTCCTCCCCGCAGATGTAGGCGCCGGCGCCCATGAAGATGCGGATGTCGAATTCCAGGTCGCTGCCCAGAATGTCCTTGCCGAGCAGCTTCTGCTTGCGGCGCTTGTCGAGGACAGCCTCCAGCTGGGGTCGAAGGTAGGTGTATTCACCCCGGAGGAAGACGATGCCTGACCTGGCGCCGATGGCCTTGCCGGCGATGGTCATGCCTTCGAAGACAAGATCGGCATGCTCCTGCAGGATGACTCGGTCCTTGAAGGTGCCAGGCTCGCCTTCATCCGCGTTGCAGATGACGAACTTCTCTGCGGCCTGGGCGGCGGCGGCGAAGTTCCACTTCATGCCCGTAGGAAACCCCGCGCCGCCCCGGCCCTTGAGGCCGGATTGCTTCATGGTTTCGATGATGTCCGGGCGACTGAGCGACATGGCCTGTTTCAGGCCCGCTTCGGGCGCCATGGTACTGAAGGTCGGGAGAGGGCTCATACGAGATAGACCTCCTTCTGTTCGGTGGCGTGGACGCCGAAGGAACGGCGGCATTCTTCGAGGATTTCGTGGACCTTCTCGGGCGTCACGTGCGTGTAGACCTTCTCGTTGACGAGCATGGCCGGCCCCTGGTCGCACATGCCCATGCAGTTCGCCCATTCCAGGCTGAACTTGCCGTCGGCCGTGGTTTCCCCGAACCGGATTCCGAGGTCGTTCTCCATCTGGCGCATGACGCGCTCCTTGCCCTGCATGTCACAGGAGATGGTGCGGCAGAGCCGGATGATGTACTTTCCATGGGCCGCGCTGCCGAGAAAGGCATAGAAGGAAACGACGCTGTAGACCTCCACTGGGTGGATGCCCAGCTGGTCAGCGATGACCTGCATGGCGAAATCGTCGACCTTCCGGTACTTCTGTTTGATTTCCTGGACAATAGGGATGAGGGCTGTGCGGCAGTTGCCGTGTTTTTCGGCGAGGGCCTTGATCTCCCCGGCGAGGCGCTCGCGATCGGTCATGAGCATCGGGTCCTCCTAGCGCTTCAAGAGGTGGTTGACCTTCTCGATCAGCTTCGCTGGCTCGATAGGCTTGGACTGGAAATCATCGACGGGGACCATCTCGCTATCCTTGCCAAAGGAGAGCCCGGAAACGCTTCCCACGGAGGTGAGCATGAGGATCGGGATCTTGTTCCCGGCCCGCCTCAGTTCCTGGGCGATGGTGAAGCCGTCGTCCGGCTGCTCCATGATCACGTCGAGGATCAGGAGATCAGGCTGGAAGGACGCGATCTTCTTAAGCCCGTCCTGGCGGTTGTAGGCCGCCTCGACCTGATGCCCCTCCCTCCTCAGGAAAAGCTGGGTCGCTTCGACGATATCGGAATCGTCGTCCACCACTAAGATTTTGGCCATGGTTTATGACTCCTTTCCCAGGAATGGGCCTTGAGGCAGGTGCACTTCCTCCTGTCGAGCCGGAGATCCCTTGCAAGGAAACTGCTTGGGCGAGCAGGGGGTCCGGAACAGGTGTGGTACTTCTGAAACAACAACTCACTTCAACGTTCAATTTCGCTTGTGTGGGCAAAATTCAAGGGAAGTCGGCTTGCCTCATTCGTTGATGACCTATGAGTCGGCATTGTGTGGCGGTACGCAGACCTGGGCAAGCGAAAATGTGACCCAGGTTAAAAAAAAGGTGTTTCGATAGAATCCGAAAATGATTTTAAAAAAATATCGAATGGCCTCCATGACAGGGAATGATCTTTCCGGCGTCGGCCGGGAACACCTTCCCCACGCCCACATTGAGGAGCCTTCTCTGTGTGCGTGAGCGTGCCCTGACGGTCAACTCTGCAACAATCACCGGGGTACGGGGTTGTCCCGGGAGTGGTCTCGGCCTATGGCGGACATGCGCATCGAACAGGATCTGCTGGGAACCATGGAAGTGCCCATGGCGGCCAGGCATGGCATTCACACGGCCAGGGCCCTGGCGAATTTCCCGTTGTTGGGACATCCAGTTCACGGCCAGCTAGCGAGGGCCTTCGGCGCCGTAAAACTGGCGTCCCTGCGCACGAACCGGGCGCTGGGACAGTTCGGCGAAGCGGCCATGGCCGAGGCGATGGAACGGGCCTGCCTCGAGTTGCTGGAAGGTGACCTGGGCGTGGACATCCGGGTAGACGCGCTGCAGGGAGGCGCCGGCACCAGCACCAACATGAACGTCAACGAAGTGCTCGCCAACCGGGCCCTGGAAATCCTTGGCCTCGCCCATGGTTCCTATGACCGGGTGTCCCCCCTGGACGACCTGAACCTGCACCAGAGCACCAATGACACCTACCCCACGGCCCTGCGCATCGCGGCCATCTGGGGACTGAAGGAGCTGGAGCGGCAGGTGCTGGGGCTCCAGGAGGCTTTCCAATCCAAGGAAAAGGCTTTCGCGCACATCGTGAAAGTGGGGCGGACCGAAATGCAGGATGCCGTACTCATGACGTTGGGGCGGGAGATGGGTGCCTACGCGGAAGCCCTGAATCGCGATCGCTGGCGCCTGGCCAAATGCGAGGAACGGCTGCGGGTGGTCAACCTGGGCGGAACGGCCATCGGCACGGGGCTCGCGGCGCCGCGGGAGTTCATCTTCCGGGCCGTGGATGAGCTGCGCGAGATCACGGGGTTGGGCTTGGCCCGGGCCGAAAATCTGGTCGAAGCCACCCAGAACGCCGATGTTTTTGTGGAAGTTTCCGGACTACTGAAGGCCTTGGCGACGACGCTCATCAAGATCAGCGGCGACCTCCGCCTGCTCTCCAGCGGTCCCGAGGCGGGCTTGGCCGAGCTCCGGTTGCCGGCCCGCCAAGCCGGCAGCAGCATCATGCCGGGCAAGGTGAACCCCGTGATCCCCGAGGCCGCGACCCAGGCAGCCATCCTCGCCATCGCCCATGATCACGCGCTGACCTTCGCCGTGTCGCTGGGCAGCCTTGAACTGCACCCCTTCCTGCCCCTGGTGGCCCACAGCCTGCTGGAGAGCTTCGATCTCCTGGCCCGGGCCTGCGCCATCCTCCGAAGCCACTGCGTCGAGGGCCTTGAAGCGGATGAGGAGCGGTGCCGCCGGCACGTGGAGAATGGCACCGCCGCCGCCACGGCCCTGCTACCGCTTCTGGGCTACGAGGCGACCTGCGCCCTGGTGGCCCGGACCCAGGGGGGGAGCCTGAAGGACCAGGGCATCCAGGAGGGCCTGTTCACCGAAGCTCAGTTCTCCGAACTCACCAGCGCCGAGGCCGTGAATCAGCTGGGATCGCGAACGATGAATGCGCCGGATCCCCGGAGGGCCTGATGCAATCCACTCCCAAATCCCTTCGCCTCCATATCGGCCTCTTCGGACGCAGGAACGTGGGCAAGTCGTCGCTGCTGAACGCCATCACACGGCAGCAGGTCTCCATCGTGTCGGCTCATGCGGGCACCACCACGGACCCGGTGGAGAAGCCCATGGAGCTGCTCCCCCTGGGGCCCGTACAGTTCGTGGATACTGCCGGAGTGGATGACGAGGGCGCCCTGGGCGAACTGCGCATCGCCCGCACCCGGAGTGTGCTGGACCGCGTGGATCTGGGGATGATCGTCACCGAGGCCGGCGCCTGGGGGGACTTCGAACGGGCGCTCCTAGCAGAGTTGAAGAACCGGAAGGTGCCCGCCCTGGTGGTCTTCAACAAGACGGACCTGCGGTTGCCGACACCTGATGAATGCAGCCTCGCCGAAGCCATGGGAGCCTGGCCGGTGGCGGTGTCTTCGCTGACAGGAGAGGGCCTCTCCGATCTGAGGGCTGGCCTGCTCAAGCTGGCCCCTGCCAATTTCTTCGACAACCAGCGCCTGGTGGCGGATCTCGTCCCGCCCGGTGAGGTAGCCATCCTGGTGGTGCCCATCGACAAGGAAGCGCCGAAGGGACGGCTCATCCTGCCCCAGGTCATGACCATCCGCGATCTGCTGGATGCTGAATCCATGGCCATGGTGGTGCAGGAGCGGGAACTGAAACAGGCCCTGGAACGCTTGAAGTCTCCTCCGGCCCTTGTCGTCACGGATTCCCAGGCCTTTCTCAAGGTTGCAGCGGATGTGCCCAAGAGCATCCCCATGACCTCTTTCTCCATCCTCATGGCCCGGTTCCAGGGGAATCTGGCGGAGCAGGTGCGGGGCACCCTTGGCATCGAGCAGCTCAAGGGTGGCGACACCGTGCTCATTGCGGAGACCTGCAGCCACCATCCCGTCGGAGAGGACATCGGCCGGGTGAAGATCCCGCGCTGGCTCACCCAGTACGTGGGCGCCAAGGTGCACTTTGCCAACGTCCAGGGTCGAGATTTTCCGCAGGATTTGAGTCCCTACCGCCTCGTGATCCACTGCGGGAACTGCACGGGCAACCGCAAGGAAATGACCAGCCGCATCCACCGCTGCCACGAAGCAGGAGTCCCCATCACCAACTACGGACTCACCATCGCCTACTCCCTTGGCGTCTTCGAACGGGCCCTGGCGCCCTTCCCGGATGCGCTCCAGGTGTTCGAGCAGTCCCGAAAACGCTAAACCTGTCCTGGGCTCCATCCCATTGCATCACTTGATGATGCTGGTTTTGCATAGTCGTCAAAATTGAAGATTGACATGTCTTCAATAAACCGCATGCTAGTAGTCAGCCCGGCCGGCGGCAGGTGACTCGCTCGAGTGGCCTGCGAAGTGAAAACAGGCAGCCATCCCGCAAACCCATACCACCAGCGCATTCAAGGAGCATTGGCCGAGGGATAGTAAACTCCTCCACCCATCCAGGCAAGAGCGTCCATCCAGGAAGCAAGGCTATTTCACCCAAAGAAATCCGAAACCAGGGTGTTGGTCCAAATTCGGGCAAAAGAAGGTTCCAGTCGCGCCTCAGGCGTTGGCTGCGCCTGCGTCGAGCTCATCTCCCAGCCAGACATCGATACCACTGCCAAGTCGAGCCCGGTTCCTACCCCTGCCATCGCCCCAAGTGGGCACCCCATCGGAGGTAATCCATGTTCTGTAATCAATGTGAACAGGCCAAAGGAGGCGTCGGCTGCGATGCCATTGGCATCTGCGGCAAGGATCCCGACGTCCAGAGCCTGCAGGAAACCCTGCTCTATGGCCTGAAGGGCATGGCTGCCTATGCGCACCATGCGCGGCGCCTGGGCAAGGTGGATGAGGCCGTGGATGCGTTCACGGAGGAAGCCCTCTTCGCTACCGTCACCAACGTCAACTTCGATATCCCCAGCCTCCTGGAGTTGGTGCTGGAATGCGGCAAGCAGAACCTGCGGGTCATGGAGATGCTGGATGAGGCCCATGTCGAACGCTACGGCAAGCCCCAGGTCCGGGAAGTTCAAACCGGCACCCAGGCCAAGCCCGGCATCCTGGTCACCGGCCATGACCTGCTCGATCTGGAGAACCTCCTGCGGCAGGTAGAGGGCACAGATGTGATGGTCTACACCCACGGCGAAATGTTGCCCGCCTTCATGTATCCCAAGCTCGCCGACCACCCGAACCTGGCGGGCCACTTCGGCGGCGCCTGGCAGTTGCAGAAGAGCGAGTTCGAGGAATTCGGTGGCGCCATCCTGGCCACCACCAACTGTGTCTTGCATCCCAGGCCGGGCTACGCCGACAAGTTCTTCACCACCCGGGTCACCGCCGTCCCCGGCGCCACGCGCCTGAAGACTGACGATTTTTCAGCGGTCATCGCCCGTGCCCAGGCGATCGGCGCCCTGCCTGAGCGCCAGGGCGAGATCATTCCGGTGGGCTTCCATCACAGCGTGATCCTGGAGGCCGCTCCCGCCATCATCGAGGCGGTGGAGAAGGGCGCCATCACCCGCTTCTTCGTTATCGGCGGCTGTGATGGCGCGGAGCCAGGCCGCAACTACTACACCGACTACGCGAAGAACGCGCCCGCCAGCAGCTTCATCCTCACCCTGGGCTGCGGCAAGTACCGCATCATGGGCCACGACTACGGCACGCTGCTGGGTCTGCCTCGGCTGCTGGACATGGGCCAGTGCAACAACGCCTATGGTGCCATCCAGGTGGCCGTGGGGCTCGCGGGCGCCTTCAAGTGCGGCGTGAATGACCTGCCCCTCACCATCGTGCTGAGCTGGTTCGAGCAGAAGGCCGTGGCCGTGCTCCTCACCCTTCTCCACCTCGGCGTGAAGGACATCGCCGTGGGTCCGGCCGCTCCCGCCTGGCTCACCCCCAACGTCTTCAAGGTGCTCCAGGATGCCTACGGCTTGAAGCTCATCGGCCAGGATGGCCGGGTCGACGTCCTGGAAGCCTGCGCCGCCAAGGAGTGCCAGACCGTCTGAACAGCGTGACGGCCTGTCTTTCCCCGATTGATGGCAACCCCAGATCCCCCCAGGATCTGGGGTCGCCCTCAATGCAACTTGGGTTGCAGAGGAACCCCGGATCCGCTTTCCTCAAGCCTTCCCGCCATCGGAATCAGGATCCCGAAGGCCAGCCCGGTGGATCCGCGGAATCTCCAGCACGAACACGCTGCCCTTGGGGGTGTTGTCCTCTACCCAGATCCGCCCCTCGTGGGCTTCGGCCGCCATGCGGCAGAAGGCTAGGCCCAGGCCCGATCCCGAGCGGAGATCTGCACTCCCTTCGTCCAGCCGGACGAACTTCCCGAAGATCTGCTCCCGCATGGCTTCTGGGATCCCTTCACCCTGGTCCCGTACCTCCAGACGCACGCCACTCCCTTCAGATCGGGCCATGATCCGGGTGTGGCTGCCGGAGGGTGAGTACTTCAGCGCGTTATCGATGAGGTTCAGCAGGAGCCGCTGCAGGCACTCTGGATCGGCCTCGACTTCCAGCTCGTCCGGACATTCCCAGGACAACTGGTGGTGCCGGGATTGGGCCTGGGACTCCACTTCTTGTTGCAGGCCAGACATCCAGGTGGCCAGGCCGAAGCGGGTCCTGCGGAGTTCCAACCCCACCTGTTCGGCCCGCCCGATGTCCAAAATGTTCTGGATCATGCGGCCCATGTAACGGGCGGTGTCCCGGAGCCGGTGGACCTGAATCTGAGACGTAGCGTCGATGGCGTCTCCGGTGTCCAGCAGCTCCAGTCCCATCTGAATGGCCGAAAGAGGATTCTTCAGGTCGTGCACGATGAATTCGAAGAGCTGTTCCCGCTGCTTCTGGAGATCCAGCAGGTTGTCCCGTTCGGCCAGGACCTCGGCCTGGAGCCGCTTCAGCCGCATGAGGCTCCTGACCCGAATGATCAGTTCTGCCGAGCGGATGGGTTTCCGGAGGAAGTCGTCCCCCTTGGCCCGCAGCGCCTCGGCGTGCAGATCCAGGCGCTCGTCGCCCGTCAGGAAGATGATGGGGAGCAGGTCACCATCCGGCAGCACTCGGATCCGACGGCAGACTTCCAGTCCATCCATCCCGGGCATCTGGATATCCAGGAGGATCAGATCCGGCTGGTAGGTCGTGAGCAGTGCGAGCGCTTCCGGTCCGCTCTCTACGGTTTCGACCACATAGTAGGAGCGCTCCAGCATGGCCCGGAGGCTGCGGCGGGCCAGGGCATCGTCATCGACCACGAGGATGCGTGCCCCGTGGTCCGCCCGGCGAATGAATACGGCCTCACCCTCCATGCCCAACCTCTGAGACTTCTTCGGGATAGGTGGCATGGATCTGAAATTTCGAAACAAATGTCGTGGGGCCGAATAGAAGACCTGCTGGGTTGTGAACTGACTGACCAATCAATCCGCCAAGGGCAGAACCAGTCTTCCCATCAAAACCAGCGCAGGTCCGGCCGTTGTCGCCCCTCTTTTTTTCATAGGAGGCTTCTGATGAAATCGGCCTAGCCCTTCACCACCCCATCCACGTAGACCCACCTCCCGTTCTCCCGGGCGAAGGTACTGGTCTCGATGTGGAGGTTCCGGCGGCCATTGGTCTGGAGGCTGGCATGGAAGGTGACGCGGCCCGTGTCGTCCGCCTTGCCACCCTTCTCCTTGGTCACGATCTTCAATCCCACGCAACTTACGGACTTGCAGTACTGGACCATCTCTTCCCGGTTCTCTTCAGCCCGCTTGGATTCGGAGCGAGTGGCAATCAGGTAGTCCACCTTGCCCAGGGCGTAGGCGCTGAAGCGCGACCGCATGAGCTGTTCCGCCGTTTCCGGCAGGGCAGTGCCCGCATGGAAGGGGCCGCAGCAGCGGTCATAGGGCTTCTTGGAAGTGCAGGGGCAGGGGCGGGACATGGAAACCTCTCAAAGACAAAAGATCCACCACGAAGACCACCAAGACCACGAAGAAGTGCGGATTATTTTCGTGGTCTTCCCGTCTTCGTGGTTGATCAGTCTGTATTCATCCCTTCATCGGGATGTGCAATCCGATGGTCTCGGCATGCTCGCGGGCGGAGTCGTAGCCGGCGTCGGCGTGGCGGAAGACGCCCATGGCGGGATCGTTCCAGAGGACGCGGGTGATGCAGCGCTCGGCGCGCTCGGTGCCGTCGGCCACGATGACCACGCCGCTGTGCTGGCTGTAGCCCATGCCCACGCCGCCGCCGTGGTGGAAGCTCACCCAGGAGGCGCCGCCGGAGGCCGCCGTCAGGGCATTCAGCAGGGGCCAGTCACTGACCGCATCGGAGCCATCCTTCATGGCCTCGGTCTCCCGATTGGGGCTGGCCACGCTGCCGCTGTCCAGGTGGTCGCGGCCGATGACGATGGGGGCCTTTACCTTGCCAGTGCGCACCAGCTCGTTGAACTTCAGGCCCGCCAGATGGCGCTCGCCGGCGCCGATCCAGCAGATGCGGGCCGGCAGACCCTGAAAGGCGATCTTCTCCTGGGCGGCCCTGAGCCAGCGGAGCAGGCCTTCGTTTTCTGGGAACAACTCCATCATGGCCGCGTCGGTGACGGCGATGTCGGCGGGATCGCCCGAGAGCGCGACCCAGCGGAAGGGGCCGATGCCCTTGCAGAATAGGGGCCGGATGAAGGCGGGCACGAAGCCCGGAAAGGCGAACGCGTTCTCGCAGCCAGCCCGCTGGGCCTGGGCGCGGATGTTGTTGCCGTAGTCGAAGGTCACCGAGCCCAGCCGCTGGAACTCGATCATGGCTTCCACATGGGTGCGCATGGAGGCCAGGGCCCGCTGCACATAGGCTTCGGGCTCATCCTTGCGCATGAGGGCGGCCTGCTCGAGGCTGAGCCCGGCGGGGATGTAGCCGTTGTATTCGTCGTGGGCCGAGGTCTGGTCAGTGACGAGTTGGGGGATGTAGCCACGCTTGAGGATCTCCGGCAGGAGCTCTGCAGCATTGCCCAGCAGCCCGATGCTGCGGGCCTCGTGGGCATCCACGTACTGGTCCACCAGGGCCAGGGCCGTGTCCAGGTTGTCGGTCCACTCATCCAGGTAGCGGGTGTCGATGCGCTTCTGGATGCGGGTCTGATCCACCTCGATGCAGAGGGCCACGCCGCCATTCATGGTCACGGCCAGGGGCTGGGCACCGCCCATGCCACCCAGGCCGGCGGTGAGCGTCCAGGTGCCGGCCAAGGTGCCGTTGAAGTGCTGCCGCGCTGCTTCGGCAAAGGTTTCGTACGTGCCCTGCACGATGCCCTGGCTTCCGATGTAGATCCAGCTGCCGGCGGTCATCTGGCCGTACATCATCAGGCCCTTCTGATCGAGCTCGCGGAAGACCTCCCAGGTGGCCCACTTGGGCACCAGGTTCGAATTGGCGATGAGCACCCGGGGCGCGTCGGCATGAGTCTTCACCACGCCCACGGGCTTGCCGCTCTGCACCAGCAGGGTCTCGTCATCGCCCAGGTGCTTCAGTTCCTTCACGATGGCGTGGAAGCAGTCCCAGTTGCGGGCCGCCTTGCCCAGGCCGCCGTAGACCACCAGGTCCCCGGGCCGCTCGGCCACTTCGGGATCGAGGTTGTTCATGAGCATGCGCAGGGCGGCCTCCTGCACCCAGCCCTTGCAGTGCAGGTGGGTGCCGCGAGGGGCGGTGATGACAGGGGCATCCGAGGCAGTGCTCATGGGGGACTCCGGTGGAACGCTCCAGTTTCCCACGGGCCGCCAAGGACGGCATCAGAGACTCCTGAGGACCCGGATCGCCACCTCCAGGTCGGTCCTCATGGCGGCGGGGCTGGAGGCACGGTGGATGCTGCCATGGCCGGGCAGCACCCAGGTGAAATCGAAGGCCAGCAGCTTTTCCAGACTGTCAAGCTGCTGGGCCCAGGAGTGCCAGTTGTAGGCCTTTGAAGCGGAGAGGCGGCCCTTGTCCGGGTTCCACCAGAGGTGGTCGCCGGTGAAGAGGAAGCCCCGGTGCAGCAGGCAGACGCTTCCGGCCGTGTGCCCTGGCGTGGGGATCAACAGCAGATCCTCGGCCAGCTCGATGGGCGCATCGCCGTCCACCAGTCGTTCCATTCCTGGAATGCCATCGCCGCGGTGCATGATCCGCTCACAGCCGAAGCGGTCGTGGTAGGCCTCATGGTCGGCCACGTCGTCCCGATGGCTGAGTACCAGCATGGCCACGCCGCCGAGTGCCTCCAGATTCTTCATCAGCGGCTCCGCCGCCCGGGGGGAATCCACGAGGACGTTGCCTTCGGGGCGGTGGATCAGGTAGCTCCAGGCGCCGAAGCTCTTGTCGCTGGTGTAGCCGCAGAAGGAGACAGTCTCGGCCAGGGGATGGGGGAAGGACTTGGTGGCCTCGGCGATGGCGGCCTTGTCATCAGTGCCGATGGAACCCACCGGGCAAGCCACCAGGGCCATGGAGGCCCGCAGCCGCGCCGCCGCTTCGACCGGCTGGGCCTGGACTCGGGCGTGATCACCCCCATCGACAAAAATGCCCGGGGCGAACTGGTAGCAGGTGCCACAGTCGATGCAGGTGCGGTCCACGAAGAATGGACCAGGAGTGTTGTCGGGATGGGCTTCCGTGCGGCGGGCCATGGGGCCTTAGATGCCGGCTACCGGTTCACCATGTGCATCATGGCCTCGGGATATCTGGTTCCCGCAGCGGCGCCTGGCGGGAAAAGGCCGCTCAGCTCCTGCAGTTCGCCGGGGCAGAGCACGTGGTCGAGGGCGCCGAGGTTTTCGTCCAGGCGGTCCCGACGCTTGGTGCCGGGGATGGGCGCCAGGTCGCCGCCCTGGGCCAGCACCCAGGCCAGGGCCAGCTGGGCGGGCGTGCAGCCCCGGGCGGCGGCCATGTCCTGCAACCGGGCGACGAGATCCAGGTTCTTCTGGAAGTTCTCGCCCTGGAATCGGGGAGAGTGACGGCGGTAGTCGTTCGGTTCGAAATCCTCGAAGGTCTTGATCTGGCCCGTGAGGAAGCCCCGCCCCAGCGGGCTGTAGGGCACGAAGCCCACCCCCAGCTCCCGGCAGGTCTGGAGCAGGCCGTCCTCGGGATCGCGGGTCCAGAGCGAGTACTCGGACTGCACAGCGCTGATGGGATGGATCGCAGCGGCACGGCGCAGGGTGGCGGGGCTGACTTCCGAGAGCCCCAGGAAGCGCACCTTGCCCGCCTTTACCAGTTCGGCCATGGCGCCCACGGTGTCCTCGATGGGCACATCGGGATCCACGCGATGCTGGTAGTAGAGGTCGATGGTCTCCATGCCCAGGCGCTTGAGGCTGCCCTCACAGGCGCTGTGCACATAGTCGGGCCGCCCGCAGATGCCGCGCACGCTGGGATTGTTGGGATCGCGCACGATGCCGAACTTGGTGGCGATCACCACCTGCTTGCGCACGCCCACCAAAGCCTTGCCCACCAGGATCTCGTTGGTGAAGGGACCGTACATGTCGGCAGTGTCGAAGAAGGTGACGCCCCGCTCCACCGCTCGGTGGATAGTCGCCGTGGATTCGACGTCATCCTGGTGGCCGTAGAAGTCCGACATGCCCATGCAGCCGAGGCCGAGGGCAGACACTGTGAGTCCCTGAGTTCCTAGTTTCCGAGTCAGCATGGGAACCTCCTTTTCCTCATTCTGATCGAATCAAAATAAATGATTCACCACGAGCCGCCTTTTTGGCCCCGGAATCGGCGGAGCCGATTGCCGGGAGGATAGGAAGACCACGAAGAAGGGCGAAATTCCTTCGTGGTCTTGGTGGACTTCGTGGTTCAGCTTTTTCAGCGGTGCTCGACGACGTCCTTGGTCTCGAAGCGGACCTTGGGGACGCTGGCGTACTTGTCGTCGCTCGCGCGGTAGCCCAGGGGGCAGGCGGCCACGGTGGCATAGCCCGTGCCCTGGAGGCCCAGGATCTCGTCGTATTTGGCGGGCTCGATGCCTTCGAAGGGGCAGGCGTCGATGCCGAGCAAGGCTGCCGAGGTGAGCAGGTTGCCCATGGCGATGTAGGTCTGGCGGGCCGCCCACTCCTGGATGATGGCGTGCCGGGCGCCCTTGACCAGGTCGCCCACCATGAAGCCCTTGTAGCCCGCGAGACTCTCCACGGCGCCACCGCGCACCTCGGCGATGCGGGCGATAAAGCGGTCCACGTCGGCTTCGCTGATGTCCTGCTTCGCGGTGAAGACCACGAGATGGCTGCAGTCCTCCACCTGGGCCTGGTTCCAGGAGGCTGGGCGAAGCTTCGCCTTGAGGGCCGGGTCCGTGACGACGATGAACTTCCAGGGCTGGAGGCCGTAACTGGAAGCCGTGAGGACCAGGGCCTGTTCAAGCACCGCCCAGTCTGGGGCGGAGATTTTCTTCGTGGCATCGAACTTCTTGGTGGCATAGCGCCAGTTCAGCTGCTCGAGCAGGCTTTCGCCAGTGATGGTGCTCATAGGTGTCCTCGATGGGTCGGGTTGGGATTACAGATTTTGCTGGAGCCGGGTTCGGATCTGCTCGATGGGCAGGGAACCCACGATGCGATCCACGGGCAGCCCGTCCTTGAAGATCACCAGGGTGGGCATGCTCACGACTTCGTACTGTTCGGAGAGAGGCGTGAAATCGTCCACATTGAGCTTGGTGAAGGTGACCTTCCCTTGGAATTCGACAGCAAGTGCCTCGGTGACGGGGGCGATCTCACGGCAGGGGGCGCACCAGGGGGCCCAGAAGTCCACCACGGTGATGCCCTTGGCGATGCCTGCGGAGAAGGTTTTGTCGGTCAGATGGATGAGATTCGACATGCGGGAACTCCTGTTCAGGCTTCCACATTAACGGATCTGGCAGGAATATCCGTCATCACAATCCCCAAGGAAGGCCGGCCGGGCTTCAGGAGACTTTGGCCCAGCGGGCCGTGGCAGTGGCGATGCGCTGGCCGAGTCGCTCGGCGCTCTTGCGGTCCTCAAGATTGGGCTCGAGGTCCGGGGATACCTGGCCCGCCTGGGCCATGACGCCGGAGAAGCTGCCCAGGCGGTTGGTGCCCTCGTCGTTTTGGGGCAGTTCCGCAATGCCGACCCAGACCATGCCGTGCTGCATGGCGAAGATCATCAGGGACTGCAGGGTATTCAATTTGTCGCCGCTGGGGCTGCCGCTGATGGTGAACCCGGCGGCCAGCTTGTCCTTCCACTTCCGTTCGTACCAGGGCTTGGAACTGGCATCCATGAACATCTTGAAAGGGCCGCTCACATTGCCCATGTAGGTGGGGCTGCCGAAGACGATGGCATCTGCAGCCTCGAGGTCAGCCCAGTGGGCATCGATCTCCTCCACTGGGATGAGGCTGGCGTGGGTGCCCGGTACCGATTCGGCGCCGGCCTTCACCCGCTCGGCCACCACCTTGGTGTGGCCGAAGCCGCTGTGGAACACGATGGCTACCTTGGTCATGCTTCCTCCTTTTACGAGCACTTGCATTCGATTGGCCCGTGACCCATAATTTAGTTGCTTACAATCGAAAAGAAAGTAGGCACTATTTTGGAAGGTAGGAACCTAATGGTTCGTAAAGCCTGCAGCCTTGCCCCCAACGTCCTCAGTGCCCAGTGTCCCACCCGCCAGGCCCTGGATCTCATCGCCGACAAGTGGACCACTCTGCTGATCTATCTGCTTTCCCGCGGGAAGCAGCGCTATGGCGACCTGCACCGCCAGGTGGGTGGCATCAGCCAGAAGATGCTCACTCAGACCCTGCGCAAGCTGGAGCGGGATGGCCTGGTCACTCGCCATGTCTTTCCCGAAGTGCCGCCCCGCACCGAGTACGAGCTGACCAAGCTGGGCCACACCCTCATTGAACCCATGGGCGCCCTCTGCGAATGGGCCGGGACCCACCTCGCGGAGCTCGAGCAGGCCCGCAAGCGCTACGACCACCTCCAGAAGAAGGCCACCCTCAGCGCCTGAGTCGTTCCAGATCTTCGGGTGTATCCAGATCGGCCTCACCACCGGGAAAAACCAGGGCGGCCGCCTGCTCCCGCAGCAGGATCGCCTTGGCACCCCGGTCCCCACTCAGGGCCAGGAGGTCAGGGAAGAGGCGCCGCGGCAGTACCGCCGGAATGCCCAAAGTGCCGCCGTAGGCGCAGGCCACCGGTCGGAGTGGGTCCTCCGCGGCCAGGATCAGCAATCGTTTCAGCAGCGGCCCATCCACTGCCGGCTGGTCCACGGTCAGGATCAGGACGGCCTGGACCTCTTCCGGCAGGGCCGCGATTCCCACGCGAATGGAGCTGGCCATGCCCTCTTTGGCTTCGCCGTTCACCACCCTGTGGACGGCCAGATCTCCGAGCCCCGGTTCCCAGAGACCCACCACCGCCACCACGGGGGAGCAGCCCGCCTCAAGCGCGGACTGCGCCGCGCGCCGCAACAGGGTCTCCCCATCGACCGTCACCAGCGCCTTCGGTCCGCCCATGCGCCGTCCCGCCCCGGCCGCCAGGATCAGGCCGGCGGTCATTGGGCCGAGACGGCTGTTTGCGCCGCACGGAGCGAGCCGCCCGTCCGACCCAGGAAGGTAGCCTGGATCTCACCGAGGATGGCGAGGGCGATGGTCTCAGGATCCTCGGCGCCCAGGTCCAGCCCCACCGGACTGTGGAGCCGGTCCCCGCAGTGGATGCCTTCGGCGGCCAGCTCCGCGACCATCTTGCGGGAGCGGGCCCGGCTGCCCATGAGGCCCAGGTACCCGGTCCGGGAAGCACTCAGGGCCTTCAAGGCCTCCAGATCCTTCAGGTAGTTGTGGGTCATGAGGACCACGGCGCTGCGTCCATCCAGGGCCAGTCCGGGAATCATCTGTGCTGGATGACCGGAGAGGACCCGGTTGGCCTCGGGAAAGCGCTCGGGCCGGGCGAAAGCCGGGCGATGGTCCAGCAGGCCCACGGTCCAGCCGAGTTCCCGGGCGAGGCGCACCATGGGGCGGCTGTCATCGCTGGCCCCGATTATCCAGAGGGATGTGGGGGGCTGGATGGTCTCCTCCGTTTCCACCTCACCGGGCGATTCCCCTTCCAGCAGCCGACGGCGCGGAAAGCCATCTCCCAGGGAGGTGGCGAGGCGGAGGGTCTGACGGTGGCGCAGGACCTCGTCCATCCAGGCCAGCCAAGGGGGCGGCGACGCCGGATCGAGCCGCTCCACCAGGATGTCCAGGACGCCTTCGCAGCCGCTGCCACTGCCCCAGATCAGGTCGAGATCGCCCCGCAGGTCATAGCGGAGCAGGCGGGGCACGCCATCGGAGAGGACATCGTTCGCCCTGGCCAGCACCTCACCTTCGAGGCAGCCCCCGCTGAGCGATCCCCGCAGCACCTGTTCGCCATCCGTGAGCAGCCGCGAACCAGGCCGGCGGTAGCTGGAGCCCTCCACCCGGAGGAGGGTGGCCAGGGCGAGCGGCCGCTCTTGGTCCCGGAGCAGCGCCAGGATGTCTTGGAGTTCTTTGTGCATGGGGACTCAGGCCTTTTGGAGCATCTGGGGAAGGAGGGGCAGGCTGCGCACGCGGATTCCCGTGGCGGCAAACAGGGCGTTCAGCACCGCCGGGATGGCGAGGGGCACCGGTGGTTCGCCCATACCCGAAGGATCAGCGCCGCTCGAGACGATGTGGGTCTCGACGCTGGGCATGTCGGCGAGGCGAAGGACCGGAAAATCATGGTACCCCGTCTGCACGGTGCGGCCCTTCTCCCAGGTAATCTGCGAAAACAGGGCGGAGAGGCCGAAGGCGATGCCGCCTTCCACCTGGGCCTCGAGGCCCAGGGGATTCACGACGAAGCCGCAGTCCACGGTGCAGGTGATCTTGTGAATGCGGAGCTGGCCCTTTTCCACAGAGACCTCCGCCACCTGGGCCGCATAGGTGCGGCCGTCGTAGGCGTGGCAGGCGAGGCCCAGACCGCGGCCCGGGGGCAACTTGCGGCCCCAGCCGGCCTTGGCGGCCGCGACCTGCAGCACCTTCTTGAGACGCCGGATGTCGGCTTCTTCACCGCCGAATTTCACCACGCCCTGGTCGCCCAGGAGCTTGAGGCGAAGCTGGAGGGGATCCATGCCGGTGGCATGGGCCACTTCATCGAGGAAACATTCGCGAGCGAAGACATTGGGCACGATCTGGATGCCACGCCACCAGCCCAGGGGCGTCGGCGCTTCGACCTCGCCGAAATCCACGGTGATGGCCGGGATGCCATAGGGAAGATCCAGGGCGCCATTGGCTTCCGACGCTGCCTGGGTTGGGGACTTCTGACCGCCCATCCAGGAGCGGAGGATGGCGGGCCCCGCGATGCGGTGGACCCAGGCGGAAATCCCACCGGTGGCATCCAGGCCCACCCGCATGCGGTGCAGGGTGGCCGGATGGAACAGATCATGGCGGAAATCGTCCTCCCGGTCCCACACCACCTGGATCGGCCCGCCCCCGGCGGCCTTGGCCACCTGGGCGGCCTCGGTGCTGAAGTCGGTGCCGAGGCGACGTCCGAAGCCCCCCCCGATGAGTGGCACGTTCAGCTGAACCTGCTCGGGCTTGAGGCCCAGGGCCGCGGCCGCCCGGTCCTGGGCCCGGTTCGCCGACTGGCTGCCGACCCAAAGCTCGGCACCGGCCTGGCCGATGTGCGCGGTGGCGTTCATGGGCTCGACGGTGGCGTGGGCCTGGTAGGGGAAGCTGTACTCCGCTTCCAGCAACCGGGCGGCTGTGGCCAGGACCTTCTCTGCGTCACCGACCTTGCGGGCCTCGTCGGCGGGTCCGGTGAGGGCGGCCCTCATCTTCGTCTCCAGACTGGCGGAGCTGAAGTCCTTGGCGGCACCCTCGTCCCAGGTGGTGGTGGCGGCCAGGGCCTCGCGGCCCTTGAACGCGGCCCAGGTGGATTCGGCGATCACCGCCAAGCCTGTGGGCACTTCCACCACGGCCTTCACACCATGCACAGCTTCGGCCTTGGACTTGTCCCAGGCTTTGGGCTTGCCCCCGGGCACCGGGCAGCGCAGGACCGCGGCGAAGCGCTGGCCGGGGCGACGCACATCAAGCCCGAAGACGGCCTTGCCCGTGACGATATCGGTGCCGTCGAAGCGAGGCGTCCGCTTCCCCAGCAGTCGGAAGTCCCCGGGTTTCTTCAGAGGGGGCTTGGAAGGGAGAGGCTGTTTGGCGGCAGCATCTGCCAGGTCACCATAGCCGAGCTTCCGGCCGCCGGGGCCCAGCACGAAGCCCTTTTCAGTGTGACACTGCCCCACGGCGAGGCCCCACTGGGCAGCGGCGGCGGCCTTCAGCATCTCCCGGGCCGCGGCGCCTGCTTGGCGCAGGGTCGTCCAGGTGGTGCTTACGCTGGTGCTGCCGCCGGTGCCCATGGACTTGAAGTCCGGGCCGGGCGTCGCGTTGACGACGTCGATCCTGGACCAGTCGAGGTCCATTTCTTCCGCCAGCACCATCGGCAGGGCCGTGCGCACGCCCTGGCCCATCTCGACCTTGGGGACGGTGATGCGAACTCGGCCATCCGGTCCCAGGGCCAGAAAGGCATTGGGTCGGAACTCGGTCTTGGCGACTTTGCCCGGGAGGGCTTTGGCGTCCAGGCGGAGGCCCAGCACGAGGCCCGCCCCCAGGGCGCCGGTCACTTTCAGGAAGTCGCGGCGATCGGTCATTTCACACCTCCCGCGGCGCGATGCACGGCCTTGCGGACCCGGGAGTACGTACCGCAACGGCAGACATGGTCGGCGAAGGCATCGTCGATGTCCCGATCCGTGGGATGGGGCTTGTGCTGGAGCAGGGCGGCGGCGGTCATGATCATGCCGGGCTGGCAGTAGCCGCACTGGGCCACGTCCTCGGCGATCCAGGAGTGCTGCACCGGGTGGGTGCCGGCCTTCGACAGGCCTTCGATGGTCACGACCTTGTGCCCTGCGGCCTCCCGGAGGCTGGTCTGACAGGACTTCTGGGCCTGGCCATCGAGGTGGACCACGCATGATCCGCAGACGCCCTGGCCGCAGCCAAACTTCGTTCCGGTGAGTCCGAGGGTGTCCCGCAGAATCCAGAGCAGGGGAGTAGCGGGGTCCGCGTCGACATGATGGACGCGGCCATTCACGGTGAGCTGGTGGGTGGGCATGGCAGCTCCTGGAGACATCACATGGTGAGGGTTCAACCCTACGCCCAGCCAGGTGCCGGTGCAACGGTGGCTCGAATGGCATTCCTCTCGCCCCACTCCCGTGCTGTGTCGGGAGTTTGTCGTGCTGCGACGGTTGATGCTTTCTCTTGGTTTGATGGTGGGCCTGGGTCTTGGGGCCCAGGGGGCTGACCGGCCGGCGCCTCCGCCCTCCCCGGCGGAGAAGGAACTGCAGGCTCCCTTGACGCTCGAGGACGGAAAACCGACGCAGGGGCTGGCCCAGGAGTCCTCCCCCTCGGGCCTGCGGACCTTCGGCTCCCTGGTCCTGGTGCTGGGTCTGGCGGGCGCCAGCCTCTGGGCCCTGAAGAAATACGGCCGGGGGCGTGTTCCCGGCGGCGGGGGAGGCAAGCTGAAGGTGGAAGAGACCCTGGCCCTGGGCGACCGTCGCTTCGTATCCATCCTGGACGCCGAAGGAGAGCGCTTCCTCATCGCCTTGACGCCCCAGGGCATTCACTTGCTTTCAAAGCTCGATCCTGGTGACCGGGGTGAGCCCGGCACCTTCGACGAGGCGCTATCCCGCCAGGTGGACCTTGGCCGCCCCGTGCCCGTGAAGGAGATGGAGGCCCTCCTGAAGCAGGGCGGGGGTGGCCATTGAAGCGCCTGCTGCGCTGGCTGCCTGCGGCCCTGCTGCTGTTGGCCGGTCTGAGCCTCTGCGCCCAGCAGGCCGCGCCCCTGCCCACGGTGACGGTGGATTTCAGCAAGGCGCCCGCCGGAGCGGGCCTGAGTTCAAGCCTTCAGGCCCTGCTGGTCCTGACGGTCCTCAGCCTGGCCCCGACCATCCTCATGACCGCCACCAGCTTCACCCGCATCACGGTGGTGCTCCACTTCCTGCGGCAGGGGCTGGGCCAGCAGCAGACGCCCTCGAACCAAGTGCTCATCAGCCTCTCCCTGGTGCTCACTTTCTTCATCATGGCGCCCACGGCGAGGGAGATCAATACGACGGTGCTCCAGCCCCTCCAAAGGAACGAGCTGACCACGGAACAGGCTCTGGACCGCACCGCCGCGCCGCTGAAGGTCTTCATGCTCCGCTACACGCGCAAGAAGGATTTGTCGCTCTTCCTCAAGATCGCCAAGGCGCCGGCGCCCAGGACCAAGGCCGACGTGCCCATGGAATGCCTGTTGCCCGCCTTTCTCATCAGTGAGCTGAAGACCGCCTTCGAGATCGGCTTCATGATCTTCCTGCCCTTCCTGATCGTGGACATGGTGGTGGCCAGCATCCTCCTCAGCATGGGCATGATGATGCTCCCACCGGTGACCATATCCCTGCCTTTCAAGGTGCTGCTGTTCGTGCTGGTGGACGGTTGGTACTTGATTATTGGTTCCCTGGTGAAGGGGTACACCGGATGAGCTTTTCGGCCCTTGTGCTGGTCCACCAGCATTCCCTCCTATCGCATGCCGCGTATGCGGCACGCTCCCACTCGCTGCGCTCGCGGAGTCGGGAGGTGGACGGCTGGTACCTGATCATCGGCTCGCTAGTGAAGGGGTACACGGGATGAACGAACTGGTGATTGCGCAGATTGGAAAGGAAGCCTTGAAGACGGCTTTGCTCGTGGCCGGCCCGGCCCTCCTGGTATCGCTGGTGGTGGGCCTGATGATCTCGGTGTTCCAGGTGGTGACGAGCCTTCAGGATCAGACCATCGCCTTCGTGCCGAAGGTCGTCATGGTGCTGCTGGTGGTAGCCATCAGCTTCCCCTGGATGCTCCAGGTGATGGTCCGTTTCACCACCCACATGTTCACGGACTTCAACGCGGTTGTCCGGCAGCTCAACTGAGTCGCCCGTGTCGCCCACCCTTCTGAACCCCGCCGTCTGGGCCCTCACCGGGGCGAAGGCGGCCCTGTGGGTAATGGTTCTGACGCGCATGACGGGGCTGCTGGCGGTCTTCCCCATCCTTGGCGGTGAGCGGATGCCGCTGCAATTGCGGGCGGCTCTGGCCGCCCTGATGACCACGGTCATCCTGCCTGTGGTGCCCGTGCCTTCAAGCATTCCCGCGGGAATTCCGGAACTGGTGGGGCTGATGGCCTCGGAGCTGGCCATCGGCCTCCTGATGGGCACCGTGGTGGCCTGGATCCTCGAAGCCGTGGCCTTCGCCGGCGCGGTGATCGATATGCAGGTGGGCTTTTCCTTCGTTCAGCTGGTCGATCCCTCCAGTGCGCAAAGCGCTTCGATCTCCGGCGCCCTGCTATTGCAGATGGCCTCGCTGCTGATCTTCATCACGGGCCTGCACCACCAGATGATCCTGGCGCTGGTGGATAGCTACCGGGTGGCTCCCATGGGCCATGGCGTGCCGCTCCAGATCTTGGGGCTCGTCACCCTCATCGGTCAGCTCCTGGCCAAGGGCTTCCAGCTGGCCTTCCCGGTGCTGGCGATCCTCTTCCTGCTGGATCTGATCCTTGGCATCTCGGGGAAGTTCATGCCCCAGTTGCAGCTGCTGCAGCTGAGCTTCCCGCTGAAGATCGCCCTGGGCATGGTGATCCTGGGCCTGGTCCTGAGGGAACTGGCACCTTGGCTGACGCCGTTGCTGGAAGCCGCGCCGCGGCTCACGCTGAAACTGTTGGGCGCCTGACATGGCCCAGGATCCCGGCCGGACCGAAAAGGCCACCCCCAGGCGACGCCAGAAGGCACGGGAGGAAGGCTCCGTCCCAAGGAGCGCGGATTTCGATAGTGCCATCCTGCTCTGGGGGAACTTCTTCATGTTCCTGGGGCTGGGCGGCGCCACCCTGGCCCTGATGGTTCAACAGGTGGCCCACTTCCTCCAGATGGCCAAGCCAGGTGCGCTGGCGGAGGCCGGGATCATGACCCTCGTCGGCGATGTCTTCATGATCTCCGGTCGCCTGCTGCTGCCCTTCCTGGGGCTCAATCTGCTGGTGGCCCTGGGGGTGGGGTTCGCCCAGCGGGGCTTCACGTTCAGTGCCAAGCCACTGCAGCCCAAGTTCGATCGGCTGAATCCCGCCCAGGGCTTCAAGCGCCTGTTCTCCAGCAAGGCCATCATCGACCTGATGAAAAGTTTGGCCAAATTCGGCCTTCTGGCCTGGGTCGCCTTTACCGTTCTCGAACCCCGGATCCCCGCCTTGATGGCCACGCTGAAGCTGCCCCTGGCCCAATCCATGGACCTGTTCCAGAGCGCGGTGTTCGCCCTCTACCGGAACGTGATGCTGGCCATGCTGGTGCTGGCCCTGGCTGATTTCGCCTGGCAGCGCAGTTCGTTCGAGAAGAGCATCCGGATGACCAAGCAGGAGGTGAAGGACGAGGGCAAGGATTCAGAAGGAAACCCAGAGATCAAACAGAGGCAGCGATCCATCAGGATGGCCGCCGCCCGGCGCCACATGCTTGCCGAAGTGCCGAAGGCCACCGTGGTGGTGACGAATCCGACCCATGTGGCTGTGGCGTTGCGGTACGACGAAAGGAACACCGCTCCCATCTGCGTGGCCAAGGGACTGGATCACCTGGCCCTCAAGATCCGGGAGAAGGCCCGCGAGTCCGGCGTGCCCATCCTGGAGCGCCCAGATTTGGCCCGGGCCCTCTACCGGACAGTGGATGTGCAAAAGGCCATTCCCCAGGACCTCTACCAGGCCGTGGCCCAGGTCCTGGCCTTCGTCTACCGGCTGAGGGGGGCGGCCTGAGTCTCGGGCCTGGAATTCCACTTCTTTGTGCAGGGCTGCAGTTCCCAATCCAACCTTCCGAAAGGGTATCGTTAGGCCATCCCAAGGACCTCCATTGACCCGCCCCATCGTTCCACCCCACATGCCATCGCCCAGCCTCCTGCTGGTGGACGATGACCCCATGCCGAGGGAGACCCTGTCGACCCTCCTTTCAGGGGAGGGCTTCCAGGTGGTCACCGCTTCCACGGGGGAAGAGGCGGAGCGGAAGCTCAAGGCCGAGCAGCCCCCCTTCGACCTGGTGATCACGGACCTGGTCATGCCGGGGAAGACGGGCATGGATGTGCTGAAATGTGCCCTCAACCGGAATCCCAGCTGCACCGTGCTCGTGCTGACGGGTTTCGGCAGCGTGCGGGAAGCCACCGAGGCCATGGAACTGGGCGCCTTCGACTTCGTCACCAAACCCATGCAGATCGATCAGTTCCGGAACACCCTCCGTCGCCTCATGGAACGGCGGGCCCTCACCCATGAACGGGATGAACTAAGGGAGAAGGTGAAATCCCTCACCGAGCGGGCCGAGCGACTGGAGACCACCCTGGGCCGCATGGAAATCCTGGCCAACCAGATGGCCCCCACCGGCGGGCCTGGTCGATCCGACGCCCTTGCGGACCTGGAACGGCTGGCGGCCCTGAAAGCCAAGGGGCTCCTTTCCGATGAAGAATTTGAACAGGGCAAGAAGAATCTCCTGGCCCGGTGGCTCGCATGAGCTTCGCCGGGCGCTGCGCGGGATGGTCCCTGCTGCTGGCGCTGCCTCTGTCAGCCCAGCACGGAGTGGCTCCGGTCAAGTCCGAGGAACACGCCCAGGCCGCCAAGCCGGGCAGCATCAATTTGACCGATGCGCAGGCCGAAGAACTGGCCAAGCAGGCCCTGGGTGCCCAGAATGCGGCCTCGATCCGGGCGACCCTGAACCGCCTGAAGGGTCACTCCTTCAAGTCCAGCAAGGTGCCCGAGCGGGAGCTCGTGCTCTATGCCCAGGGCATCCTGGAAGCCCGGCTCGGCAACCTCCCCGCTGCCACCGTCGCCCTGAAGAAACTCGAGCGCCAGTGGCCCAAGTCCCCGTTTATGGGCGAGGCGCAGACCATCCTGGCCGAGGACGCCGTGGCCCACCGGCGGTTCAAGGAGGCGGAAGGCCGGCTGCACCAGGCCCTGGCCGCAGACATTCCCTCCGAGGCCAAACGGAAACCGCAAGAACTGCTGATCTGGACCCTGGTGGAGCAGGACCGCTCTCAGGAGGCCCTGCCCATCGTCCAGTCTCTCCAGCCCCTGGAGGCCAAGGAGAAGCCCACCGAAAAGGGGCTGGCGGCCATTGTCCAGGTGTTCTGCGCGATGGAGGACCGGGCCCAGGCCCAGGCTGGGCTGAAGGATTTCCAGAATCTTTATCCTGGAAGCGAACTGCGGCCCCGGTTGGACCTCGCCTGGGGAAGGCTGCTTGGACGGTCCGGGGATGCCAAGGAATCCGCCCAGATCCTCCGGAAGCTCATCAAGGATCATCCGAGTTCCACTCAGGCCGACGATGCCCGGCTTGCGCTGGCCAGCCTGCTGACGGATGGCAGCCTGCTGGACACCAAGGATATGCCCAGCGCCGAATCGCTTCTGGCCGAGGTCCGGAAGAGTGGCAAGGGCCTGCCGAAGGGTGCCGCCCTGACGGTGGAACTCCGGCTGCTCATCGGGAAATCCCTTTGGGAGGAAGCCCTCAATCTGGTGGATCGCATGGATCCGGTGACCCGGGAAACCCAGCCGGAGGTGAAGAAATTATGGACCGAGGCCTGGAGGGCCTGGGTGGCTCAGCGCCTGGGAAAGGGCTTCCCCGGAGAGCTGCTCGCCCGCCTGAAGAAAGGATCTTTCGCCGCGTTGGACGCCCCATCGAGGATCGGCGTGGCCGAATTGCTCGCCGGCCAAGGGCTCCTGGACTTGCTGCCCCGCCTGCTGACCGAGACACCCGCAGCGGAGCGGACCGCGCTGAAGAAAGCCGCGCTGGCCAAGGTCCAGCCTGAAGCCCAGCCCCAGGCGGTCCTCCGGCTACTGTCCGCCAAGGGGGAATCACCGGACGAGGCCTTGATGAGGGCCAGAGCCGAAGGAGCCCTGGAGCACTGGGGACCCCTGCGTTCGGCCCTGGGCAAGGCGCGGCCGGGACCCGAGCGCATCAAGGCCACCGTAAGATTCCTCCAGCGTCCCCTTGTGAGCCCGGAAACGGCCATGCAGCGGCTGGCAGAGGCGGAAGGCTGGCTCACCCGTGCGCCCGAGAAGGGCGAAGCCAGAGAGCTCCTGGCAATCCTGGTAGCGGACCTACGCCTGCAGCGCGGGGACGCCCGGGGTGCCTTTGCCCTCTACCCGGCCAAGCCGGCGGCGCCTGAGCAGCGGGGATGGGTGGCCCTCATGCGGTCGCAGGCCCTCCTGAAGCTCGGCCAGCGGGATCAGGCCAGGCTGCTGATCAAGGAGACCCGGGACGAGCCGGGCTTCAAGGGCCAGCGGGATGCCATAGCCAAGAGCCTCGGAGCCTATTGATGCTGTCCGGGGGGACCGCCTGCGCGCGGTGCTCGCGATGTCCCCCGGAGCCCCCACGCAATAGCCGGGCAGAGCCCGGCTATTGCGTCAGAAGACCGAAGCCTGATTCGCCCTCCTTCAGTACGGGTATGCTGGGGCATCCCCGGAGATCCTGATGCGCCCCCTGATCGCCGCCCTTGTGTGCCTCGCCGCGCTGAACTTGGATGCCGCGCCCAAGCCGAAGGTCAAGCTGACCACCTCCATGGGTGTGATCGTGCTGGAGCTGGAACCTGAGGCCGCGCCGAAGACCGTGGACAACTTTCTGCGGTACGTGAAGAAGGGGCAATACAAGGGGACCATCTTCCACCGCGTCATCCCCGGCTTCATGATCCAGGGGGGTGGCTATGTGGACTACCTGGGCAAGAAGCGGACGGAGCCCTCGATTCCCAATGAAGCGGACCGGGCCGCTGCCGCGGGCCTGAAGAACAAGCGTGGGACCTTGGCGATGGCCAGGACGCCGGATCCGCACAGCGCCGCGGCCGAATTCTTCATCAACGTGGTGGACAACCCCGCCTTGGATTTCAAGGGCAAGGCCAATGACAAGACCTGGGGTTATTGCGTGTTCGGAAAGGTCGTCCAGGGCATGGACGTGGTGGATCGGATCAAGGCGGTCAAGACCAGCAACAAGCGCAGCGACTTCCTGAACCTGCCGGTGAAGACGGTGCTGATTAAGGACGCTGTGCAACTTCCATGACCGCGTAGGCCTCTTCCGGTGCGCCCAGCTTCTGCAGGCTGCGGTGGAGACGGGTGCGGTAGCGGGTCCACAGATCCGTACCGGCGGGCACGAAGGCAGCCCGGTCCCAGTCGAGGAACAAGGCGCCGCCCTGGGGGGGCAGCATGACATTGGTGGCGTTCAGATCCGGCGACCAGAGTCCCCAGTCGCAGAGAGCACTGATGGCGTGACGGATGGCGGGGCCCCGGCCGGCGCTGAGATCCCATCGTCCGGGCCAGGCCTCGCCTTCCGCCAGGCGTGTGATCAGGACCCCTTCGACGCCAAGTCCGCTGGGGCGCCAGGCATAGCCAAGCGGTTCCACGGTGGGGAAGCCGGAATCCCAGAGGCCCCGGTGGACCGCGTGCTCGGCGGCGAAGCGGAGGTGCGTGCGGTAGGTGCGCTCGTTGAAATGGCGGAGGAACCCACCTCTTCGATAGGGCCTGAGGACCATGTCGCCCACCCGCAGGATGCCGCCGCGACCATAGGCGCCGGCGAGGGGGATCGGCTCACCGGTGGGGACGATGCCGCCGGGCGTGCAGACGCGCCAGCCACCACCGAGTCCTGGCAAGTCCAGGTTCAGGCGGCAGCCCAGAGGGTGGAGCGGGGGACCAGGCGCGTAGGGCCATTCCGGCGGCAGGGGGGGGACGATGTAGGGGTCGTGGATCATGGCGATGTCTTCCAGCTTGGGGCCTTGGCGCAGAGAAGGCAAAAAGAAGGATGCCAGAACGTAGCCGGAGGCACATGTCAAACAAAAGATGCGGCCCACACCTGCCACCAAAATCGGGCACGGACTCAAGTCGCTTGTGGCGAAAGGAATTCCTTGGCTTCCGCAATCCGCTTCCCACAGTGGATGTGGAAATCGATTCCGGCACGACTTGTCCCGCAGCCTGATTCCCCCGATTTCTACCTTGCCCATCCTGGGCGTTTCTGACCCACCCCTCGGCCTGGATCACTATGCTGATGACGTGAGCTCTCCGACTCCCCATCCCTCCATCCCCACCGAGGCCTTGGCCCGGCGGGCCCGTCTGCAGGCGATTCTCCAGGCGATGGCGGCCCAAGGCCGCAGCCTGGAACCCGCGCCCCTGCAGGCCCTTCGGGACTGCCTCGCCGGTGGTGCAAGCCCGGGATTTGACCCTCTGATCGCGATGATCGAGGCAGCACATCTTGAAGAGGAGGCGGGCGAGTTGCTCCGCGCCGCCCGGCGCGAGGCCCGGGACCCGGACCTGGTCCAGCTGCTGGCTGCCCGACTGGCGCCTCTGGCGGGGAAAGCCAAACTGCGCAGGGAAGCCCATTGGCATCTGGACACCCGGCGCCAGCTGGTGCGGTTCAGCTTCATCAAAGAGGGTGCTGCTTCTGGCTTGGATGATGGGGATCTTCACGCCATCTTCCTCCAGACTTTCCGGCTGGAGGGGTTGGTGTTCGTCCTCGACCTCGCCAAACGACCCCGTCCCCTCCTGGGTGCCGGCCTGCCGCTACCGGCAGGCGTGGGTGGCCTGGCCGAGACGCTCGATGCCGTGTTCAAGAAGGAACCCGAAGATGACCCCTCCGTCTTGCTGGCCAGGCTGAATCATCGGCTGCCGGAGGGATTGCGGATTCACCGGTGGGATGTGTTGCCGACCTATGCATCTGCGGTGGGTGATCTGGTCCTGGTGTCCCACTGGCGCTGGCAGGTCCATCCCGATCACAGAAACCACCTCGAGAAGCGGGTTGCATCCTTTCTTGAGGCCAACCTCTGGCCCTGGGACCGGGGCCCCTCGAAGGCGGAGGCGCCATTGGACCTTCGCAAGCTGATCCCGGAATTGCACTGGGATGAGGACGCCCTCTGCTTCACCAGCATCATGGGGAGCTTCCAGGCCGTGAACCCGCTTAAGATGCTGGGCGCGGTTCTGGGGCTGGCACCGGCCGCCATCGTGGGACTCGTCCGTACCGGGGTGGACCTGAAGCCCGACCTGCGGATGGGCCAGGCGGAACGGTTCGAGCCCAAGCTGAAGAACATGTACGAGGATGCCGTGCTGCTCAGCGGCGGATCGAACATCATCCTCGTGGATGAGGATGACGACGAACCCATACTCCTAGGTTGACGCGTCTTTGCTGATGGACAGCAGTAGCCCCAGGCAGATCAGGCTCGCGATGAGGCTGTTGGGCCCGAAGGAGATGAAGGGCAGGGGGATTCCCTTGTTCGGGGCCAGCGATAGCACGACGCTCATGTTCATGAGGGCCTGCACCACCAGCAGCAGCACGAAGCCCATGGCACACAGCTTCAGGTAGCCATCACCCACCCGGCGGGCGATCCGGTAGCCGCGCCAGAGAATGGCGACGAAAAGAGCCAGGATGGCCACGGTGCCGATGAGCCCCGCCTCCTCGGCGATGACTGCATAGATGAAATCCGTATGAGCTTCCGGCAGGTAGAACAGTTTCTGCTTCCCACCGCCGAGGCCGACGCCCATGAAGCCGCCGTTCCCCACGGCGACGAGGCTCTGGAGGGCCTGGTGGCCTTTGCCCAGGGGATCTGCCTCGGGATTGAGAAAGCTGGTGACCCGGGCCAGGCGGTAGGGTGACAGCACCACGAAGGCCGTTCCCAAAGCGCCGAGGACCGGAATGGCCACCGCGAAGATCCACTTCGGGGCCCCGCCGAGGAACACCACCATCAGGGCCACGAAGACGATGAGGAAGGTGGTGCCGAAATCCGGTTCCCGCAGGATGAGGGCCAGGGGCAGCAGCAGGACGCCGGCGAGGCCCAGCAGCTTGGGCAGGGCGTCGCGGTGGTTGGTCCAGGCCTCCCGGTTCCGGATCATCCAGGACGCCGCGATCAGCACGGACAGTGGCTTGAACAGCTCCGAAGGCTGGAGGCTCATGGGGCCGAGCCGGATCCAGCGATGAGCGCCGTTCACCCTGGGGCCGATGAAGAGTACCGCCACCAGCAGGCCGATGATGATGAAGTAGGCCACCATCAGGGGCTTGGGCTGATCCTGCAGGGCGGCGAGATCTACCTGGGAAAGCGCCAGCATGAAGGCGATGCCGATGCCGCCGCCCAGCAGCTGCCGGGTGAGGAAGGCTGTGGCCGCCGCATGGTTCTGGGAGGCCTTGATGGCAGAGGCGGAGTAGATCCACACCATGCCCATGGCGACCAGGGCCAGGGCGAAAAACACCAGCCAGCGGTCAACGGGGCGGCGGACGTCGGCGGCCATGTTAGACCAGAGCCAGATCGCGGCGGGCCGCGGCTTCAAGCTCAGCCAGTGCCTCGTCTACCCAGGCGGTTTCCTGGGCCTCCACCATCAGGCGGAGCTTGGGTTCGGTACCGGACCAGCGCACCACCTGGCGCACGCCGTTCCCCCAGCGGGCGTCGATGCCCGCCATGGCGGACATGAGCCTGGTGCAGGCCTCCACGGCCCTGCGATCCCTGGCCAGTACATTGACGAGTCGCTGGGGCCAGGGCCGGAAGGTCCAGGCCCAGCGCTCATCCGTGGGCCGGTGCAACAGCGCACGCAGAATGGAAAGCGCCGCCGCGAGGCCATCGCCGCTGGGGCCCAGTCGTTTTTGGATGAGGTGGCCGGAGGCTTCGGCGGCCAGGTCCCAGCCACGCTTTGCCATCTCCCGCAGCAGGTACTTGTCGCCCACGGCCGTCCGGATAAACGGAATGGCGGCCTGGCCCAGGGCCTGGGCCAAGCCGCCATTGGTCATCAGAGTGCCCACCACGCCGGGGGGTGCATCCCCGCAGGCCAACCGATCCTGCGCCAGCAGCCAGACCATCTGATCGCCGTCCACCACCTCGCCCTGGCCATCCACGAGTAGACAACGGTCGCCATCGCCATCGAAGGCGATCCCCAGCTCCGCCCCCCGGGCCACCACCGCCGCGGCCAAGGCATCCAGGTGGGTGGAGCCCACGCCCACGTTGATCCTGGAACCATCAGCGGGCACGCCGATCCAGTGGATCTCGCCCCCACGGAACAGTTCGAGAGCCGCCTCGGCCGTCGCGCCGTGGGCGCAGTCGATCACCACCCGGAACTCCGGGGGCAGGGTGATGCCTTTGAGGTGATCCAGGTAGGGCTGCAGGTCCAGGCTCGCAGCCGGCGCCGAAATCGTGGTGGGCTCCGAGAGTTCGCCGAAGGCCTCCTCGATGGCGCGCTCCTGATCCTCTTCCAGCTTCTCGCCGAGCTCGTTGAAGCCCTTGAGGCCGTTATCCTCCGGCGGGTTGTGGCTGGCGGAAATCATGAGACCCCAGGTCTTGTCGCCTTCGGTGCTGAGCCTGGCCACGTTCCAGGCCACGGCGGGCGTGGGTGCCATGCCGAGCACCAGCACCTTCAGGCCCATGCCCACGCCCAGGATGAAGGCCTCGGACATGGGGCCGGAACTGGACCGCGGGTCCCAGCCCACCACCAGGCGCTTCACGCCTGCCTCCAAGGCCACCTGCGCCCAGGCGGCGCCCCAGCGGGCGACCTCCTCCAGCGTGAGCGGGGAGCGCAGGGCCGCGCCTCGAATGCCATCGGTTCCAAAGTAGCGAAGACTCATGCAGCCAGATTACCCGATGGTGTGGGTCCTGAAGACCTGATAGCCCCAGGCAAATGCCTCGGCGTGGGCTGTGTGGGTCAGCCCATCCCGCTGCGCGGGCGGAAGGCCGGGGGTTCCGGCCCGGGCCGCCAGGAAGCGCTTGCGCGACAGGCCGAGGCAGAGGCGGTCCCCGGGCCAGGCCATGGCCTTGGGAAGATCTGGCAGGGCCTCCCAGAGCGCCAGATCCTCCAGGTAGGTAGTGCCGAAGCCGAAGCCAGGATCCAGCAGCACCCGGTCCTCGGCGATTTCGGCCCGGTGAAGGCGATTCCGCACCTCGCAGAGCTCCTGGATGGCCTCCGCGGCGGCTCTAGGCGCCGGATCGTCATAGGGCGGCATGTGAAACCCAGGACCGAGCCTCCGGCTGCGCATGGCGATCAGGCCGCAGGTGGAAGCGCGGGCCAGGGCCAGCATGTCGGGATCGGAAAAGCCGGTGACATCGTTGATCACCGATACGCCCTTCGCCAGGCCACGGGCGGCCACGTCCGCATGGCGGGTGTCCAGGCTGAGGGGGAGGTTCGGCAGGCAGCCCATCAGGGCGGATAGCACGGGCTCGAGGCGGTTCCACTCGGTGACGGGATCCACCGTTAAGGCCCCGGGCCGGGTGCTTTCGGCCCCCAGGTCGAGCAGGCGGGCACCCTGACGAACCAGATCCAGGGCATGGGCCAAAGCGGCGTCCGGATCCAGGTACTGCCCTCCATCGCTGAAGGAATCTGGGGTCAGATTGAGGATGCCGATGAAAAGGGGACCGCCCTGCAGGAGCGGTCCCCAATGGAACGAACTTCCGCTCACGCGGGTTTGAGGACGGGGTTGAGCCCGGGGTCCGTGGAATGGCCTTCCACCGTGGCCGGCGCGGATGGTGTGGGACCGGCCTTGGGCGGGGGCAGGGTGCCACCCTTCATCAGGATGTCGATGTCATTGCCGTCGAGGGTCTCGCGCACTAGCAGGGCCTCGGCAATGGCCACCAGCTGGTCCCGGTGGCTTTCGATGGCGGCCTTGGCCTTCCGGTAGTTGCGCATGACGAACTCATGGACTTCCGCGTCGATCATGCGGGCCGTGTCTTCAGAGATCTCCCGGTGCTGGGTGAAGTCCCGGCCCAGGAAGATCTCGTGCTGGCCGCCCCCGAAGTTGAGGGGGCCCAGCTTGTCGCTCATGCCGAATTCCATGACCATGGACTTGGCCAGGTCGGTCGCCTGCTGGATGTCGTTGGAGGCGCCGGTGCTCAGCTGGTTGAAGAAGATCTCCTCGGCGATGCGACCACCCATCGAGATGGCGATGCGGCTTTCCATGTAGTCCCGGGTGGTGTTGTAGCGGTCCTTCACGGGCAGCTGCCAGGTGACGCCCAGGGCGCGGCCCCGGGGGATGATGGTCACCTTGTGGAGGGGATCGCTGTCAGGCACTACGGCGGCCACGACCGTGTGGCCGGCTTCATGGTAGGCGGTGATCTTCTTGTCCTCTTCGGTCATGACTAGGCTGCGGCGCTCGGCGCCCATGTAGACCTTGTCCTTGGCGTTCTCGAAGTCGGCCATCTCCACCCACTTCTTATTGCACCGGGCGGCGGTGAGGGCGGCCTCGTTGCAGAGGTTGGCCAGGTCGGCACCGGCGAAGCCGGGCGTGCCCCGGGCGATCACCTCAAGCTCAACATCGGGGCTGAGGGGAATCTTGTCAGCGGTGTGGACCTTGAGGATTTCAAAGCGGCCCTTCACATCGGGGCGGTCCACCACGACCCGGCGGTCGAAGCGGCCAGGGCGGAGCAGGGCGGGATCCAGCACATCGGGGCGGTTGGTGGCGGCGACGAGAATGACCCCTTCGTTGCCTTCGAATCCATCCATCTCGACCAGCAGCTGGTTCAGGGTCTGTTCGCGCTCGTCATGGCCGCCGCCCAGGCCGGCGCCCCTGTGGCGGCCCACGGCGTCGATCTCATCGATGAACACGATGCAGGGGGCGCTCTTCTTGGCTTGTTCAAAGAGGTCGCGGACGCGGCTGGCGCCCACACCCACGAACATCTCCACGAAGTCGGAACCGGAGATGGAGAAGAACTGCACCTTCGCTTCGCCCGCGATGGCGCGGGCCAGCAGGGTCTTGCCGGTGCCCGGAGGCCCCATGAGGAGAACGCCCTTGGGGATCTTGCCGCCCAGCTTCAGGAACTTGGCGGGATCCTTCAGGAACTCGACGATTTCTTTCAATTCTTCCTTGGCTTCGTCACAACCGGCGACATCCGCGAAGGTGGTGCGCTTGCCGCTGGTGGAAAGGCCCTTGGCGCGGGCCTTGCCGAAGCTCATGGCCTTGTTGCCGCCCATCTGGGCCTGGCGCATGAAGACGAACCAGAGCACGACGAAGACCAGCAGGGGCGCCCAGAACATCAGCACGTAGGCGAAGTTGTTCTCGCTGGGCTTGGTGGCCTTGAACTCCTCGATCTGGCCTTCGGTCTTCCAGCTGAGGATGACCTTGCCCAGATCCTGCATGGGTGGGGCCACCGTGCGGAACTTCTCGATGACCTCGCCGGTCTTGCCATTCTTTTCGGGTTGCTTGTAGGTGCCTTCAACATCGAATCCGGACAGAGTCACGGATTTGTACTTGCCTGCCACACCTTCGGTGTAGAAGGTCGAGAAGGGGACTTCGATCTGCTTGCTGTTCTGGGGAATCTGGCGGAAGGCCAGCACCAAGAGGGCGATGATGCCCAGCCAGACCAGCACGCTTTTCATCATGGAATTCAAAGGGTCACTCCTTGGGGCCGAAGCCCAGGTGGCCCTCCAGTTTACTAGGTACGGGAAGGCAGCGCTGCTTGTCTTAGATGCAGATACCCGCCTCTTGGTTCGGGGTTTAGCTGGAAATTCCCCCAAGTCGAGCATTTGCGGGCGTGAAGGAGGCGCTCCACGAGCCAGGGCGCCAGCCCCCTGAGCATGGTGGATTCCCGGGGCCAGCCCAGGCGGCGGAAGGCCCCTTCCAGGGTCCAGCGCAGTTCTGGCTCAGACCAGGGCTCCCGTCTGAAGACGACGCATCCATCCGCAAGCGACCAACGGGTTCCCTCCCAGCTGGACACTAGAGCCCTGGCCAGCCCTTCCGCCTCCGCGGCCTGCAGGTGCGTTTCGAACAGATGGCGGTCCAGTTCCGGGGCTTCCTTCCGGATCTCTGCGAGCAAGGGCCGCCAGCGGTTGCGGGCGGTGAAGGGCTCGGCGTTGCTGGCATCCTCCCGCCAGGGGATGTTGCGCACCTTCAGGTAGGCGCGCAGGTCCGCCCGCCGGGTCTCCACCAGGGGCGACCAGCGCAGGCCCTGGCGCGGTGCCAGGGGATGCAGGCAGCCCAGGCCTCCGCCCCGCGCCAGGCGCAGGAGGACCGTCTCGGTGTGATCGTCCAGGGTGTGCCCGGTGGCCACGGCGCTGGCTCCCCACTGCCCGGCTTCCTGCCGTAGCCAGTCCCAGCGCAGCTCCCGGGCGGCCATCTCAAGGCCGATGCTCCGGTTCGCCGCGTGCGCCCGCACGCCCAGGGAGGCCTCGGCGAGATCCAAATCCAGGGCTCGGCAGAGCCGACGCACCAGCGCTGAATCCTCAACAGATTCCTCGCGAAGACCATGATCCGCATGAGCCACGCACAGCTCCAGCCCCAGGCTCTTCCGCAGCGTCCAGAGCAGCACCAGCAGCGCCACCGAATCGCCCCCGCCGGAACAGGCCACCAGCACACGGCCGCTGACGCCGTCACCGCGGCGCTGGATCTGGGTCAGTAGACTGGATTCGAAGCGGTTCACCTCTCCAGGCTAATCGACCAGAGCCACACTGAATATGTCGGGAATCCTGGATTGCGAACTTGACCGGCTGCCAGCGCGTGGCCCAGGGTGGATCCATTCAGTCCACCGCTGCCCCACCGGGCCCTGTTCGGAGAAAACGTGAAGTCAAGGTTGGCAGGCTGGTGTGTCCGCTGGTTTCTGGGCTGGCTCGCTCTGCTTGCTCCCCCGACCCTGTCGGCGCAGAGCGGTTCCTGGGCGGAATACCTCGCGGCCTGGCGAAAACTGGACCACCCGCCGGTCACGCTGCTGGTACCCAAGGACGGTCTAACACCTGGTTTTGCAAGATCCGATGAGGCCATCCTGTTCCTGACCACCACCGGCGATCTGGGCGTTCAAACGTTAGAAGGTCCCGTGCTGGACAGCATCCGCGAGTCCCGGGGCTGGAAGGCCGGCTCGCCTTGGGTCCTGGTTGGCGAAGATGGGAGCATTCTCGACGAAGGCAGGGAACTGCCGACGGGTGAGCAGCTCCAGGGCCGCCTTCGGGCCCTGGGTATGACCCCCACCTGGGAGGCGCTGGATCAATTCCTTCGCCTTCACCCAGGCAACGGCTCAGCCCTTCAGGGGCGTTTGAGCATCGCCATGAGATTGGCCAGGCGGCGATTCCAGAACCTCCGGGATCGAGGGAAGGCTGAGACACCCAAGGTATCCTCCGAATCAGCCTTTCTCGCCATCGAACCCGCGAAAATGGTCGATCAGGCCAACTCAGGGGAGTGGTGTCGGGAGGTCGAGGACACCCTCCATCGTCTTAACCAAATGCCGGATCCATGGCGTCTCGGCGAGAAGGTGTACTTTCAGGTCTGGCTGGATTTTTATGGACAGGTGGCGCCCTTCAGTCTTCGGCAGGAACTGGCCGCCTTGAAAGAGTCCATTCTGGAAGCCTGGGAAAGAAGCCCTCATTCAGAGTTGAATACAGTACCGGCCCGGAAGGAAGATGGAAACGCCGCAGGACTGGGAGGGTTCTGGATATCCTGCGACGCGGCGACCCGTCCTTCCGGTGCGCTGTCTGAACTGCCTCGACTTATCCCAACTCCCGGGCGCTTCTGGCCCCATCCCGATCTCCTATGGAATCTGCCGAGTCCAAGGCCCAATGGAACGAACGCCCAGGAAATCCTTTCGTTCCTGGACAGCCTGCCTGAAGATCCCGAGGTTTCGCTCCTGTGGAATGACGCCTGGTCTGAGTGGCTGCATTTCAAATCCTTCGTGTCTTTCCATCGGGCAAGAGCCTTGGCCAGCCAGGGCCGGTGGCAGGAAGCAGCTCTGGCCTTGCAGGAGCTCCGGCGGTGGTCCGGGAAACACTGGACCGATACAGCCTCTTCTCTATTGAGCGTGTCGTCGAATGTCGCATCGCCAGACCCGCGAGGGAAAACCGAGGCGCCGGCAGAGGTCGCACTTCCCGACGTGTTCAAGGACGTGCTGCGGCTCCCTGCTCTGGAAGAGCTGGTGCCACCTCCACCACCCGTGCCCCTCCGGTTCCTGGTCTGGGGGCAACCCGCATGGATGTCACAGTGGGAGGCGCTTCGCTCCACCCCGCTCCTTGCCCCCTGGAGCGCTTCTGAACTGATGCGGGAATCGCCCCGGGAAGAGGACACGATCCGACTCGCCCAGGCCGGGTTCCCGGCCACCGGCTGGGCTGTCTTCCGGGGTGATTCGACCATCCTGGCCCGGGGTGAATCCCTCCCTGAAGTCGAAGGGCTGGCAATGCGGTTGCGTGACTCGACGCCTTCGCGCCTCCACATGCTCGATGCCTTCGTGGCCAATCATCCGGAACACCTGGATGCGAGGAAGGACAGGTTCGCCCTGGTACGGTCACGGATGCCTCAAGCCGCGCTCGAATTCCGCCTGATGGAAGACGCCGCCAAGGCCCATCTCCCACTTGATTTTGGCCCCGAGGCCCCCTGGATCTCGGATTTGGAGGGCTGGCGAGCCAAGGCCCGGAGCGTGGTTCCAGAACTGGGAGCGGTGCTGCAGCGGTGGCCAGACAATGCGGGCCTATGGAGGGTCTGGGTTTCTTGGGCTGCCTTTCATCCGAAACCTACAGCGGTGGTGGCCTTCGCGGCGGGCTTGCCGGTGTTCGGCTCCCGCCCAAGGTGGATTTCGCGGCTTCCAGCCGAAGTCCATCGAGCCGTGGCCAAGGAGTGCCGGAAGGAACGGAGGTTCGGGCCCATGGCCGAGTGGTTCGAGGGAGCCTGGACTCAAATGATGTCTGGAACGCAGGGGTCGAATCAGCCTGCGTTTGCGGAGCGGGAGATGGCCATCCATGAGGGGTACCGCGAGGCTCTGATGGCCCTTGGTCGAAAGGCAGAGCTGGCCGATCTGGAGCGCGCCTGGGCCACCCTTCACTCGAAGCGAAAGGGCGACCCCCCATCCTGAGGCACGGATTCCACCCTGGGCTAGGAGAGCCGGACCACGAGATCGAGGAGGGCCCGGGGCACTGGCCGTTCGCACCACAGCGCCTCGGCCCAATCACATAGTCGGAGTGAGCCCCAATGCATGGCACGACCCTGCACGCCCCGGCGGAAGGCCGGGTGGGCGATGCGGGTGGCGGGAAGGGAAGGATCCTGATTGAACTGGCTGCCGAAGGCATCGAAAGCGGCCATGCGCCGCTCCCACACGGCACTCACATCCACGAGCAGGTCAGGCTGGCCGGGATTCTCGCCCCCCACCCAGGCCAGGGCCTCGGGCCGCCAGGGCGTGCCCGGGCAGGGGTAGTTCTTCAGGCCAGCGTAGTAGGCGGCTTCCTTGATCAACCGGTGGGCGCGGCGGTGATCGGGATGGCGATCCTCCGGATCCGGCAGGATCAGCACCCGGGGACGCAGGCGGCGAAGCTCGGTCATCACCACGAGCCTACAGGTCTCATCCTCCGCGAAGCGGCCATCCGGCAGCGTCAGCACGAACCTGGGCACGCCGAGGATCCGGGCGGCATCCTGGGCCTCGGCGCGGCGGGTCTCCGCGGTGCCGCGAGTGCCGAGATCCCCGCTGGTGAGGTCGAGGATGGCGGCCTTCAGACCCCGGTCCGAAGCCAGGGCCAGCAGCCCGCCCACGTGGACTTCCACGTCGTCCGGATGGGCCCCCAGGGCGAGAACCTCAAGACCCGGCTGGCTGGCATTTGCACTCATGGTTCCTCCACCAGGATCACGGGGTCGGCGACCTGCATCCGCTCCAGGATGGCATCGAGGAGGGCCTCGTTCCGCAGCCAGGGAACTGCGGGCAGCGCGCGCTCCTGGGGGAGGCCGAAGGGGAAGAGGGCCTGGCGCAGCCGCTCGGGATCCCCGCCCAGCAAGTGGGCCGCAGCATCGCGGTGCAGCCGCTGATCGAGCCTGCCCAACCGCTTCCGGCTGCGCTCCTGCTCGCGAACAAAGCGCTGCCGAAGCTCCGGGGACCAGGCGGGATCCGGGGCCACGGCGTGGAACCGTTCGCTGGGAAGGGGGCCCGGCCAGGCTGCGAAGTGTTCCCAGGCACCCTGCTTCAGCGCGTCGAGCTGGCCTGCCTCAAGGCGGAACCTCCGGGGCACCACGAAGACGCTGGGGCGGGGAATGATCCGCGGGGCCGTGAGGCCGACCCGTTCCCAGAGCGGCTCGCAGAGGCGCCAGTAGGCCCGCTCCGATGGACCGAGCACCGCCGCCACCACCGGCAGCAGCAGTGACTGCATCAGGGGGCGGAGGGCCGCGCCAGGGCTGAGCCAGCAGCCCGCGGGAAGGGCCGCGTCCCGCTCCAGCCGTTGTCGTTGGCCCGTGCGGGGATCCAGGGAGAACCAGGCGGATTGGTTCCGTGGATCCAGGGGCAGGGGGGCACCCTGGGCTTCCAGGACGGCGGCCTGCTGGACCATCAGGGCTTCCAGATCCAGGCCCCGCCAGCGTACCAATTCGGCCTGAATGGGCTCCCGGACCGCTGGATTCGTGGGAGAAAAAGATCGGAGACCGCGGCTCCACAGGGGCTGCCCCAGGGCCAGCACGTGGCCTCGCAGTGTCGGCTCCCTAGGTTTCGGCAAGGGCCCCCACAAGGCTTCGGCTTCCGACTGGTGTGCTTCGGTCCAGGGCAGCCAGCCCGTGGCAGTGCCGGGGCGGGTCTCGAACCGGAATCGGTGGCGAAGGAGCCGGTCCCCGCTCCAGCCGACGACGGAGGCCACTTCCGCGCGGTCATGGTCCTCATCGGCGAGCCAGTAGACCGCCTCGGCTCCGGTGCGGCGGGCCTCAGCCAGGGCGGCCAGGGCTTTGGCCACCGACAGGGCGGGGCTCCAGCCGGCGCCGATCTGCTGGCCGGTGGCGATGACGGGCCTGGGGCTCATGGGCGTCCATCCTGGCTGGGCCATGGCAGGCAGCGCTGGCGCATCGTACACATGCGCCCAAGCCTAACCGATATGCGATGCTCGTCGGCATGCTGAGCGTGGACCCCTGGCTCCCCCCGACCACACCCGACCTGGGGCTCCTGGCCATGGACGCCGCGGACGAGGCCGGCCTTAGCTCGCTGCGGGCCTGGCCGGAGGTGCGAAGAGGCGGCATTGCCTTCGGTGGCCTGCCGCCCTTCCTCTGCTGGCGGGGCCAGGAGGACGGTGCCTGGCACCTGGTGCTGCTGCAGGCGCGGGAAGTGGGCGCCCTGGTGCCGGGGTCGAGGACGGCCCCGCTGCCGGAGGGCTGGTTCGATGCTCTGGATCTCCCGGCCCTGGCCCGGCCCCTGGCCCGTCACCCTGCTTTTCCGGGCGGGGCCTCCGTGCACCTCGTGCACCTGCCCGGGGGAGGTGTCTTCCGGGTTCGCACCTTCGGCCGACCCGCACCTGGACTCGTGGAGGAAGTGCTGAAGCGAACCAGCCACATCCAGGTCTGGAACCTGGCCGACTAGGAACCCTGGGCGCGGGGGTTCCTACTTTCCGCGGTTGCTCATGCGGGTGTGCGTCACGCCGCTTTTGCCCTGGGGCTTGGTGGAGGCTCGGACCGTGGGCTTGGGACCGGCGTTGGCCTTGGGCCGGGAGGCAGAAGCGGAGGCGGCCGGCTTGTCCGCGGCCTGAACGGATTTCAGGAGATCGGCGGGGACGAGTGGCTTGGTCATGGGTACTCCTGGCATCAGTCTATACCCTGGGGCCCCCGGCCGTGCGATGGGACCCTGTTCAAGTGGGCTCTGCGAGGTAAGCTAGAGGAGGGCGGATCGTAGATGATCGATAGATCGTTTACCAATGGCGGCCCTCTCACCCGCGATTCTTCAAGCCCTTTAATCATCGAACTGGAGCCCGTCCATGCCCCTGACCATGCCCTTCCAGTCCGGTGATCTGGTGGTGGTCGTCCTCCTGGCGCCGCGCGAGCGCGTCTGGGGCCGGTTGCTGGGACTGGACGCAGCGGGCATCGCCATCCGTGGGCTGGATCTGACTCCCTGGGAAGAAGTGCTGACGCTCGTCCGCACCGGCGAATCCGACCAGGTGGCCCTCGGCACCCGCTTCCTCCCCATGCATCGCGTGGAGGCCATGTACCTGGACGAGCCCAGCTCCGGAGCCCCTAGCCTGGCGCACATCTTCCAGGATCGGACAGGCCTGGACCCGCAGGCTTTCCTGGCGACACCCAACTCCCCTAAACCAACTCCCCCCCATCGGAGGAAACCATGACCCATGCCAACCACGCCTATTGGATGGAGCGCTTCCGCGCCCGCGCCAAGGAGTTGCAGCGCCACATTGTCCTGCCCGAAGGCCGGGATGACCGCACGCTCCAGGCGGCCCAGCTGCTGCTAGATCAAAGCCTCTGCCGCCTTACGTTGCTGGGGGAGCCCACCGACATGCTCAAGCGCGGGGCCGCCCTGGGCCTGTCCCTGAAGGGCGCGGAGATGGTGGACCCTGCCACCAGTCCCCGGCTCGCGGAGCTGGCCGGCGCCTACTTCGAGCGCCGGAAGGCCAAGGGCATCACCGAAGCCCAGGCCTTGGACGCCGTGCACAACCCCCTCTGGTTCGGAGCCATGCTCGTGCAGGTGGGCCACTGCGACGGTATGGTGGCGGGCGCCCTGAACACCACGGCCGAGACCGTGCGGGCCTGCCTCCAGGCCATCGGCGCCGCCAAGGGCATCAAGACCGTCTCCAGCTTCTTCATGATGGTGCATCCGGAGGCCTCCTTCGGCGAGCAGGGCGCGGTAATCTTCGCAGATTGCGCCGTGGTGCCGGATCCCACGCCGGAGCAGCTGGCGGATATCGCCATCGCCGCCGCGGAGAACGCCCGCAGCGTCATGGGCGTGGAGCCCCGGGTGGCCCTGCTCAGCTTCTCCACCCGCGGCTCCGCCGAGCATCCTTGCGTGGACAAGGTGCGGGCAGCCCTGGCCATCGTGAAGGAGCGGCGGCCTGATCTGGCGGTGGACGGCGAACTGCAGGCTGATGCCTCGCTGCTGCCTTCCGTGGGCCAGAAGAAGGCGCCGGGTTCGCCGGTGGCTGGCAAGGCCAACGTGCTGGTCTTTCCGAACCTCGACGCCGGGAACATTTCCTACAAGATCGCCGAGCGCATGGGTGGATGCTCCGCCATCGGGCCCTTCCTCCAGGGGCTCGCGAAGCCCGCCAACGACCTGAGCCGCGGCTGCAGCGCCCAGGACATCGCGGACGTGGCCGTCCTGACTGCCCTGCAGTGAAACGGCTCGCCCTCTTCATCTCCGGCGGTGGTGGCAATGCCCTGAACCTGCTCAGGGCCTGCCGTGAGGGCCGGGTTCCGGCGCTCCCGGTGCTGGGTTTGGCCTCCACGCCCAAGGCCCTGGGCCTGCCCCGGCTGGAGACGGAGGGCCTTGCCACGGTGGTGGTGGTCCGCAAGGACTTTGGATCGGATGAAGCCTTTTCGGAGGCCTGTTATCAGGCCGCCGAAAAGGCCGGCGCCGAGGTGATCTGCCTGTGCGGCTGGCTGAAGAAGCTGGCCGTGCCCCGCCGCTGGGAAGGACGCATCCTCAATATCCATCCGGGTCTGCTCCCCCAGTATGGCGGCCCGGGCATGTACGGCATGCACGTCCACCGGGCCGTCCTGGACGCTGGAGAGGCCGAATCTGGCGCCACCGTCCATCTCGTGGATGGCGAATACGACCATGGGCGCCTCCTCCGGCAGCTGCGGGTGCCCGTGTTGCCGGGGGATACGACCGAGGACCTGCAGAAGCGGGTCTATGGTGCGGAAATGGAATTGTTCCCGGTTGCCCTGGCGGCATATCTCTCAGAAAAGTTCTAGACTGTGGGGATGATTCCCCTCCTCACTGCCGACGAGATGCGGGCTGCGGAGCGCCAGGCCATCGAGGGCTGGGGCATTCCGTCGCTGATCCTTCAGGAACACGCCGCCCTGGGGGCCTTGGCCCTGCTGCCCCCCAGCGAGCCGCTGCAGATCCTGGTAGGGCCTGGAAACAATGGCGGGGATGCCCTCGCCCTGGCCCGCCTGGCCCGCCTGCAGGGGCGGGAAGTCGCCGTCTGGTCTCCCTTCCCCCAGCCCGAGTGGCGAGGCGATGCGGCCATCCAGGCCCGGCTCTGGAAGGGCCTCGGCGGCCTGGTGCAAGGCGCGGGAGATCCGGCGGAAGCCATGCGGACTTGGCGCGGCTGGGTGGTGGATGGCCTCTTCGGCCTGGGCACCTCCCGGCCCATGGAGGGGCCGGCCGCAGCCTGGGTTCAGGCCCTGAATGCCAGTGGACTGCCGGTGCTGGCGCTGGATCTGCCCTCGGGTCTGGATCCCAGCGCGGCAGAGCTCCCCGGCGAAGCCATTCGCGCCCTGCGGACCGCCTGCTTCGGAGCCCGCAAAGTCTGTCACGGCCTGCTGCCGGCCCGGGAGCTGTGTGGTGACATCACCGTCATCCCCATTCCCCTGGGGCTAACCCCGCAGGCCTCGCTGCAGATGCTGGAACGCCCGGTCCTGCCCACCAGGGACTGGAATGCTCACAAGGGCACCTTCGGACATGTGGTCATCCGGGCGGGCAGCCTGGGCATGAGCGGAGCGGCGGTCCTGGCCGCGCTGGGCGCCCTCCGTGTGGGCGCCGGTCTGGTGACCGTGCTGACGGAACCCGAAGTCCGCGCTGAGATCGCCACCCAGCTACCCGAGGCCATGGTGCGTGTCTGGCAGGGCGCTGTGCCCGAAGAGGCGGACGTTCTGCTCGTGGGTCCCGGAGGCATCTCCACGGTGCCCGATTGGGATGGCCCTCTGGTGGTGGATGCCTCAGCCCTCAGGGCCGGGGAAGGGAAGCGCTGGATGGAGCGTCCGGGAACGGCCATCACGCCCCATCCGGGAGAATTCGCGCGCCTGTTCAACCTCTCCCGACCCCTGCTGATGGATGAGCGGCTGGTTCAGGCCCGGAAGGTGGCCGTGGGAAAGCCGGGCGTTCTGGTGCTCAAAGGGGCCCAGAGCGTCATTGCCGGAGGCGCCCGCGAGGAGCTCTGGATCAATCCCACGGGGCATCCGGGTATGGCCACCGGGGGCAGCGGAGATCTGCTGGCGGGCATGGTGGCGGGGTTCCGGGCCCAGGGTCTGCCCATGCGCGAGGCGGCGGCTGCGGCGGCCTGGTTCCACGGCGCCGCGGCGGATCGCCTGCCTGGAGCCGGCCTGCTGCCCAGGGACATGGCCGAGCTGCTGCCCGAGTTGCTGCGTGCCTGAGGTGTTCCTGCCGGACGAAAGGGCCACCGAAGCCCATGGCGAGGCTCTGGCCCGCCTCACCCCTCCCGGCGGTGCCTGGCTGCTGAGCGGGGACCTGGGCGCGGGCAAGACCACCTGGACCCGAGGCTTCCTCCGGGGCCTGGGCGGGGACCCCGAGGAGGTGGCCTCGCCCACGTATGCCGTTCTGCACCGCTACGAGCATCCCGGCGGCAGGCTCTTCCATCTGGATCTCTACCGGCCTGGGCCAGGGGGCGCCTGGTCCCTGGGCCTCGAAGAGATCGTCACGGCCGCCGACCGGCTGGTGGTCGAGTGGGCCGGCAGCGACGGGCCCTGGCCTACGACCTGGGTGGCCAGCCTGCACCTCAGAACGGAAGGGGAGGGGCGCCGGGCGGAATGGACACTGCCAGACAGGCCCCCTGCGCCGTGATGATTCCGTGAGCCTGCTCCTCGCCCTTGCCCTCCTCACCTGCCTGCTGGCGGCGCTGGCCCTGTGGGCCGGCCTCCGGAAGCCCCCTGCGGATCCCGCGCCCTTCGAGACTCTGCGCCGCCACGCGGAGGAGCTGGCCTCCCGGGACCGGATCGAGTCGCAGCAGGCGCTGGTCGCCCAGCTCCGGCCCCTGATGGCGGAGCTCGGCGAGCTCAGGACCGCCCAGGCGGAAAAACTCGCGGAGGGGTTCCGGCTCCTGGCGGCGGTCACGCAGGAGGCCCTGCGGGCCTCGCGGGAGGAGCAGGCCACCCAGCTGAACCAGGTCCAGCAGCAGGTGGAGAAGCGCTTGGAGGCCATCCAGACCTCCAACGAGGAACGCCTGGAACAGATGCGGCGCACGGTGGACGAGAAGCTGCACGAGACCCTGGAAAAGCGGCTGGGCGAAAGCTTCAACCTCGTGGCCCAGCGTCTGGAGCTGGTCCAGAAGGGCCTGGGCGAGATGCAGAGCCTGGCTCAGGATGTGGGGGGATTGAAGCGGGCCCTCACCAACGTGAAGACCCGCGGCGTGCTCGGCGAGGCTCAGCTGGGTGCCCTGCTGGAGCAGTTCCTATCGGCCGGGCAGTACGCGACGAACGTGAAGATCCGGCCCCGCTCGCCGGAGGTGGTGGAGTATGCGGTGAAGCTGCCGGGCCCCGAGGAGGGCGCCACCGTCTGGCTGCCCATCGATGCCAAGTTCCCCCTGGAGGACTACCAGCGGCTTATGGAGGCCTACGAACTCGGCGATCTCGCGGCGGTGGAGACGGCGGGCCGGGCCCTGGAGGTCCGGCTGCTCTCCCAAGCCCGGGACATCCGCGACAAGTACATCGCCCCGCCCTACAGCACCGATTTCGCCCTGCTCTTCCTGCCCTTCGAGGGTCTCTATGCGGAAGCCCTGCGGCGGCCGGGCCTGCTGGAGCGACTGCAGCGGGAATGCAAGGTGACCTTCGTGGGTCCCACCACTCTCACCGCCTTCCTCAACAGCCTCCAGGTAGGATTCAAGACCCTGGCGATCACCAAGCAGAGCGGCGAAGTCTGGAAGGTCCTGGGCCAGGTGAAGACCGAATTCGGGAAATTCGGGGAATCCCTGGCGGTGGTCCAGAAAAAACTCGACGAGGCCAGCACGAAGCTGGGCGAAGTCTCCAAAGGCAAGGAACGCATGGAGAAGCGTCTGGCTGGGGTGGAAGCCCTGCCCGAGCCGGAGGCGCTGGCCACGCTGTCGGGCCCGTACAGCGAGGAATAATTCACTTCACAATTCGGGAGAATGCCTTAGGATTCGGGCAAACACCGGGGGTGTGATGCATAAGGGGAGGGAACGTCACGGGCTCGGCGAGGTGATCGCCGTGGACCGGAACTACGTCCCCATGCAAGAAGTCAGCCGCCGCCGTGCCCTCTGTGCTGTGGTCTCAGGAAGGGCCCATGTGCTCAACCCGGCGACCTTCGAGCGGCACAGGGACCTGGCAGGCAGGCTGGAGCTGATCATCTTCCCCCACGCCCAGGCCTGTAGCGACTCCAAGCTGCTGCTGGGTCGCCTGGAACGGCGGGTCCTCCGTCGGGATCACTACCTCTGCCAATACGAGGGTTGTCTGAAGAAGGCCACCACGGTGGATCACGTAGTCCCGCTCTGCCAGGGCGGTTCCACCACCTGGCAGAACCTGGTGGGCTGCTGTCTCCACTGCAACCAGGCCAAGGGGGGCCGGACTCCGGAACAGGCGGGCATGGTCCTCAAGCGCCAGCCCAAGGGCCCCCGGGCCCACCTCTTCGAGCAGTTCGAGCAGCTCCTCAAGCGGGCCAGCGCAGCCTGATCAGTTTCGTATCACCCGCGTCTTGAGGTGCAGCTCGGCCCACTCGCGACCCGGGTCGCTGAGCCGGGTGATGCCGCCGCCGGCCCAGTAGGTGAGACGGCTGCCCTCGATCTGGGCCGTGCGGATGGGCAGGGCCAGATCCAGGTCCCCTCCAGGCGAAATCCAGCCCACCGCCCCGCAGTAGAAGCCCCGGGGACCGGCCTCGGCCTGAGCTAGGTGGCTGCAGACGGCGTGCTTGGGTGCCCCCGTGACGCTGCCGCCGGGCAGGACCGCCCGGAGCAGGTCGGCCAGGCCCAGGCCGGGCCGCGCCATGGCTTCCACGGTGCTGACCAGGTGCTGGACGGTGGGGTAGGGCTCCACGACCATGGGCCGGACCACCTCGACCGAACCGGTCTGGGCCACCCTCCCCAGGTCATTGCGCACCAGGTCGAGGATCATGGTGTGCTCCGCCCGCTCCTTGGGATCCGCCCGGAGGGCCTCGGCCTGGGCCCGATCCACCTCGAAATCCCCCGTCAGTGGCGCACTCCCCTTGATGGGCTGGGACCAGACGCGCTCTCCGCGCCGGGACAGCAGACGCTCCATGCTCAGGCTCAGCAGCCGGGGACCCCCCAGGTCCAGCAGGGCCCCGAAGGGAGGCCGGGCCCGCTGGAAGGCCGCCAGGGCCAGATCAAGCGGGTCGCCGCAGAACCGCCCCTCGAACGGCACGCAAAGGTTGGCCACGTAGAAGCCGCCATCCAGGATGCAGGCCTGGATCCGCTCCACCGCGGCCCGGTGCTGCTCCTCGCTCCAGGCGGCGGCCAGGTCCACAGACAGATCGCCCGGGGCCTTGGACGAGGCAGGTTGGGTAGTCCAATGGGCCGGGTCCGGGAGGTCATCGCTCCAGGACCAGAGCTCCGCCCGGTCTCCCTGGACCCACAGGGCTTCTGCAACGGCCGCCCAGTGCTGGCCGAGGGCTCCGGGTGCCAGGGGCTGCCGGGGCAGAGCCGCTTCGTCGCAGGCCAGTTCGAAGGTGGCGGCGCCGATCCAGGGACCTGCCTGGAGGCCCAGGACCCCTTCCAGGGCAGCCCAGGGGGGCAGCTCCAGCACCACTCCCTCCAGCCGAGTGATCCAGGCCAGACCATCCCAGGCGGAGACCAGGGCCGGACCGGGCATGGCAAGCAGGCCTTCCCCGGAATCGCCGGACTGGAGCCAAGCCCCCCCTGGGCGCAGGAGGTCCTTGACGCAGGCAGGCCAGGGGCCCGGAAGCGGAAAGGGCTGGCGATGCCGGGGGACGAGATCCAAAAAGGACATGACCCCATTGGAACCCGGCTTTGTCCTACAAGGCTAGTGTGGAAAAAGTTGCCGTTAATAAATTGTGCAGTCATGACAAATAATGAACGAAAAAGACCCTTTTCTTTTATATGAATCAGCTCTAGGCTCTTTTTCCAGGAGGAACTCTCATGCCTTCAGTGGATATCAGCTCTCAAACCGGCAAGGATTTCGCAGGTGACGTGCTTATCGTGCCAGTGTTTTCTGGACGGGAACGCCATCGCCTCCCCCTTGCCATCAGTAAAGTCGCCCGGCAGGTGATGGATGAGGAGGATTTCAAGGCGGACTATCTTGAAGTCGTGCCTCTGCATCACCCGAATGGGGTCAAGGAAAGCCGCTGGATGGTGCTGGTCGGCCTTGGGGATGAAGAGAAGGTGACACTCAACAAAATTCGCAAAGCCGTGGGTACCGCAGGACGCTTCTGCCTCAAGAAAAAATGGAAGAAGATTGGTGTGCTATCTCCTTCAACCTCGACCCTGGATCACGATGCGGTGCAGGTGGCCGTGACTGAAGGCGCCCTGCTCGCCAATTACGATCTCGTCACCTTCAAGAGTGGAAAACCTGAACCCAAGCAGTTCTCCTCCATCGAAATCTTCACCAACGGCGATGACACCCGCAAGGCGCGGCGCAAGTTGCCCGTGGTCGAAGCGGGTGTGGCTGCCTGTCACCGGGTCCGGGACCTGGCCAATACGCCCGCTGGCGACCTCTACCCCGAGGTCTTCGCTGACCTGGTCGTCAAGCTCGCGAAACAGCACAAGCTCCATTGCGAGGTCCTGGATGTGCCCGCCCTGGAAAAGGGAGGCTTCCGCTCCGTGCTGGCGGTGGGCCAGGGCAGCGTCCGCCCGCCCCGGGTCGTCAAGCTCGAGTACAAGCCCAAGGAGAAGCCCAAGAAGCACGTGGTGCTGGTGGGCAAGGGCGTCTGCTTCGATTCGGGTGGCCTCTCCCTCAAGGATGCCTCCGGCATGGAGACCATGAAGGACGACATGACCGGCGCCGCCATCGTGTTGGCCACCCTCGTGGCCTGCGCCCAGCTGGAAGTGCCGGTCCAGGTGACGGGCCTCATGGGCCTGGTGGAGAACATGCCTTCGGGCTCCAGCTACAAGCCCGGGGACGTGCTTCGCAGCCGCAGCGGGAAAACCATCGAGGTGCTCAATACGGACGCCGAGGGTCGTCTGGTCCTCGCCGATCTGCTCCACCTGGCCGGGGAACAGGGCGCGGACCACGTGGTGGATCTGGCCACCCTGACTGGGGCCGCCCTCATCGCCATGGGCGATGGCGTCTCCGCGGTGATGGGCACGGACCAGCGGCTGGTGGACCGGCTCCTGGACGCCGGTGGCTCTGTCGGGGAGTATCTCTGGCAGCTGCCCCTGGTGGAGGAGTACACGGACCTGCTGAAGAGCCCGTTGGCCGACCTGAAGAACATCACGGGCATCCGCTGGGGGGGCACCATCACGGCTGGCCTCTTCCTGCGGGAATTCGTGGGTACGGCTTCCTGGGCCCATGTGGACCTGTCGGGAAGCTGGTCCGGCAAGGAGCGGGACTACCGCACCCACGGCGGCAGCGGCGAAGGCCCCCGCTTCCTCCTGGAATGGCTCATGGACTAGGAGACCCACCCATCTGGTTCAAAAGGGGGGCGTTCGGCCCCCTTTTTTTCAAATAGATGAAGATGTCCCCCTTGACCGCAGGGCACAGATGGGGATTTATTGAGGACTGCCCTCAAGTCACTTAGGCCACCTCACCCCTCGGAGTTCCCATGGAAGCGATGGAGACCCTCACCAAGGCTGATCTCTCCCGGCATTTGATGGAGCGATTGGAACTGGGGAAGAAAGATGCTGATCTCCTGGTGAACACCTTCCTGGAGAGCATCATTGAGTCCCTCAAGACCGGCGAAGGCGTGGAACTGCGCGGGTTCGGCAGCTTCCGCCTCCGGGACCGCCGTGCCCGCCAGGGCCGGAACCCGCGCAGCGGGGAAAGCATCCAGGTGCCGCCCAAGCGCGTGGTCTATTTCAAGCTGGGCAAGGAATTGCGCAGCAAGCTCATCGACGACTGAACCCTTGGTATCCACGGAGTCCCCATGCGCCTTCATAAGCTGCTCGTCTCCTGTCTAGCGGTGCTGGCTCTGGCCGCCCCGGCCTTTGCGCAGAAAAAGATGTCCAAGGAGGACAAGGCCAAGCTGCCGCGCATCGCCATCCTGGATTTCAAGGCGGCGCCTGATGCATGGCACGGCTGGCGCCACGGCGGCTGGGGCAACAACATGAGCACCATCTCCAACCAGATCAGAGACATGTTCACCACCGAGATCGTCGACAAGGGCAAGAACAAGATCCGTGTCATCGAGCGGGAGCGGCTGGCTGAGATCCGCGGGGAACTGAACTTCCAGCAGAGTGGCGAAGTGGATACCGCCACCGTCCAGAAGATCGGCAAGCTGCTGGGCGTGAAGTACGTGATGACCGGCAAGATCACCCGCTTCGCCTACAAGGAAGGTGGCTTCGGGACAGGCTGGGGCGTGGGTGCCCTGGTGGGCAAGGTCACGGGCGATGGCATGGCCGGCGCCGTAGCGGGTAGCGTCAACGTCAAGAAGGCCTCCTTCACGGGCCGCCTCGATATCCGTCTCATCGAGGTGGAGACCGGAGAAATCCTGGGAGCCTGGAAGGATGAAGATAAGGTTTCGGATACCAGCGTGAAGGTCGCCGGGACCGGAGCCGAGGTTTCCTACGATGAGGAACTGGTGAACAAGGTGTTCGAACCCATCGTTACCCGCATCACGCCGAAGCTGCTGCGTGCCACCGTCTCGGCCAACGAAGACGAGTAGTACCAGTCATCGCATTGGACGGGGCCCCGCGGGGCCCCTTTCCGTTTCCGGGAACCAGGTGGTCACCGCTGCCTGGATGGCGTTTGTATAGGCGGGTCCCAGCGCATCGGCGCAATGCAGGTGCCAGGTCAATACTTCGATCACGCGCCCGTCCTGGAATCGGGCTGCCAGGGACCGCTGGACCTCCGGTGGCGCCAGGCGATCCTGGGTGGCCAGGAAACAAAGGCTGGGGGTAACGAAGCGCAGGCCCCCCGTGCGGTGCAGGAGGTCTGTTTCCTCAGGCGCATAGCCACCCATGTGGCCGGCGGCAAAGGCGGCGACAGCTCCGATAGGAGGCGCCAGGACATGCCAGGCGCGATCCTCCGGGCCCCGCACCAGGCGCTCGGCGAAGCTGCGGCTGCTGGCGGGGGCGCCCTCCCAGATGATGCCCGCCAGGGGGCCCTTGCCTTCGCGCTCCAGGCCGGCCAGGGCCAGCAGGCCCACGGAGGCGCCCAGGCTGCGGCCCAGCAGGAGGATGCGGTTCCGGGGCCGTCCGCAGGCTTCCAGATGATGCACGATCCGGATGACATCCTTGGATTCCTCCGCACCGAAGGTCACGGCCGGCACAGGGCCACCCCGTCGCATGGCATCGTCCCGGCACCGGTAGGTGAAGATGGCGGCATCCAGGCCCGGGAACCACTTGAGGGCAGGGCTGGTGCCCCAGCGGTCGTCCCCGAAACCATGGAGCAGGAGCACCACTCCGGGCGAGGTCGCAGGGCGCCTGAAACGCCATAGCTGGAGTCCACCCACCTCTTCGCTGATCCAGGTGCCACCGGGATCCCCATCCCGGCCTTCTGCTAGCTCCCGGTAGGTGGCCTCCACCCGGGCCAGGGGCTGGGCGCGGTAGAAGGGCGGGTCCACCAGCTCCCGGGCCACGGCGCGGGCCTTCCAGGCGGCGAAGCCGAAGACGCCCAGCAGGGGGGTCAAGCCGAGGATCGTCCAGGCGAGGCGTCTCACCAGTAGCCCATGGTGATCACCAGCTCCACCCGGCTGCTGGGCATCCGGCACTGGCAGCTGAGGCGCTGATCGCTCCCGGCCCCGTTCCGGGCCAGGACGCGGGCTTCATGGGCGGTGGGCGGTCGAAGGGCCTCGGCGCCGGCCAGGACAGTCATCACGCACTTGCCACAGGCCCCGCGTCCGGAGCAGGCCGAGGCCACCGGTAGCCCGATGGCCAGGCACCGGACCATCAGGGTGCCCCGCCCGTGGAGCACACGGTCCCGCTGGCGGGTGCGGGCCACTGCGGTCATCACACTACTTGGCGAGGGTCGCCGTCACGCCAGGCAGGCCCTCGGCCGTGGGCAGCGGATCCGGCTTGCCGTATAGGACCGAGTCCAGCTTCTGGGTGAGGGTGATCTGGTAGAGCCCCTTGTCGGCCGGGAGGTCGAGCTCTCCCTGGTCCGGGCTGAAGGTCTCCCGCTGACTGGTCAGGAAGAAGCGGTGCTTGCCGGGGCTGAGGCCCTTCACGTGGAGACTGGTGGCACCCTTGGGGAGCTGCTGGACGGGGAGACGGGCCCCATCCACGCTGAGCTCCACGGGGCCGGCCACCTTGCGGGTGAACCGGAAGACCATGGTTCCGGCGGGAATCGGTTTTCCGGGTGTCAGCGGCACCTTCGTGCACCCCAAGAAGGTCGCGGCGCCCAACAGCACCAGGGCGGGAATTGCGGGGTGAAACCTCATGAACCCTCCGGAACTTCCATCATATGCGATGAATGGTTGGAAGGTCTCAGCTCCGCTGGATCAGAACCACGGCCTGAGCGGCGAGTCCCTCGCCACGGCCGGTGAAGCCTAGTTGCTCGGTGGTAGTGGCCTTCACGTTCAGGGCATCCGCAGGCAGGCCCAGCAGCGGCGCCACGCGATCCCGCATCCGCTGCCGGTGCGGCCCGATCTTCGGTCGCTCGCCGATGAGGCAGACATCCGCGTTCACCACCCCCCAGCCGCGCTCGGCCAGGTCGCCCATCACCTTCTCCAGCAGTCGGCTCGAGTCCGCACCCCGGTAGGCCGCATCGGTGTCCGGGAAGTGCAGGCCGATGTCGCCCAGGCCCGCGGCGCCCAGCAAGGCATCCATGAGGGCATGGAGCATCACATCGGCGTCGCTGTGGCCTTCGAGGCCGCGGTCGTGGGGAATCTCGCAACCCATGAGGACCAGCGGGCGGCGCGCTTCAGGCGTGGTGAAACGGTGGACGTCGAAGCCCTGCCCGATCCGCAGGGCGGTCATGGGTCTTCCGCCTGGAGCACCTGATGGTTGCCGGTGGACTCATCAGAGATCTTGAAGGTGCCGGTGATGGGGTGGTCCGGCAGAGTGATGATCACCTCGGTGCCGCTACCTTCTTCGCTGATGAACTCCAGGGTGCCAGCGTGCTCTTCGACGATTTTCTTCACGGTGGCCATCCCCAACCCTGTCCCCTTTTTCTTGCCGTAGCTGAAGAAGGGCTCGAAGATCCGTTTGATCACTTTGCGCGGGATGCCACGGCCCCGATCTTTCACCCGGATTTGGATCCCGCCTGTCACCGGGCCCCAGGAGACGTAGACCTCGCCGTCCATGTCGAGGGTGGCATCGAGGGCATTGGTCATGATGTTTTCCATGACCCGGGTGAAGCGGCCCGGATCGATCTTCACCAGGCAGGTGGTGCCTTCCGTGCGGAGCTGGACGCCGAGTTCGGCGGCCCGCGGCACCATCGGCTCGAGGATGGCGTCAAGGAAGGCACGCAGGTCCACGGTCTCCCGGTTGGGTTCGCGCACTTTGGCGAAATCGAGGACGTCCTGGCTCAGGTGGGTGAGTCGGTCCACGCACTCCAGGATCTTGCGGCAGTGGTGCCGGATCTTGTGGTCCTCGGTGGACAGCTCCAGGAGGTCCGCGTGGCCCCGGAGGACGAACAACCCGTTTTTGAAATCGTGGACGATGGAACTGGCCACCTGGCCCACGGTGGCGAGCACATGGCCGCGCAGGTTCTCTTCGGAAAGCCGCGTCCGCTCGATGGCGATGGCACAGAGGGCCACGATGGCCTCGAAGGTCTCCCGGTCCGGCGGCTCGGTGATGGGTCGCCGGCTATCCAGGTAGACCACGCCGAGCCGCTTGCCCTGGAGCAGGAGGGGAAGGCAGAGGATGGTCTTGAGTTCGAGGCGGTGGATGGACTTCTGGCTCATGAGGTGGTGGTCGTCGGCCACGTTCAGGATCCAGATGGGATCCCCAGTCTCAAACACTTTGTGGACGCTGGAGAGGGAGAGCTGGATCTTGCCTTCGAGTTCATGGCCCAGGTTGCGCTGGACACGGATCGCCAGCTCGCCGTCCTCCAGCAGCATCAGGAAGCCGCGATCCGTGCCCGAAATGGCCAGCAGCTTGTCCAGAGACTGCTCGAGCAGATCCTCGAGGTCCACCTCCTCCGCCAGGAGCTGGGCCGTTTCAAGGATGGCCTGGAGGTGCAATTCCGAACTGGTCTGATCCTGGCTCACCAGGGTGAGGGTGTAGGCGCCGTCCGCGAGCCGGAGGGGCGCGCCAGGCTCCCAGGCCACGCGGCCGATGGCCTGATCTTTGTAGAACGTGCCATGAGTGGTCTGGAGATCCTCGGCCCACCAGATGTCGTCACGCAGTTCCAACCGCACGTGGTTGCGGCTGATCATGCTGTCCGAAAGCACCAGATCGCAAAGGCTCTGCCGCCCCAGGGTGACGGAACGGTTAAGCGGAATGGAGCGCTCGAAGCCATGCCGGTCACGGATCAGGAGCTGGTAGCGCTGGGCCACAACATCTCCAGGGGGTTAAAGGTGGGGAGGGGGGCAAGTTCGTGAACCCAAGATTATCCGGCCATCGGCTGGACACAAGTGGAAGTCCCGTGAGGGAATAGGAGTCATGCATCGACACCCCGACCTGGATCCCACTGGTAGCACCGACGATCCCGCCGAATACTCACTGAGGCCGCAACGGCTCCAGGAATATATCGGCCAGGAGAAGGTGAAGGCCCGACTGGAGATCGCCCTCCAGGCCGCCACCCGGCGCGGAGAGGTCCTGGATCACGTGCTGCTCTTCGGCCCACCAGGGCTCGGAAAGACCACCCTGGCCCATGTCCTGGCCAACGAAATGGGGGCGCCCTGCAAGGTGATCCAGGCCCCGGCCCTGGAGAAAAAGGGAGACCTGGCCGCCATCCTCACGAACCTCGAGGCCGGTGAATTTCTCTTCCTCGACGAGATCCACCGCCTCTCGGCGCCCATCGAGGAACTGCTCTATTCAGCCATGGAGGATCGGAAGCTGGACATCCTTATCGGCCAGGGCCCCAGCGCCCAGACTCTCAAGGTGGATCTGCGCCCTTTCACGCTAGTGGGGGCCACCACCCGGGCCGGATTGATTTCGAAACCCCTTCACGACCGGTTCGGCATGGTCCATCGCCTGGAGTTCTATACCCGCGCGGAGCTGGCCATCATCGCGAACCGCTCGGCGGAGTTGCTCCACATCCACCTGGCGAAGGAAGGTTCGGAGGCCATTGCCCGGCGCAGCCGAGGGACCCCGCGCATCTGCAACCGCCTCCTGAGGCGCTGCCGGGACTACGCGGAAGTGAAGGGCGACGGCACCATCACCGAGGCTTCCGCCGATGCCTGCCTGAAACTGCATGAGGTGGACGATCTCGGCCTTGATTCCCTGGATCGGGAATACCTCCAAGCTCTCTGCCACAAGCATCGGGGCGGCCCGGTAGGTGTGCGAACCCTCGCCGCGGCCCTGGGCGAGGATGAAGGGGCGCTGGAGGATCTGGTGGAGCCCTACCTCATGCAGGTGGGCTTCCTGGATCGCACGCCCCAGGGCCGCAAAGCCACCGATGCCGCCTACGCCTACCTGGGGGTGAAGTCGGATCCGGGGCCGCTGTTTCGCTAGTGCTTGACGTCGACCTTCTTCGGCTCGGTGTCAGGGTGCTTGGGTGTAGGGAGGAATCCGCCTTTGGCTACGGGCTGAGGGTCCTCCTTCCGGGATTGCTCCTTCCGGACGCAGACCCCCTGGAGCGTGCCGCCTTCGTCCACCACCAGCGAACCGACCTCCACATCTCCTTCCACGAAGCCAGTGCCGTGGATTTCAAGGCAGTCGGAAATCTTCATGGTGCCTTCGGCCCGGCCTGTGACGACCAGGTGCTTGGCGAAGATGGTGCCTTTCACCAGTCCACCCTGGGCGATGGAGACCTCTCCCGTGGAATGGATGGAGCCTTCCACCGTGCCCTCCACCCGGAAACTGTGGGTGCTGGTGTGGACCTCGCCCTTGAACAGCACATCCTTCCCCAGCAGGGAGTGGATGGCGGGTGCGGGTTCCGATTTGGGTTTGTTGCGGAAGACTGCCATGGGGTCACTCCTTGAGTCAGGAAGGCCTGCCGAGGGCGCTGAGCCACTGGCGCTGGAGCCGAAGGTAGGGCTGGGGGTTCACTGGCTTCCCGTTCCGGCGGACCTCGTAGTGGAGGTGGACGCCCGTAGCGTTTCCGGTGCGTCCCATGGCCCCCAGGATATCCCCCCGGGACACCTTCTGCCCGACTTTCACGTCCACTCGGTTGAGATGAGCGTAGAGGGTCTCCTGGTCAGGCGTATGCCGGATCTTCACCCCCCAGCCATAGCGATCCATCCACCCGGCATCCACGACTTCGCCATCAGCGGTGGCTTGAATGGGAGTATCCAGCGCATTGCTGATATCGAGGCCTGAGTGGTACCCAAGCAGACCCTCGCCAGCTTCATTGGATCGCGAGAAGGGGCTGACCCGCACGCCGAATCCGGAGCTGAGGTATCCGGCCGTGGGTGGAATGGAAGGCGTGTGCGACCAGGCTCGGATCACGGGCTCCATGCGGGCCCTAACCACGGCCGCCTGTTTGGCGGTGTAGTCGAGATCTTGGCGTAAACGGGATAGTCGTTCCTGGGCTCCCGGTGGGAGTGGCGTGGAACTCGGCTGGCCCGGCAGCACGGACAGGGGATTCCCGGCAGGTGCCTTGGGGTCCAGCAGCTTCAGAAGTTCCGTGTGCTGCTTCCGCAGGGTCGACACCTCATTCTCCAGGGCCTGGGCCTGGTCGAGGGAGGATCGGATCTGCTCCTGCTGCTCCTGGGTTTCTTTCTGGAGGCGGCCAAAGTTCATGATCTTCTTCGTCGCCCAGAATCCGTAACCTGATCCGATCATCGCCAGGGCCGAGAAACCGGCCACGCCACCGATGACCCAAAGCATCAGCCTTCTCGTGAGGGACCAGCGGAACGTCCGATGGCTCAAGACGACCATGATGGTGAGCCACCGCCCAGTATCAGGACGGCTGGAGCGCACGGCGCGACGGCGTTCAGGGAGCTGGGTGGACATGGGCCCCCAGCATACCTGGGAAAGAGTGTCCGGGTGATTCGATTTCTTACAACTTAAGGCCTAGAGTGGCGCCAGCAGTGTCTTCGATAACCAGTATTCCAACGCGTGGCCCATGAAAAACACGAGTCCAATGAGGCTGTTCACCGTGAAGAAGGCCTGGTCGATGCGCGAGAGATCCCCTTCCCGCACCAGCCACTGTTCCCGCAAGAGCATGGCCGCGACCGCGCCCCAGGCAGCCCAGGGCCACAGATGGCCATCCACCTGCAGGTTGAAGCTGCCCCAGCAGAGCAGGGCGACGAGGTGCAGGCTGCGGGACAGGATCAGCGCCCCCTTCGTACCCAGTTTCGAGGGGATCGAGTGGAGCCCCTTGGAGCGGTCGAAGGCCTCGTCCTGCAGGGAGTACAGGATATCGAAGCCGGCGGTCCACGCCAGTACGCCGCCGGACAGCCAGAGGGCCGGAGCCTCGATGCGCCCAGAGACGGCGATCCAGGCTCCCAGCGGTGCTCCGGAGAGGGACAGACCCAGCACCACGTGGGCCCAGGAGGTGAAGCGCTTGCACAGGGAGTAGCCGAGGATGATGACCAGCGCCAGGGGCGAGAGCGCCCAGGTAAGCGGGCCCAGAGCCCCCGCGGCTAGGCCGAACAGTACGATCCCGGCGCCCAGCATGGCCATGGCGCCGGCCTTGGAGACTCGGCCCGCGGGCAAGGCGCGGCTCGCCGTGCGAGGATTCTCCGCATCCACATCCACGTCCACCAGCCGGTTGAAAGTCATGGCCGCCGTCCGCGCCCCCACCATGGCCGCGAGGATCCAGAGGGACGTGCGCAATGGCGGGAGGCCCTGCGCCGCCGACAGGGCACCCAAGAGGGCGAAGGGCAGGGCGAAGACCGTGTGCTCGAACTTGATCATGTCGAGCAACTCGCGGGATTGGTTGAGCCCAGAACGACGGGGCGAAGCTTCGCTGTAAGGGTGGCTGGGTGGTGGCGAATTCAACGGTGGAGAATCAGGATTCTGGACCATCTCTGGGGGGATCGCCTGGGGGCTCGGAGTCGGCCGTGGGTCGTGTTCAGGGTGGTCCATCGCGTCCCATGATCCGATGAAACCCGTGGTTTGTCTCCGCAGATAAGGCAATGGCGAGAATCCGCTGACACCAGTTCCCTTGCGGATCGGTGGTGGATCAATCCAGGCCCAGCTGCCGGAAATGACTATTCAGTTCCGCAACTGAGAAAGGCTTGGGGAGCAGCAAGGTTTTTGAGGTATGGGCCACCAGATCCATGGCCGATTGGTCCGCCCGCCCCGTGGCGAGCAGGATCGGCAGATCGGGGTAGGCTGCCCGCAGCCGGGGCAGGGTGCCGGCTCCCCCCAGGCCAGGCATGTTCAGGTCCAGGAGCACGACCTCGGCAGCCAGGCCCTGTTCCAGCAGGCGCAGGGCGTCCTCGCCGCAACGGGCCACCGTCGGCCGATGGCCCATGGATTGGAGCAGTTCCACCAGGCTGTCCTGGATGAGCTCGTCATCGTCGACCACCAGGATGTCCAGGGCGTGCCCGGCGTGGAAAGTCCGATGGCTCGGGGTTCCCGGCAGGGGCGGGGACGAAGTGGCCGGGAAGCGCATCAGGACGCTGGTTCCGGCCCCGGGCGAGCTGGACAGTTCCAGCATGCCATGGTGGGCCTTGACGCTGCCATAGACGATGGCCAGTCCCAGCCCGGTGCCCTTCCCGTGGCTCTTGGTGGTGTAGAAGGGGTCCAGAGCCTTCTCAAGTACATCCGGGGCCATGCCGCAGCCGGTGTCCGCCAATTCGAGGCAGACCAGGTCAGGCCCTTCGTTGCGGGTGCGAAGGTAGAGGGAGCCGCCCCCGGGCATGGCATCCATCGCGTTCACGCAGAGGTTCATTAGGACATGGCTCAGCGAGGCCGGATCGCCATGGATCAGGTTCAACCCGGGAGCCAGTTCCGGAACGATGCGCACGTTCGCCGGAATGGTGCGCTCCAGCAGTGCGACTTCCTCCCGGATCACCTCGTTCAGATCCAGGAGTCGTACTTCCTCCAGCCCCTGGCGGGCAAAGCCCAGCAAGCCTTTGACCAGGGTCCGCCCCCGGGTGCAGGCCATGAGGATGGTACTCATGCTCTTGTGCAGGCGCGTGCCTTCCGGGGCCTGCTCCTGGTGAATAGAAGCCAGGCCCATGATGGCGCCCAGCACATTGTTCATGTCATGGGCCACGCCACCGGCCAGGCTGCCCAGGCTCTCCATCTTCTGCGTGCGGGCGACCTGCTGCTCAAGGAGCCGGTGTTCCGATTCGGTACGCTTGTGTTCGGTGATGTCAGTCACCAGCACCGCGAACTTACCTAGGCCGGGCCGGTAGGCCGTGACCCTGTACCAACGACCAAGATCCCTGGATTCATCCTCGAAGGTAATGGACTTCCCCGTCCGGGCGACCTCGCCGTAGCCCTGGATCCAGCGGGGTTCGATGCCCGGGAGGACTTCTCGCACCGTTCGGCCGATCCATTGGCCCCTGGGCAGGCCCGTCATGGCGACGAAGGCGGGGTTCACGTCGAGGAAGCGGTAGTCGATGGGCTGGCCCCCTTCATCCAGCAGGATTTCGTGGAGGGCGAAGCCTTCCTTCATGGAGTCGAAAAGGCTGCGGTACTGGTGTTCGCTGCGCAGCAAGGCCATATCGGCCTGTTTGCGCTCGGAAATATCTGTGCTGAATAGCACGAGGCTTTCCACCACCCCATTCTCGAGGACGGGGCCAAGACGGCAACCGTACCACCGAGATTCACCGGGGGACCCCATCCCCTCCACTTCATAGTCGATCCTATGCCCGGATTCAATCACTTGGGTGAAGGCCCTGTGGGCAATCTCCCGCGCACTGGGAGTCATCCAGTTCAGCCAGTTCTGGCCAATCACCTCCTCCAACCGATGCCCCGGGAGGACATGGTTGATGTAGAGAATGGTTCCATCCAGATCGAGAAGGAGGATGTGATCGGGTGAATGCTCGGTCAGGGTCTGAAGCCGGGATTCACTGGCCCTGAGGGAGTCCTCGGTTTGTTTCTGCCCGGTGATGTCCAGGAAGGAGACCAGCACCCTCGACAGCGATTCCTCATGCCCGGGTTGCACGGTGAAGCCAATGTCGAAAAAGAGAAGTTGGCCATGGGCATCCAGATGAGGACCTTCCACCCTGAACCGGGTCTTCCCCGCAGCTAAGGCCAGGAGCTCCTCCTTGAAGATCTGCAGGGAGCCCGGGGTGAAATACCTGGGCAGCTCGCGGACGATGTCCCCTTCGCTTTCAGCCTTGAGGCTCAGCACGCTGGCTTCGTTGATGCGGAGGATGCGCACTCGGCTGGCAAGGTCGGCGACCTCCCCAGGGTGTTCATCGAAATGAGCCCGGAGGTCGCACACACCGGCCTGCCGGAGGGCATCAAACCGGGCCTTGATCTCTGAGAAATCCTCTTCCCAAAGGCCGATGGGGGCCGCCTCGAACATGGATCGAAACCGGGCTTCACTGTTCTGGAGCGACGCGTAGGCTAGTTTCTCTTCGGTGATGTCCTCGTGGGTGATAACCGCTCCACCCTGGTCGGATTGTAGTGCGAGCATGTGCGTCCGGAACCACCTCGGCTCGGTGGGGGTGTCGCAGGGATACTCGACCTGGAAGGCAGGGTGTAGGCCACTCAGAACGCCTTCCAGCCCTTGACGGATATCGGTGGCACAGTGGGACGAATCCTGGGAGGAACCCGCCATGGCCGACAAGTAGTTCGCTTGCTCCACGGTGCCTGGGGTTTCCGTGATGCCATTCTCCCGGGCGAACCGGCGCCAGGGTTCATTGACGGTGAGGATGTTTCCATCAGCGTCCAGGACCGCCACGTGGGCGTTCAGAGAATCCAGCACCAGCCCGAGCATGTCCTTGGCGGATTTGACCTCCTGCTCTGCCCTCTTGCGGGCGGTGATGTCCCAGGCCAAGTCCGCCAGCCGCAGGACCGTCTGCAGGTCCCGGTTTCCGTAGGGAAAGGGTTTGTTGCCGATGCCGAGGAGGGCGACGATCCGCTCGCCGCGGAGCACGGGCACCACCAGTTCCCGCAGCACGGTGGCGTGGCCTTCCGGCATGCCCTTCTTATGCGGCAGACTTGCATAGTCATTGTGGATCACGGGCTTTCGGGCATGGATTGCGTCCGCCCAGACCCCGCCTTCGTCGACTGAGTAGTGCATGCCCTTCCCGATCGCCATGCAGAATTCGTTCTCGGTCCGCGTGCTCCAGGCTTGCAGGGTCAGGGTCTTCTGGTCGGCCTCCATGAAGTGGAAGAAGCCGAGGCAGCTGCCGGTCAGGCGCTCCACTTCATCCAAGGTGGCCCGCAGGACCTCCTCCAGGGTGGCGGTGGCCGCCATTTCGGCGATGCGGGCGCGAGCGGCGAGGATGCTCTCCGTCAGGTGCTGCCGGGTGATGTCATCGAAGCACACCAGCACGCCACCTTCCGGCAGCGGTTCGGCAGACACTTCTAGCCATTGGGTGTCGCCGTTCTCGCGCACCAGTCCCAGCACCTGGTGGAGTACGGGCTTCCTGCTCCTTAACGCGAGGACGCCCGGGGTCTCCTCGGGCGAGAGCACGGAACCATCGGCGTTGAGCAGATTGGAGCGGGCTTCCGGGAGGCCGCTGGCCAGCAGGGCTTCCCGCGGATAGCCGAGGATCCTGGAGGCGGCTGCGTTGGCTTCGAGGTAACGGCCGCCTGCGTCGGCGATCAGCACGCCCGTGGGGAGGGCCTCCATCAAAGAGGCCCGGGTCTGGGGAAGACCAGATGAGGAAGACGCGTCGGGCATGGAATCCCAGGCGGGAAAGTGGTGGCGCCATTATCGATCGACAGAGCGAGTTTGGGGCTCAACTCTTGATGCGAGTCACGCGACCATGGCTTTCCATGGGTATCAACTCAGCTTCGGCGAAGCATCAGCAGGGTGCGGTCGTCCAGGTACGGGGCCCCCCGGGTGAACTGGTCCAGTTCACCCAGAAGGGCGGCATCCAGGGCCATAAGCGGTTCGTGTCGCTTCGGAAGCAGCACGGAGGTGAGGGCTTCCGTGCCGAATTCCTCGTCCTGTGGATCGCTGGCCTCGGTGATGCCATCGGTGTACATCACCAGCAGATCCCCGGGCTGCAGCGCCAGGATCCGTTCCCCATAGGGCTGGCCCGGCAGCATGGCCAGGGGCAGACCCTGGGCGTCCAGGGTCTCGAAGCTGCCATCCAGGTGGAAGTAGAGGGCCGGATTGTGCCCGGCATTGGTGTAGGTGAGTTCGCCCGTGGCGGGATCCAGCAGGGCGAGGAAAGCCGTCACGAAGCGCCGTCCATCGGTATGACGGGCTAGCACCTTGGAGAGTTGGAAGGCCAGGTCCGCCGTGGACAGCTCCCGTTCAGTCCAGGCCTCCAGGGTCGCCTGCAGGGAGGCCATCAACAGCCCCGGCCCCAGGCCTTTGCCGCTCACATCCGCCAGGCAGAACAGCCAGCGCCCATCGCTCCGCGGCCACCAGCCGAAGAGGTCACCCGAGACCTGACGGCTGGGCAGGTTGTTGCCGTGCACCTCGTAGCCGGGAATATCGGGTGGAAAGCCGGGGAGCAGGCCCTGCTGGATGTGGCGGGCCAGGTCCAGTTCCTGATCCACCTTCTTGCGGGCCATGGCCTCTTCCCGCATCCGGCCCTGCTCCAGCTTGGCCGTGGCCAGGTGGGCCAGGATGCTGGCCAGGCGCAGGTCCTCCTCGGTGAAGGGCCGCCGGGGTAGATGGGAATCCAGGTAGAGCAGGCCCTTCACCACGCCCTGGTGCTCGAGGGGCGTGACCATGGCCGAGGTGACACCGCTGAGCATGAGGGAAGGGGAGGCCAGGTTCTGGTTCTCGGCCAGATCGTTGAAGAGCACGGATTCCTTCCGCTCTAGGGCGGCGTCCACCAGGCTGCGCGCCAGCAGGATGGGCTGCTTGCCTTCGGGCCCCCGGGAAGCCACGGTGTGCAGCTCAGACTTCCCGTCCAGGATCAGCACGGCAGCCCGCCAGGGCTTGAGGAGGGTCCAAAGCCGGTCCAAGAGATTCGAGAGCAGCTGCTCGGGGGGGCTGTCCTCCAGCAGTTCCAGCGAAAGTGCCTGGATCTCCTGGATCACCTCTCGCAGGCGCAGGGTCTCCGGGGCCTCGCTCCGCTCGGGCGCGGCCCGCAGGCGCTCCAGCGGCAGCACGAGCGAACCCGCCGAAGAGGAGGCATTTGTATCCGCGCCGATGCGGAACCTCGGCCCCGGCGCAGCGGAGCCGAGGGTCATGGGGACCTGTCCCAGCTGGATCTCGTCCTGTTCGCCAAGGGGATGGGGCAGGGTGATCCGCTCGCCGTTGATGAAGGTGCCATTCAGGGAACCCAGATCCTCCAGGTGGGGAATGCCGTCCTTCATCGTGATTCGAGCGTGGTGGCGGCTCAGGCTGGGGTCGGGAATGGCCACGTCATTCTGCGAGGAACGACCCAGCGTCCAGGTCTGGGCCTCGCCTTCCAGGGGGATGGATGGCCGGCCGGGGACATGCAGCAGGAGTGTCTTCATGGGGCCTTCTGGCACAAAGAGGAACCGACCGGGGAGCTGGTCTTGAACAGGCAAGGTACATCACCTTGGGAATCATGGCTTGGCCTATGATGTTAACGACCCCAGGGAATCATGTCCCCACAGCCAAGCGAGCCGCCCACTGTGCCCCTGCTTTCGCAGGCCGAGACCCGGGCTGGAAGTTACGGCCCCTTGCCCACCAGCAGTGCCCAGCCTCCAGACTTTCCGGTGAAGGACTGGGACCGGTACGAATTCCTGGGCTTCCTGGGCCAGGGCGGCATGGGCATGGTGTTCCTGGCCCGGGACCGGCGGCTGGGCCGGGAAGTCGCCATCAAGTTCGTCCGTATCGAAAACGACCGCCATGTGGAGCGGTTCCTGCTTGAGGCGCGAGCGCAGGCGCGGGTGGATCACGAGCATGTGTGCAAGGTCTTCGAGGTGGGCGAGGTCGAAGGCCGGGTCTTCATCACCATGCAGCACATCGCCGGCTCTTCGCTGGAGGTCGCTGCCGCTGGCCTCTCCCTCGAGCAGAAAGTGCTGGTCCTGCGGGATGCGGCCCGAGGCGTCCACGAGGCCCACCGGCTGGGGATCATCCACCGGGATCTCAAGCCCTCGAACCTCATGGTGGAGCAGGCAGAGGATGGCGCCCTCCGCACCTTCGTCATGGACTTCGGTCTGGCCCACGAATGGAACCAGGACGTCACCGAAACGGGCTCCGTGCTCGGCACGCCCACCTACATGTCCCCCGAACAGGCCCGCGGGGAAGTGTCAGCTTTGGACCGCCGCACGGATGTCTACAGTCTCGGGGCCACCCTCTACCACCTGGTCACGGGTCGCCCGCCCATCGGGGGCTCCAATCCCCTGGAGGTCCTCAGCGCCATCGCCACGGTGGAGGTGCCCACCATGCGGTCCCTGGGACTTGACCTGCCGCGGGACTTGGAAGCCATCACGTTGAAATGTCTGGAGAAGGATCGGTCCAAGCGGTACGGTTCCGCCAAAGCCTTCGCGGAGGATCTCGACCGTTTCCTGGCGGGGGAACCCGTCCATGCGCATCCCACGGGGCTCTGGTACTGGATCCAGCGCAAGGTCCAGAAGCACCGGCAGCTGGTCGTCAGCGGGGCCCTGGCCTTCCTGGTGGTGGTGGCCGCGCTTGGCATGGCCTTCAAGGCCAGGCGGGATGCGGGACGCCGGGAACGCCTGGCCCAGCAGTTCACCCAATCCATGGGCCGCATCGAATCCATGGCGCGCTACTCCGCCCTTTCTCCCTTGCATGACATCCGGCCTGATCTGCAAGCGGTGCGGAACCACATGGGCCAGCTGCTGGAGGACATGAAGCGGGCTGGGGCCATCGCCAATGGTCCAGGCCACTACGCCCTGGGTCGCGGCTACTGGACCCTGGATGACGGTGAGAAAGCCCGGGAGCACCTGCAGATGGCCTGGGACGCTGGTTTCCGGGAACCTCGGGCGGCCTATGCCCTGGCTGTGGCGCTGGGCCGCCAATTCCAGGAGAAGCTGCTGGAGGCGGAACGCATCCCCTCGGCTGATCAGCGCGAGGCCCGGAAGCGCGACATCGAAGCTCGACTCAGGCTTCCCGCCCTCGCCCTCCTGCAGCAAGCCAAGGGTTCGGACGCGCCTTCACCGGCCTATCTCGAGGCCCTCGTGGCCTCCTATGATGGGCGATTCGATGAGGCCCTGGACCGGCTCAAGGCGGTGGAGGGTGACCTGCCCTGGTTCTACGAGGCGCCCTTGCTCCGGGGGTCCCTGCTGCAGGCCCGGGCCTGGAGGCAGTGGAACCAGGGGAACCGGGACGCCGCGCATGTCGATTTCGAGGCCGGTCGCCGGGCCCTGGCCGCCGCGGCCGCCAGTGGCCGCAGCGCCCCCGCCGCCCATGCCGCCTTGGCCGAACTGGAACTGAACGCACTGATCATGGAGAAGTACGGACAGGGCCAGGTGGAGCAGGCCTTCGAACGGGGCATGGCCGCCGCTCGAACCGCTCTAGCGGCCCAGGCGGACCATGTCCCTTCCCTCATTCTGGAAGCCGCGCTCATGGGAGAACTCGCGGACTTCAGGAGGAACCGGGGCGACCCCGCCGAAGCCCTGGTCCAGCAGGCTGTGACGGTCGCCAAGAGGGCCCTGGAGGCCGGACCTCTGCGGGCGGATGCTCGGATTGCCCTGGGGATGGCCTACTACCAGTGGGGCAATGCCCGGCAGGATCAGAACCTCGATCCCACGGACCAGCTGGCCAAGGGAATGGAAGCCTTCGAAGCCCTTTCCACCGAGAAGCGGGACTACCGTGTCGAGAACCATCTCGGTCTCATCCACCAGACCTGGTCGGATTTCCAAGAGCAGAATGGGCAGGACGCCTCCACGCACTTGAGTGGTGCCATCTCCGCCTTCGAACGCGCCACGCGAATGGAACCCCACCTGCTGCCTGCATGGATCAACCTGGGCACCTGCCTACAGCAGCGGGCCTCGCTGCCCCGGAACCCGGATCCCGAGGGCGACCTCCAGGCGGCGCTGAAGGTGCTTGATCGGGCGCAGACCCTCAACCCGAAGCACTTCGTGCCTTACTTCGTCCGGGCCAAGGTCCTCTACAGCCTCGCCCTGAAGAAACGGGACCGCGGCGAGAATCCAGAACCGGATCTGCGAGGCTCCCTGGACTTCAACCGGCGGGGCCTCGCCATCAACGCCGCCGTTCCCCACCTCCACAACGGGTCGGGCCTCGCGGAACTCGAGCTGGCTCGCTGGACCTGGGAATCCGGAGGAGATCCGGGGCCACACCTAACAGAGGCCAGGGAGGCCTTTCTAAAGGCCATGCGAGCTGCCCCGAACCAGGTGCACGGGTACTTGAACCTGGGGGATCTCCTGATTCAGCAGGCCCACTGGGAGGACGGGCCCAGGGCCCAGCAGGCCCTCCTCGCTGCGGATCGCATTCTGCAAAAAGCCCTCAGGGTCTCACCTGGCACCAAGGAGCCTCTGATCAATCTTGGCCGGGTGCAGGCCGCCCGAATCGAGCTCGCCTTGCGGGATGGCGGGGATCCGGGCCCGAGCCTGGTCAAGGGGGAAGGGGCCCTGGCCAGGGCTTTGAGGATGGATCCTAGGAATCGGGATGCTTTGCTGAGTCTCGGGGAACTCCGCTCGGCCGAGGCGCGGTGGAAGGCCCAGCATCTGAGAGCCGAGCGGAAAGACTTTGATCGTGCTGTCGACACCTTCGGAGTGGCTCGTCAGGTCAACCCTGCCTCCAAGGAACTCCAGCTGGCCCAGGCCACGCTCTACCTAGCCCGGGCCCGGTGGGAGCGTGCCAGCGGCCAGGACCCGGCTCCCAGCCTGGCCCAGGGCCGGGCCCTGATCCTGGGGATCCTGAAGGATCGTCCGGCCTGGTCCGAGGCCGTGGCTTTGCAAGGGGGCCTCTATCTGGAAGAGGCCCAGGGCCTTAGGCTGGTCGAGCGAGGTCCGAAAGCCATGGAATCCATTCAGAGCTTCATCCAGGCCTTCACCCTCAACAAGAACCTACGGCCGGTCTGGAAGCCGGCGGCAGATCGGGCCCAGCAACTCGGCTAGGCCCCGTTCACCGTCAAGGCGCAACCTACCCGGTGACCTTGATGGAACCGGTGCCGCCAACGCCCATGGCCTTGGCAGGCGCCAGGCAAAGCACCTGGACGGTGTTGTTTCCCGCGGAAGTGCCGGCAGGTTTCAGGCTGATGACGTAGTTCCCGACGGCCTTGGGGGTATAGATCGTGGCCTCGGAAGGCGTGCTGCCCACGGAGCAGATGGTGGTTCCGAAGAGGTCCTGGTTGTCCACGTGGACGGTCAGGGGGGCCTTGGGGTCACCCTGGATGAACACAACCTTGTCTTCGTACTTCATGAGCTCCAGGGTATTCGGCGTGCAGCCATCGGCATGCACCTTGACCTGCTTGGTCGACATGGCTTCCTCCTTGAAAGGGGCTGATTGAAAAAGTGGATTTTGAGTCTCAAAACCCCAATTAATCCAAATCAAGGCCTAGCCTAGTCCCCTCTGAGGGAAAAAAGAATGAATTTGTCGTCGCGATGGATCTTCGCTCTACGAGGGGATGGTCCTAGTGCGCAGGAAGTTCATGCTGACTCAGGATGATCTGGATCCTATCCTGATGGTTTGACCATGAGAGGTGAACCATGACCCGCGTACTCTTCCAGACCGACAAGGGCGACATCAACCTGGAGCTCTTCCCGAAGGAGGCGCCCGGCACCGTGGCGAACTTCGTGAAGCTCATCGAGGCAGGCTTCTACGATGGCCTGGCCTTCCACCGCGTCATCCCGGACTTCGTCATCCAGGGCGGCTGCCCCAACACCAAGGCCGGCGCTTCGGGCATGCCCGGCACCGGTGGCCCCGGCTGGAAGATCAAGTGCGAGACCGCGGGCAACCCCCACAAGCACAAGCTGGGCGCCCTCTCCATGGCCCATGCGGGCAAGGACACCGGGGGCAGCCAGTTCTTCATCTGCAATGGCAGCGCCCCCAGCCACCTCGACGGCGTTCACACGGTGTTCGGCCAGTGCGCCTCGGACGCCGACACCCAGGTTGTCAAGGCCATCAAGGCCAATGACCGGGTCGTGAAGGTGACGGTGGTGGAGGCTTAGAAGGTCCCGACTTGCGCGGAATCGGGCGGCTTTGCCG